>DATKTT010000232.1:0-19176 GCA_035530955.1 Williamwhitmania sp. | reverse complement strand
TTATAAAAACCTTTTAGCAATGAATGTACAGAAGTTAATGGCGGAGCTTGAAAAAAAGCATCCCGGCGAAAGAGAATACCTCCAAGCTGTGCACGAGGTGTTGGAATCTATCGAAGAAGTTTACAACCAGCATCCTGAATTCGAATCCGCTAAGATTATTGAAAGACTCGTTGAGCCTGACCGAATCTTTACTTTTAAAGTGCCTTGGGTTGACGATGAAGGTAACGTTCATGTTAACCTCGCTTACCGTATTCAGTTTAACAATGCCATTGGACCTTACAAAGGTGGCTTGAGATTTCACCCTAGTGTAAATCTTAGCATCTTGAAGTTCTTAGGTTTTGAGCAAATTTTCAAGAACGCACTTACAACATTGCCTATGGGTGGTGGAAAAGGCGGATCTGATTTCGATCCTAAGGGAAAAAGCGATGCTGAAGTAATGCGCTTCTGTCAAGGTTTTATGACTGAGCTTTGGAGACATATTGGTCCAGAGACTGACGTTCCTGCTGGTGATATTGGCGTAGGTGGCCGTGAAATTGGCTTCTTATACGGTATGTATCGTAAGTTAGCTCGTGAAAACTCTGGCGTTCTTACCGGCAAGGGTCTCACATTTGGAGGTTCACTCATCCGTCCTGAAGCTACAGGTTTTGGTGCTACCTACTTTGCAAAGGAAATGTTGGCTACTAAGGGTACCGACTTCAACGGCAAGAGAGTTGCTATTTCCGGTTTTGGTAACGTGGCTTGGGGCGCCTGTCTTAAGGTTACTGAACTTGGTGGTAAGGTTGTTACCATTTCTGGTCCTGATGGTTACATCTACGATGAGGCTGGTATCACAGGCAATAAGATTGAGTTTCTACTCGAACTTCGTGCTACAAACCAAGATATCGTTGCTCCTTACGAGAAAAAGTTTGCAGGCTCTAAGTTTGTGGCAGGTAAGAGACCTTGGGAGGTTAAGGTTGACGTAGCAATGCCTTGCGCAACTCAAAACGAACTTGGTAAGGAAGATGCTGAATTGCTCGTAAAGAATGGCACTGTTTGCGTTGCCGAAGGCGCTAACATGCCTTGCACCCCTGAAGCTATTGCTGTATTCCATAAGGCAAAAATTCTTTTTGCACCTGGTAAGGCCGTAAATGCTGGTGGCGTTGCAACTTCTGGCTTGGAAATGAGCCAAAATAGCATGAAACTCAGCTGGGGAACAGAAGAAGTTGATGCTCGTCTACACCAGATTATGAAGAGCATTCACGCTGCTTGCGTTCAGTATGGTAAGAATAAGGATGGCTATGTTGACTACGTTAAGGGAGCTAACGTTGCCGGATTTATGAAGGTTGCCAAAGCAATGCTTGAGCAAGGCGTTATCTAATCGGTTCGCTAAGAATATTTCAAAAGGGGCGTATTCGCCCCTTTTTTTGTACCAAGTTTGAACACCCTTAACTACTAGTTGTTAACATGCCATAAAAATATTGCTATGGAAACTGTAAGAACAAAGTATATTGGAGAACTTCGGACCGAAGCACTACACGTTCGTTCTGGCAACAAGATTGTTACCGATGCGCCAATCGACAATCAGGGACGCGGTGAGTTCTTTTCTCCAACCGACCTTCTGGCTACATCTCTTGGTAGTTGTATGCTTACCATAATGGGCATTTCTGCTCGAACCCACGGCTTCGATATTGATGGAACCGACGTTAAGATTACGAAAATTATGGGTACTAATCCACGTAGGGTTGTGGAGGTGGTTGTAGAGCTTACCTTTCCACACAACAACTATTCGGTAAAGGAGAGGAAGTTGCTTGAATTGGCCTCCAAGGAATGCCCCGTGGCCAATAGCCTGCATCCTGATCTGAAGCAAAATATAATTTTTAAGTTCAAAGAGTAAAAAAGGCGGGAAAACTCGCCTTTTTTACTATAGTGATTGAATGCTCTCTGCTTCTACTTTTTCTATTTTTTTCACCAACCCTTGAAGAACGTTTCCTGGGCCAATTTCAGTAAAGTATGTTGCACCATCGGCAACCATATTTTTCACGCTTTGTGTCCATCGAACTGGAGCAGTTAGCTGAGCCACCAAGTTTTTCTTTATTGTTTTTGGGTCAGTAACGGCCTGTGCACTAACATTCTGGTAGATTGGGCAGATAGGTTTGCTGAAGTTGGTAGCCATAATTGCCTCCTCAAGCTCCTTGCGTGCAGGTTCCATAAGGGGAGAGTGAAATGCACCACCAACTTTAAGTGGGAGTGCTCGTTTTGCCCCAGCCTCCTTCATTTTTTCGCAGGCAATTTCAATGCCTTTCATGGAGCCTGAAATTACTAGCTGTCCAGGGCTATTGTAGTTTGCAGGTACTACTACCTCATCTATTGAGTTGCAGATTTGCTCAACCTTTTCGTCCTCAAGGCCAAGAATTGCGGCCATGGTGGAGGGCTCTTTCTCACACGCTTTTTGCATGGCCATGGCCCTCTTGGAAACAAGGCGGAGTCCGTCTTCAAAAGTTAGGGCCTCTGCGGCTACCAAAGCGGAAAACTCCCCTAGGGAATGTCCAGCCACCATCTCTGGCTTGAATTTATCTCCAAGCGACTTTGCAAGAATAACCGAATGCAAGAAAATTGCAGGTTGAGTAACTTTTGTTTGTCTCAAATCCTCATCGGTTCCTGAGAACATCATGTCGGTAATACGAAACCCAAGAATGTTGTTTGCCTTTTCAAAAAGTTCTTTAGCTGCGGGATTACTGTCGTAAAGATCTTTCCCCATGCCTACAAATTGAGCGCCCTGACCGGGAAATACAAATGCCTTCATAGCAATTTTATTGGTTACTCGACAAAAGTAATACAAATTCTAAATTGCTTCATTTCTTCAATTTACAATATTGTAAATTGACAACAAACTATTTAAGGAAGTCATCTATGAAAGTTGTTACCGCATTTTTAATAAGTTTAATAATTTCACTGGGCTCATATGGGCAGGTGGTAAAGATTGGGAAAAAGGAGTTTGGCTATTTTTATTTGGGTCCAAAAATTGGCCTTGCGCTTTCGAAGATTTCCAATACATCAAGCTCATTTGGTGGAACATCGAAGTTCAGAACTGGGTTCGAACTTGGGGTTTCTGGCAAATTAGGAATTAATGAAAAATGGGCATTGCAACCCGAATTAATGTTTATACAAAAGGGTGTTAAGGTTGAAAGTGGCTCCTTTGAAAGCAAGTTTAAGACGAGTTATATTGGAATTCCAATTCTGGCTCAATATTCGCTAATGGCCATTGGCGTTACTCGGATTCACGTTGAAGGTGGTGGTTTCGTAAATGTAAGAACTGGCGGAACTGCTGTTTATACTGATGCTGTCTCAGGTCAATCTTACGAGTCTTCACTTGATAACTCTGGTTGGCGAACAATGGATTATGGCTTTGCATTTGGCGCAGGTGTAGAGTGGCCTCGAAAATTGGGTACATGGGTTTTCGACCTACGCTATGATTATAGTTTTATGGATGTTCATAAGGAAGACTCCGAGTTCAACTCAAATAGAACACTTGGCTTCTCCTTGATTTACCTCTACGATTTTGTTGATCTATATAAGAGGTTGAGCAATAAACAAAAGAGCAAAAGTGAGGAAACTGCCCCTGAGGGGTAGATTAGGTTTAGGGTTAGAAGGGAAAGGGGAACCAAAATTGTAGGTTCCCCTTTTTAATTGTGGAATTTTTTTCTTAGTGTAGTTTCACTCCTATAAGGTGAATAAACTCTTCCCTTGTTTTGTTTTGGGTAAGAAAGGCTCCGGTGAAGGCAGAAGTGGTTGTTACTGAATTTTGCTTTTGTACCCCGCGCATCTGCATACACATATGGCTGGCCTCTATAACTACTGCAACACCAAGTGGATGAAGCGTTTCCTGAATAGCGTCACGGATTTGAACTGTAAGACGTTCTTGAATTTGAAGTCTCCGGGCAAACGCTTCAACAACTCTTGCAATTTTACTTAATCCAGTAATGTATCCATTTGGAATATAGGCTACATGTGCCTTTCCATAAAATGGTATCATGTGATGCTCGCACATTGAGTAAAGTTCAATGTCCTTCACGAGAACCATTTGCTGATAATCTTCCTTGAATTTTGCTTTATTGATCAACTCTTTTGGGTCTGTATTGTAGCCTTGCATAAGGAATTGCATTGCCTTAGCAACTCGCTCGGGAGTGGCCAGCAAACCTTCTCGCTCGGGATTTTCCCCAATCAGCTGTAGTATTGCTTTGTAGTGCTCAGCTAAAAGTTCTGTTTTTTCGGTATTCCACCGCTCAATTTTTGCATAGCCATCATTTTCGTTGATAATGGCTCCGCTATTTATCGTTTCCATTTCGTGGTATTTAGTTTCCGTAATATTCTGCCCAGTTATTCTCTGTTTCTTGCACCTTAACGCAATGGAGAATAGCTCCTATGTTACCAATTTTTGGGGCAATTACCTCCCAAATTGCAATGGCCAAATTTTCTGTTGAAGCAATGCGGCCTTGCATAAAATCTACCTCCACATTCATGTTTTTGTGGTCAATTTTTTCTACTACTTCATCGCGAATTATCTTGCTTAGGTCCTTCAAGTTCATTACGTACCCTATATCAGGATCTAAATGTCCTTTCACTGTTACAAAAAGAATGTAGTTGTGTCCATGCCAGTTTGGGTTTGAGCACTTGCCATAAACTTCCATATTCTTCTCGTCAGAGTAGTCGGGACGAAAAAGCCTGTGGGCAGCGTTAAATCTTTCCCTGCGAGTAATGAAAACCTCCTGCATGTTGTTTAGCGTTGTTTATCTAATCATAAACATATAAACCGAAAACATTTCGTTTTGTTCTAATGTTCCCAAAATGAGAATCCGATCGAAGCCTAATGTTATTGTTGCGAAAATAGTTTTTTTGTTATCAATACTCAGAAATATTTGATCTCAATTGTAATGTCGTTGAACATAGTTCCTGGAAAGAATAGTGAATAAATGAGTTCAAATATGGGTTGCAGTCCTTATTGTGCCTTTTTTAATGTTGCCCATGCCATACAGAATTTTTTATCCAGAGTGTGTTTAGTCATAAATCTATATCTTTGTGCCAATGCATCAAGTCGCCGTAGGGGTGCATGCATAGGGCATTAAGAATATTGAGATTATAAAATCGAAATACTTACAAAATGATTATAGTTACTGGGGCAGCCGGGTTTATTGGTAGCGGTTTGGTTTCGAGATTGAATCAGGAGGGATTCAACGATGTTGTATTGGTTGACGATTTTTCGCACGACGAGAAACGACAGAACTACGAGGGAAAAAGTTATACGACATTAGTTGACCGCGATGCTTTTCAGGAGTGGCTCCAAAGGAACCACAAGCAGGTGGAATTTGTTTTTCATCTGGGTGCTAGAACTAATACTGCCGAATTTGATGTAAAGGTTTTCAACAAGCTAAATCTGGAATATTCCCAGATGGTATGGAGTGCCTGTGTTGAGTTTGGATTGCCGCTGGTGTATGCCTCTTCGGCTGCAACCTATGGCATGGGTGAGTTTGGCTACGATGATGATCACTCCGTTATTTCCAAGCTAAAGCCTTTAAATCCTTATGGTGAGTCAAAAAACGATTTTGACAAGTGGGCTCTTGCTCAACCTAAGAAGCCATTTTTCTGGGCTGGTCTAAAGTTTTTCAACGTCTACGGTCCAAATGAATTCCACAAGGGGCGCATGGCTTCTGTGATTTTTCATTCTTTTAACCAGATATCTGCTACGGGAAAAATGAAGTTATTCCGTTCGCATAATCCAAAGTTTACTGATGGTGGGCAGATGCGCGATTTTGTATATGTGAAGGACCTTTGCGATGTCATGTTTTTCTTAATGCAGACCAGAAAGAATTCAGGAATCTACAACATGGGCACCGGAACTGCACGAACATTTCTTGATCTTACAAAGGCAACCTTTGGGGCGATGGGAGTGAAGGAGGATATCAGCTTTATTGATACCCCAATTGATATTCGTGATAAATACCAATATTTTACAGAAGCCAATATGGCGAAACTTCGTTCTATTGGCTATGTTAAACCATTTACCACCCTGGAAGATGGTGTAAACGACTACGTGAAGAACTACTTGATTCCCAATAAAATATGGTAATCACATTCGTGTCATTGTGCAAAAGTTCCTCCTTTGGAGGGACTTTTGCTATTTATGGCTAGCTAAGTTGTTCAACTCCTGAACCACAGCCTCAAGTTCGTCATCGGTGATGCTTTTCTCCTTGGCTGCCTCCTCCAGTGTTCCCCAAATGGGCTCGCCGCAAATTATGCAACGTATTCCCCTATCTTTTAACAGTTTCACTGACTCTGGAAGGACTTCAACAAGCTCCTCAATGGTAATGTTTTTAAGTATTTTTGTCATTTTGTTTACTGAAAATAAGGGTAACACGAAAAATTAATGCTAATTTAGTATTTAATAAAAATGTGCTGCATTTGAATCAGTCTGGGAACAAGGGGCATACTACGCAAAAGCCTTTATGGGGTAAGCTCGCAAAAAAAACAGGTTCTGTAAACTCGCTCGATGGTAAGTGGAGGGTGGAGTTTTATGAGGTAACCTATTACTTCCTGCGGATAGAGATGTTTACCATAACCAAGGAAAAGGTTGTCCCCTACAACCCTAACCTTAAAGATTAATTGCAGCACAGTTTCTGATAGTAGCCTTTGAAACAATCTAGCTCTTAGCATCGCTCTCCTTAGCCTTTGAATTAATTCTGAACTTGGTCAACCAAGCAAAATTCGACTCAATAACAGATGAGAGTGATATTTGTTTGGTCAACTTCACGTCTTAGAATAATTGGTAGGGCCAAAGTCCTAGGCTACTTCCCCTGTAACTTTCTTTTTATAAAAACTCCCTTCTACATGGATGTTAGGTAAGTATGTGTCTCTTTGTGTAAGATAGTTATTGCCATGAACTTTTTTATTTATTCGTTGTTTTAATTTAAACTGAATACAAATAGTAACTTTTAAAACAAAATATCATGGCATTCGAATTACCAAAATTACCCTACGCTTACAGCGCACTAGAACCACACATTGATGCTTTAACAATGGAGATTCACCATACAAAGCATCATGGAGCCTATACCAACAACCTCAATGCAGCAACTCAGGGCACCGAAATGGAGAAGTTGCCCATTGATGAATTGCTGAAAAATGTATCAAAATACCCGGTTGCTGTTCGAAATAATGGTGGTGGTTTTTACAACCACAGCCTATTTTGGACAATCCTATCTCCAAATGGAGGTGGCAATCCAACCGGCGATATTGCAAAATCTATTGACAAGAACTTTGGTTCCTTTGTTGCATTTAAGGAGGAGTTTGGTAAGGCTGCCATGTCAAGATTCGGCTCTGGTTGGGCTTGGCTAGTTGACGTTCAAGGCAAGCTGACAATTGCTTCCACACCCAATCAGGACAACCCTAGAATGGATGTGTCCGATGTCAAGGGATATCCAATATTAGGACTTGATGTTTGGGAGCATGCCTACTACTTGAAATACCAAAATAGGAGGAACGATTATGTTGCTGCATTTTGGAACTTGATTAATTGGGACGAGGTTAATCGTCGATACAACAACCTTTAATTATCAATGAATAGTAGCTTTAGTTTTTGGGTTAGATGAGTGGGGCCGGCAGCAATGTCGGCTTTTCTTTTATAGATAATTAGCTTGGTTCTTCCTTACGATTGGGTTAACTTTGTTTATCTAACTTAAAAACAAATGCCATGAAGCACGAATTGCCAAAACTCCCGTACGACTTTGCTGCGTTGGAGCCGCATATTAGTAGTAGAACTTTTGAGTTTCACTATGGAAAGCATCATCAGGCTTATGTTAATAACCTCAACAATCTTTTGCCTGGCAGCAAGTTTGAAAATGCTGATTTAGAAACAATTGTTCGTGAGGCCGATGGTGGTATCTTCAACAATGGCGCACAGGTTTGGAACCACACCTTTTACTTCATGCAGTTTTCGCCTACACCATTGTCTGCGCCAACCGGCAAGTTGGCTGAGGCTATAAATCAGTCGTTTGGTTCTCTTTCAGCCTTTAAGGAGCAGTTTGCCAAAGCAGGCGCAACGCTATTTGGCTCTGGGTGGGCTTGGCTGGTTGTAAATAAGGAAGGTAAGTTGGAGATTATTCAGGAGTCCAATGCCGGAAATCCGATGCGGAAAGGGTATAAACCAATCTTAACTTGCGATGTTTGGGAGCATGCCTACTACCTTGACTATCAGAATAGGAGGCCTGATTATCTGCAATCATTTTGGAATGTTGTAGACTGGAAAGTTATTGGCCAAAGATTTTAGGAAAAGAATTAATCGAATTAGCTGTTCGTCTGTCATAGATGAACAGCTTTTTAGTAAAATATTGCTACCATGATTAAGGAACTTGTTTATAGAAACAGGAGCTATCGCCGTTTCTTTCAGCAGAAGCCAGTAGCTGAAAAAACGCTGCTTACACTTGTCGATCTTGCTCGAATGTCGCCATCGGGTCGAAATTTACAACCGCTCAAGTATTCCATTGTATGCGACCCTGAACGTAATGCACAGCTGTTTCCATTTTTGGCTTGGGCTGGGTATTTGAATGATTGGGATGGACCGATTGAGGGAGAAAGGCCTTCTGCCTATATTATTATGCTTGAGGATTCTTCAATTGTGGAAGGCAGTGTCCACGATCAAGGCATTGCCGCTCAAAGCATCATGCTTGGTGCGGTTGAAGCAGGTCTTGGGGGCTGCATTCTTGGTTCTATAAAGCGAAAGGAGATTGCTGAGTTTCTTCATCTTCCCGAAAATCTGAAGCCGGTTTTGGTTTTAGCGTTGGGCGTTCCCAAGGAGGAGGTCGCTGTAGAACTGCTCAATAACAAAGGTGATGTTAAGTATTGGCGCGATGGCAAGCAGGTGCACCATGTACCAAAAAGGAGTTTAGAGGAAATTGTTGTTCGTTATGCCAAGCGCAATTAAGGGTTAGGTTACAAACTTAATGGTTGATTTTGTAAGTAGTTAATTAGCTCTAAATGCCAAATTGACATAGCTCATCTTCTCCTAATTGAAAGAGAAATCTATTCCGATTGAATAATCCACCAGAATTTGGGCTGTTTCAGTGTAACATAATACTGCCTTTTTTAGGTTTGATATTAACTGGCAATAAATTGTCTGATAGGTTATTATAGAATTAGTGTTTGGTGGAATATGGTAGGTGCTACTGCTGACGTCTTCTAGTTTCAACTTATAAATAGCATCGCTGAGCAAGCGGCTCAATCGCTCCTCACTTATCGTAAACGTTCTAATGGCTAAGTGTTTTTCTCTTGTTGGTAGGGCAAATGTAATCGGAGAGCTGATTTTTTCTTTAGCTTATTGTTAGCCTTTGATTATCTTTTACTTTTGTGACTTAGAAAGTTTGTGATTAGAATTTGAACTTGACGACAAATTGAAAAATTTTACAATGTCAAAGAAGAAAGATAGAGTGTTGGAAATAAAGAGGTTGATTTCATCTATGAAGATATCCAGCCAGGAACAATTACTAGTGTTTTTAAAACAGGGTGGAATTGAGGTAACACAAGCTACATTGTCGCGTGACCTAAAGGCAATAGGTGTGGCCAAGGCTCCTGATTTGGAAACAGGCTATGCCTATGTTTTGGCTGGGAGCACACACGGCTCAAAGCCAACGCCGACTTTAAATGTGCCATTAGAGAGCGTAGTTTCAGTTGAATTCACCCATAGCTTTGCAGTTCTGAAAACGCACTCTGGCTTTGCAAGCGGAGTTGCAACGTTTATAGATTCGGTGAAGATGTTGGAGATTATTGGTACCCTTGCTGGGGACGATACCATTCTTCTAATTACACGGGAACCCTTTACAAAAGGCCAAATACTAAGTTCGCTGAGAAATTTTTTCCCGGATTTGGTTGAGCGATAGTTATTAAGAAATCTTGAAGAGATTCATTATCCAAACTGGTTCCTCCGCAATTTCTTCTCCTGCATAGTAAACTCGCTCGAGGTAAAGACCCGATGGTGGCGCAGTTACCTTTGCAGGAATTGAAGAGAAGGAGGTGAACATCTTTTTTACCTGGTCTATGGCAATGTTGCCGCGACCAACCTCAACTAATACGCCAACCATTCGGCGAACCATTTTCCACAAGAAGTGCGAACCCACAACGTGGATTATTATGGAATTCTCAATTTCATAAATTCTTACCCAATGCACATCTACCTTGGTTGAGGCCTCTTCGTCCTCGGAAGACCCAAATGAACTATAGTCATTGAATCCTTGCATAATCTCGGCGGCATTTTCCATTGCCGAAATATTCAGCTTGTCCTTGATCCACCAACAGTTGTTTTTTCCAAATGCTGTACGGCGGGTTGCTATTTGGTACACATAGCTGCGAGCAACAGCGTCGTGCCGGGCATGAAATTGGCTGCCTACTTTTTCAACGTGCAGTATATTAATGGCCGATGGTAGCTGGTCGTTTATCTGAAGTTTTATGACCTTTGGTGGCAGCTGTGTGTTTACTTCAAGGTGTGCAACCTGTGCAATTGCATGAACCCCCGCGTCGGTTCGGCCAGAGCCATAGAGTTCAAACTTGCTGGTATTGAGAGCAATATCACATGCTTCCATAATCCTGCCCATAACGGTTGGCTGGTTGGGTTGGTACTGCCAGCCTCGAAATTTGGTGCCGTCGTATTCCAGGGTGAGCTTATATCTAGCCATGCTTTTTTTTGCAAAACTAAAAATTATAAGCGATTGTATGTCTACCTTATTATGGCAATGAACAGAAAACACATTTCATGCTCTCCAAATCTAAACTTCTGATATGGTGCTAATAAAAAAAGAGAGCAGACTGGCTGCTCTCTTTCGATGGTATAATCCACTAATTTACTGTTTTACCGTTTTCATGGTACTAACATGATTGTTTGCATCGGTAACTCTGATGAGGTAGTAACCCTTTGCAAAGTTGGCAGTACCAAAAGTTTTTGAATTTTCCATGTTGACAGGAATGTTCAAAATTGTCTTGCCTGTAATATCGTAAACAGAAATGTTCTTTATGGGTGATTCTGCGCTTACGGTTATACTTGAGGAGAATGGGTTAGGGAAGGTTGTGATAACTAATCCAGTATTATTGGTTTCAATCCCTAAAGGTCCCTGACCAAGCAATCCTTGCACGTGGATATCATCTATCTTGCTTAAACCACCTGCTGTAACTTGGCCATTCCCAACTGACGTATTATCAGCCATTACCCATCTGATACCGACCTGACTTTGGTTGTCACAATCTGCTGGTAGGGCAATATTGTTAAGCTGTTGAGTTAAAGTGGAAGTTAAGGTTATACTGCTATTTGGCAAGTCAATCCAACTTCCGCTACCCACCTTGTATTGAATTTTGAAATTTTTAGGACCAGCCGATGAACTGGCCTGTGAGGATGAAATTGTTAGAGAATTATAACTTGAAGCATCAACTGAGATTTCCCATGCTTTGGTATTAGCTCCGTTGTCCCATCCTGAGCAGCTCAGCATATAACCAGTTGGTGTTCCAGCAAGATAGCTGATGGTGCCGCTGCTTGTCGTTGAAATAGCATGAGTCAAATTTGGAGAAACACCATCATCTGCTGTTAAATTTCGATCATCGAAGTTGAACAGAATAATATCAGCAGCAGTTGCAGCTGGGTCATACACCTCAATATAGTCTGTTTTGGTAGTGGTTGTTGAACCATCTATTGTGAGAGAAATGGTTTTTGTACCCGGTGCTGAGTAGGTTACCTGAATTGGACCTTGGTCTGTAGAGGTTTGAGGATTTGCACCTTCACCAAAGTCCCAACTCCAAGCACTACTTTGGTTTCCAAATGAATTATCGGTGATTGTAATCGGCCCATTTATGGGAGCTGTAACTGTCGAAGCATAAAAATCTGCTGTTTCATTTACGCTAAGCGTGATGGATTTAGTTGTAGAATTTTCGGCAATTTGTGTAATAGGAACCCCTGTGTAGTAGCCATCCCATGACATTTCGGAAGGTTCCGTGTAATCGGTGAATTCAGTTACACTCGAAGATCCTGGGAATGGGCAACCATCACTATTAATGTTACCAAATGATGCGGGAGTGCTGTTAATGATTGAAGTGTTTGATGCACAAACAGGATATATCATTTGAGGAAATCCAGCATTCAATTTATTTGAACTGAGATATGCATCAAAATCTTTGTTTACATGGTAAACCATTAAACCATGACCTGGTAGGGCAGTGTCAAAGCCAATATTTTGTCGGTTTTCTAGTATGTAATATTCCCCGTCAGTCTTTGTATTGACCCGATAATAGTTTGCCTGTGTTGTATTTGTTGGAAAAATCTCAATGTCTTGGGGTGATGAGATTGTGGTGATAGACGCCCAGTGGTAGATATAAACTTTGGTATAAGGATTATGATTTGCAGGTGAAAGACCTTGATTGTTCCAAGACCCTCCTGCCATAATATCCCAATTGCCATTTCCAGTATATTGGCCACCTGATTCGGCATAGTCAGTATCGTAGTAATCTGGTGCACCGAGTACATGGCCAAATTCGTGGCATATAACGCCAATAGTAGTTATTTGTGTGCCGGAATTACCGCGTAACTCAGCGGAAGTAGAGTATCTGCTTACGGTTTTGCCATCGAGGGTAAGAGGTGTGATTGACCATGCGTGAGCCCAAATGGCATCTGAACTGGCGCCAGCTTCCTCGCCATAACCTGCATATATTACATAAACACCGTCTACAGTTCCATCACCATCGTTATCAAAGTCTGCATAATTTACATCTGCATCTGCTTTTGTAACGGCTTCGGTAACCAATGCTCGTGGGTCGGCATCGTCACCATTGCTATTGTTGGCTCCGTAGTATGCCATGTTGTGGTCGGCAACATAGGGACCGGCAACCGTAACAGTAAGATTAAACTGACCCTGCGAGTTTTCAAGGTAATAATCCTTTACACTACCACTTGCTCCACTAGCTGAGTAGTTTACCTGATTAAATAGGTTGTCAAAATCTGCGTGTGTTTTTTGAAAAGGAACATCCTGAAATCCAATAAGAATACAGACGAGTTTATGATTCCCAATTGTTGGAAATGCTCTTTGAGTCGCATTGTTTCTGACCGAGGCTGCAGTTCGCAACATTGATAGCTGCTCTTTTGAGTAAGTTAAATGCGGCTTCGTCTTGGATAAAAAACTAACATCTTCAGCAGTTCTAGTCTCAGGCGATTTGGCGATTATTCCTGATGGAACCATATAGTTTCTCTCATCAACTTTTGCATACTCATAGTATCCTTTGCTATCGAAGAGCAGTGCATAGCCATCGTTTGTTTCAGCCCATTTAGAATATTCATCACCCTTCAAAATAATTTTTATGTGTGACCCATCAGGTTGTGTAAACATGATTGGAAATGGATAGGCAGGACTTGCCTGCAAAGGAATGTTTAGGCTTATCGCAAGAGAGCCTAAAAATAGAAATTGTAGAATCTTTTTCATAGGTTTTTTGGTTTAAACAACTTCTGAAAATTAGTTTAATAGAATAATCTATGCAAATTTTATTGCAATCTTTTAACCTTTTCATCATTCACATAACCGCAAAATGATGATTGCATGAGTTATTATTAATGAAAAAATTTCAGGCTGGAACTTCGCTACGATCAATTTATTGGTTACTTTTTTTAAAATTCTTAAGGTAAGTTGTGAGAGTCGCTCTGCAAATAATCATATGAGTTAGATTAAGTTTTCTAAGACAAAGAATCCCGGGATACATTCTTGTAAACCGGGATTTATCTGGGGGAATATCTACGCTATTTAAACGCTTTTTCTGGAAGTCCATCACCATCGACGGCTAAGCGTTTAAAGTAGTCTGGAACTGGTTTTCCGGTAAGTGTGTCAACATACATTTTGGCTAGCCCTTGACCAAGCATAAATCCATGACCACGTAGTCCAACAAGAAGACCGTTGGATGGATCTACATACATTCTTGGTTCGGTGTAATATCCAGCCCACACTGCTTGGAAACCGACGCTTGAAAGCTGCGGAATCCAGCTGGCAAATACCTCAGAGGCAATTTCTATAAACTCTTGAGTGTTTATCTTAAGGTTTTTGCCTGATTCCTGAGCGTCACTTGCAGGTGAGGCACAACCAATGATTTGGCCCGTTTCAGCAAGCTGCTGACCATACACTGCTGCAAATCCTTTGTACTTACGACGATCAATCAGCATGCCAAGTGGATCGCCATTCACACCCATCCATGGTAGTCGACGAGTAATAAAGGCTTGATGTTTTACTGGATATATGCCTAAATCTAATCCCAGCTGGCGCGCATACTTGTCACACTCTGGTCCGAGGGCGTTGACAAAGTTTTCTGCATGGTATTCGATGTAGCTGTGGTCGTGATCTCTTACGAGAGCCACATACTCATTTCCATTGCGATGTACGCTGATTAGCTCACAATCTTCCTTTACCATTCCGCCCTTTGCAAGACCAAGTTTGCGAAGCAAATCAACAGTCTTCCCAGGAGTTGCCTGCCAGCAGTCCTTGGTTATTAGAGCTGATAAATAAGTGTTTAACTTTGGGTTAAAGTTTGGCGAGATTTCTTTTTTGAAATCCTTAGGCTCAACCATAAAGGCGTTGCTCCATGCTTTGGAAGCCTCAAGTGCTTTGTAGTTGGCTTCGTCATGGGCAAAAGATACATAGTTGATTGGCCTATAGTCTATTTTGCTAATTTTATTCAGATCCTTGAATATTTCATGGCTTCTTATGGCGATGTCTGCAATTTCCGGAAGCGAAAAGGCTGGACGTCCACCTGCAATATTCCGCCATGAAGCACCACGACCATAGTTGAGAAGTACAGGAGCCATGCCTGCTTCGGCCATGTAGCGGAATAGCGCACTTCCTGCAATTCCTCCACCAGCAACTAGGGCCTTTACCTTAACCACCTGAACTTTTTTGCCATTAATTCCGGTGATATAGGTCTCGTGAACATTCCTTGGAAAAAGTTCTCCCATGTTAATCTGGTTGCTCAACGGACCGCGAGGAGTTGCATCACCCACAATTTGAATGCCCATTGGAAGGAGGGCTGTTTTCAATCTCTTAATGCATCGCTTCCCACGACAAGCTCCCATTCCAAGACGGGTGGTATGCTTAATTTCGTCGGCGGAGATGAATTTGCGGTTGCCTATTGTAGCAAGCACTTCATCCATAGAAACGTCATCGCAGTGGCACACGTATGTTTTTTCCTCTGGAGTGTAGTTTGTTTTCGACATTGTGACCGGTCCGGGGTAGTTCACCTTAACGATGAAACCTCTAACGGAAACTAGTTCGTTGCCGTGTAGGGTGGTGGACTTTACACGGGCAATATTGGTCTTGTTTTTCTTGGTAAGGATTTTCTCGATAACGCCTTCTCCCAACTTTTTTCCTTGGTTATCAACAAGAAATACCTCGGCACCTTCTTGTGCTGCATACTCAATGGGAAGAAATAGCCAATCCTTGGCGTAGTTATAGCCGAAGATAGCCAGCCCCGGACATTGGTAAACGCATTCCATGCATCCGATGCACTTGTTGAAGTCGATCTGAGGAACAGTGCTTGTGGAACTTTTTGTGATTGCACCATGCGGACAGGCAAACTGGCATGGGTTGCATGCGAAGCCATAGAGGCAATCGATTTGCACAAATGGTTTTTGCATGCGCTCCTCGGTGGGCACAAATGGCTTCTCAATAACTCGAAGCGGATGTTGCTGAGAATCGATATATTCCTTTGAAACTGCTAGATAGTCATCATATTTAACCCGTGCCCCCAACTCCAGAAGAATTTCGAAAGCTACCTGTTTCCCTTTTAGAACAGCGCTGGTGCCTTCTCCAATTCGGATAGCGTCACCGGCACCATAGCAGTTTCTACCAAATACCTCGTTACCTTTTATTAGCAGCTGGTCATCAGCCACCAGTCCGGTGCAGATATTGATAGCGTCTATCCCTTCAATGATTTGCTCAGTTCCGGGAATTGGTTTGAAATTTTCGCAATCGGCAATGATGGCGCCAATAACTCCATCTCGTTTTTCATTTGGTAGGGCTTTAATAAGTATTTTGCTAAGCATAACAGGAATTCCCAAACGACGAACCCTGTTTGCCTGGACTGGAAAGCCTCCTTCAACAGGCATTGCCTCTATAATTGCCTTTACGTTTGCGCCAGCCTGCATTAGCTGATAGGAAGTGAGGTAGCCAATATTTCCAGCACCCACTGTCAGCACGTTTTTGCCAAGCAAGGTGAATTCCTGATTCATCATTTTTTGAACAACCGCAGCGGTATAAACACCAGGCACGTCGTCGTTCTCGAATGTTGGCATAAATGGAACGGCACCCGTAGCAACCACCATGTAGTCGGCCTCAACAAAGTAAATCTCTTCTGTGCGAATGTTCTTAATGGCAATACGCTTCCCCTCAAGAATATCCCAAACGGTGCTGTTGAGGAAAATACCTTCGTGGTTGTCTCCGGCAAGCGTTTTTGCAATTTCAAAGCCACGCATACCACCAAACTTTTTCTCCTTTTCGAAGAAGAAGAACTGGTGCGTTTGCATATTGAACTGGCCACCAATGGTTTCGTTGTTGTCAATAACAATATTTTCCACTTGATGCTTGAGCAGCAATTCCCTGCAAGCCAATCCTGCTGGGCCTGCCCCAATAATGGCAACGGTGGTTTTGTACACCCTTGTCGATAAATCCCTATTAGAGGGCTCCACCTCGGGAGTGTGGTTATGAGGCACCTCTTTTACCTCCTTAATGCCATCCACCGGTGTTATACAGATGCGCTTAATGTGGCCGTCAATTAGCATTTCGCAGGCTCCACACTTGCCAATGCCGCATTCAAGGCTACGTTCTCTATTTTCTACACTGTGGCTATGAATGGGGTAGCCAGCCCGGTGCAGCGCTGCTGCAATGGTGAATCCCTTTTCTCCTTTAACTGGTTTTCCTTCATATAAAAAGGTGAACTCTTCTCCTTGTGGAACTTCAAGAATGGGATGCTTTTCTATTTTCAGCATTTTAAAGCGTTTTTATTGTTGATGTTGAAGGCTGAAAATTAGTAAGGTGGGTATGCAATTCAAATGATTTTAATCAGCATACAAGTTGTTTAAAAGTTGGTTTCCAATTTGTTTTTTTATGAAAGGACTACATAATAAGCCTTGATGTGGTTGGCAAATTCAATGAATGAGAATGGGTCGCTACTTGTAGTTTTTATGTTTGACGACATATTGTAACTGTTAGTTGACTTAAGATGCACGTAAACAGTGTTGTAGAATATATTTTTTGAATAAAAGAAAGAGTGTAGTACTCGTTACAACGTGCCAAAAACCGTTGTAAACTTGCACCGTTAAAATGGTTACGGTGAAACGCATTTTTCATCTCGCTTCGGTTACGCTGGTTGTCTTGATTGCGTATGCATTTGTTTTCAGCAATTCTGCCGTAGAAAGGCAGGCATGGGTGAATCAGAATGTCCAGTGTGAGGAGCAGTTCTCTGCAGAGCCAACATGTTTTGGCTCCAGCCATTTTGCAAATTCGTCAGCTGGATTTGAACTAATAGATGCTGAGGGCAATGATGCTATTCAAAGCTCGGAGCCGGATACCACTGAAAGTCACAAATCTTGCAAAAGTTTGAGGCTTGATTTGCCTGTTGATGAATTACATTTAGTTCATCTTTCCTTACATGAGGGTAGGGCTTGGCACCACCAGTCGTATGATTTTCTATGTTCCAATTATGTTGTGGAACAATTGATACTCCGCATTTAACTTACTACCATCCTTTCTTTTTACCCATTCGGGTTAATTGTTTTTTCCTCCTAACTAGGAGCATGCAAAGAATTAACTAATATCTCATAAACTATGTTATCCGTTATTTTTGAAACTGTCGGTATGATGGTGTTTGCATTTGCCATAGGCTTTGCCGTAGCAGGCGTAATTTCCCTGCTTGTCCGTGGAGCTGAATCGTCCAATCTGTGGCGGTTGAAGAAGGATGAAATTCGCCGCATTCGTCGAATTAAATCGGCTCGCAAAAGTAGTGCCATCCTAATGGCTTCGACCGATGAATTGGCCGAAAACAATGAGCTGGTAAACCATTACTATTCTGATAACAAGGATCAACCATTTCCAAGTGTAGGTTGGAACGACTTAGTAAAGATGTTCTTTGGGAAAAACCACAAAGAGGTTACCTCCAAGCGGGATTGGGATGAGCAAACCAAGAATTATCACTATTATGGAAAGATTTAGCCTATTTCAAATATTTCAAGGATTTGGAACCATGGTTGCCTCTGGATGGCTTATGGCAACCATGCGGGTATTGCTTGTTTTTCTTGGTTTTCTCCTGGTTTATCTTGGTCGAAAGGGTGTTCTTGAACCTTTGGTTATGATACCAATGGGTATGGGGATGGTTGCCATAAACTGCGCTACGCTATTTATGCCGGGTGGTTCAATGGGTAACCTGTTTGTCGACCCCATGGTTTCGGACACCAACTCCCTGATGAACTTAATGCAGATCAATTTTTTGCAACCGGTCTATACCTTAACCTTCAGCAATGGCCTTATCGCCTGTTTTGTATTTATGGGCATTGGTTCGCTGCTTGATGTTGGTTACCTGCTCCAAAATCCCTTCACCAGCATGTTTTTAGCCCTCTGTGCCGAACTGGGTACTTTCCTTACACTTCCAATAGCACATTCCATGGGACTTTCACTTGGCGATAGTGCCTCCATTGCTATGGTTGGTGGGGCAGATGGTCCAATGGTGCTGTTTACTTCACTGTCACTTTCAAAGCACCTATTTGTTCCAATTACGGTGGTAGCCTACCTCTATCTTGGATTAACCTATGGCGGCTATCCTTATTTGGTGAAGCTTATGGTGCCAAAGCGGTTTCGAGAGATTCGGATGGTAAGAAAGGGAAAACCAAAAAACTATAGTGCTGCTACTAAGCTCAGCTTTTCTGTAATTCTTTGTGCGGTTTTGTGTTTTCTCTTCCCCGTGGCTTCACCGCTATTCTTTTCTCTCTTTGTTGGTGTTGCTATTCGGGAATCCGATTTAAAACATCTTCAGGAGTTTATTGGTGGGCCCTTGCTTTACGGATCTACCTTTTTTCTTGGCATAGTGCTGGGCGTTCTTTGTGATGCACATCTATTGCTCGATCCAGTGGTCCTAAAGTTGCTCGTTTTG
>DATKTT010000231.1:0-3900 GCA_035530955.1 Williamwhitmania sp. | reverse complement strand
CCGGAAAGTTGTTGGATTTATAAGCGAGGACAAGATTATGTACCACGAGATAGACAAAGCGGTAGAATTTATCAGGTCAGGAAAATTCGACAGCTTCGAGTAGACCAAATAAAAAAGGGCGGTTCCTCAGGAATCGCCCTTTTCAATAGAAATATCTTCTACTTAATTATCTTTCCCTCCTCCTTTAATCTGCTGCAGCAGCCAATTCTTAAAGTCGTTATCGGCCTGATATAGCTTCATCACCTTTTCCACTGGAAGCACCTTTTGAAACTTCAGGTTAAACTCCAGTAGTAAATCAGCCTCCTTCTTCTGAAAACCAACATACTTATCGGCGTAGGCCTTAATCTCCTTTGAGGACATACGGCTCAAATTCTTCTGGCAATATGCCATGGTCTCCCTACGGTCGGCAATAATAATATTCTTTCGGCTCCAATACTCGTTGTAAACGGGCCAAAAACGCTGTGCCTCGTCGGGAGTAAGGTTAAGCTTTTGGGTAAAGAAGGCTATTTTTTGAGCCTTCACCAGTTCAGCCTTGTCCTGATTATCCTGCGCCAACATTTTTGTGGAGTTTCCAGCAAAAATGATGGTTGCAATTAGGAATATGCGCATTAATGTTTTCATCGGAAAGGATTTAATACTTTTCAACAAGCGTGGTGTAGTCCACATTATCCTCAACGAGGTATTGAATCATGGCATCCTTGGTTGCGTTATCGGTGACGGTAGTTTTAACTTGATGATGATCATTCTGAAGTGCATCGATCAGCGATGCTTCATCAAAATCGACGTACACGCCATTTGCCCTAACAGCAACAACCTTAGCAACAGGGTGGGGTACTTTGGCGGGCTGCATCATTTGTAAACCAAGGTAGCCAAGGCTTATAAGCAGGGCAAACCCTGCAGCATAGGCCAGCTGAGTATAAATAAATCTTCTGCTTGGCCTGTGGGTCTCTTCAATAATAGAAGGTTGGCTAAGTTGTTCCTTCAACTTACGCGGAAATTCGTTGAAGTATCCGTCCGGAACCTTATAAGGATTACCCTTTGGAAAACCTTCCAACACCTTTTCTAACTCCTCTTCTCCGCTCAAACGCTTTTTCATTGCACTGTTAATCTTTTGTAGTTATGATAACCGGCTTGACTAATAGTTTAATCCTCAGCCATAAATTTCTCAATCTTTTTTACAGCATGGTGATACGATGCCTTCAGCGCACCAACAGAAGTTTTAAGGACTTCGGACATCGCCTCATACTTTATGTTCTCGTAGTACTTCATGTTGAAAACCAACCGTTGCTTATCCGGCAGCCGAAGAATTGCTTTCTGAAGTTTTAATTGTAGCTCATCCCCATCGAAATACACATCAGATTCTAGCGAATTGCCCAGCTGATACTCCATGTTATCAATTGGAGAAAAGAGGTTTGATCGCTTCTTTTTCAAAAATGTCAACGCCTCGTTGGTTGCTATGCGGTAGAGCCAAGTGTAAAGTTGAGAATCCTCTCTAAATCCATCTAATCCGCTCCAAACCTTTAAAAATGTATTCTGCAGAATGTCGTCTGCATCGTCGTGGTCGGCCACCATTCTCCGAATATGCCAGTAAAGCCTCTCCTGATACTTTTGCACAAGAAGGGTGAAAGCAGTCTCCTTGCTTTCACCCTTCTTAAAGAGTTCTACAATATTTGCATCGGAATATTCGGTCATCAAACGGATGCGAGTATTACTGTTTCTTTCTTTTTAGAACACGCTTCACTGCTTCAACAATTGTTGGAGTGTCGAGGTGGTACTTCTCCATGAGCTCCTCTGGCTTTCCACTTTCACCGAACACATCGTCAACCGCAACCATTTCAATGGGTGTTGGAAGTTTACGGCCAAGAACCTGCGCAATGCTATCGCCAAGGCCACCGTTCATCATGTGCTCCTCTGCCGTAACCACCGCTCTAGTTTTTCCAACTGAGCGAAGCACTGCCTTCTCGTCAAGAGGCTTAATGGTGTGGATATTGATAACTTCCACCGATATCTCATCCTCCGCGAGGATTTCTGCCGCCTCAAGAGCTTTCCACACCAGATGCCCGGTTGCAAAAACGGTAACATCCTCACCCTCGGTCAGCAATACAGCCTTACCAATTTCAAACTCCTGATCTTCTGGAGTAAAGTTGGGAACAGCTGGCCGGCCAAAACGAAGATAAACAGGGCCTTTATATTCTGCCATGGCAAGCGTTGCTGCCTTTGTCTGGTTGTAATCGCAGGTATTGATCACCACCATGTTTGGCAGCATCTTCATCATACCAAGGTCCTCCAATATCTGATGGGTTGCCCCATCTTCACCGAGGGTAATTCCCGCGTGGGAACCAACAATCTTCACATTTTTGTTGGAGTAAGCTACGCTCTGACGAATCTGATCGTAAACCCTTCCCGTTACAAAGTTGGCAAACCCTGCTGCAAATGGAATTTTACCACCAATGGTCATCCCGGCAGCTAGACCAATCATGTTGGCCTCGGCAATACCCACCTGCACAAAGCGTTCAGGGCAGTGCTCAATAAATCCTTCCATTTTGAGTGAACCAATAAGGTCGGCGCAGAGACCCACCACATTTGGGTTGGTCTTCCCAAGCTCTGTGAGCGCATCACCAAACCCAACTCTTGTCTCCTTTAATCCAGTAGAAACGTATTTCTTCATCTGTAAATTTTTTTCATCAAAATATGGCGGAGTAATCAACTACTCCTTGCTCTTCAACCTCTCGGAGGCCTCCTTCTTAATTAGACCAAGAATGAGAAGTTCGGCACTGGCATAGTTGGTTGCAAGCGGAATGTTATTCACGTTGCAAGCCTCCAGTAAGTTACGAATATCTTCGTGGTGTGGCTGGTTTAGCTTATGGTCGCGGAAAAAGATTACAATATCAACCTCGCCACGGTGAATCATTTCCGTTATCTGAATATAACCACCGGAAAGGCCTGGACTCAAATGCTTAACTGTGATGCCCTGAGCCTCCACAAACTCTGCCGTACGACCTGTGGCAAGAAGGTTTACACCCTGAATCCAATCACGTCGTTCGCTCAAGAACTGAACCAAATCGTTCTTTTTCCCATCGTGGGCAATAACAACAATATTTTTCATCTCAATAAGTTTTTTGTGGTTACCATAATGACAACCATTCTCTAAAAAGAAAATCTCTAATAATCACCGATCGTTTCGGGAAGCTGCTCCAAAGCCTTGGCTAGCTGCTCATCGTTGGGTGCCTTACCATGCCACTTGTGCGTGCCCATCATAAAGTCTACCCCATTCCCCATCTCCGTTTTCATGAGGATTACCACTGGCTTACCCTTACCTGTTCTCCCCTTAGCCTCGTTAAGGCCACGGAGTACATCAACCATATCGTTTCCGTTCATCTCAACCACATCCCAGCCAAAGGCAAGCCATTTGGCCTTGAGGTCGCCCAGAGATAGCACTTGATCAACGGGGCCATCAATTTGCTTTCCGTTGTAGTCAACAGTGGAAATGAGGTTGTCTATCTTGTTGTGAGCGGCAAACATCATGGCCTCCCAAATCTGACCCTCTTGCAATTCGCCATCGCCGTGGAGTGAGAATACCAACTTCTTGTCGCCGTTTATCTTCTTTGCCAAGGCTGCACCACAAGCTACGCTAAGACCTTGACCAAGAGAACCCGAAGCAATGCGGATACCGGGAAGGTGCTCTGCGGTGGTTGGATGTCCCTGCAACCTGGAGTTTATTTTTCGAAATGTTGAAAGTTCACGGGGTTCGAAGTAACCTGAGCGTGCCAGTACGCTATACCATAGTGGCGAAATGTGACCGTTGGAAAGGAAAAACAGGTCCTGATTTTTTCCGTCGAGGTCAAAATGCTTCGGATCGTGCTTCATTACCTTGAAGTAAAGAGCAACCATAAAATCGGC
>DATKTT010000230.1:0-2295 GCA_035530955.1 Williamwhitmania sp. | reverse complement strand
TTCTCAGCAATAAGCAGCGTGTCGTGGTAGTAGTAGCCAATGTTGAATGGACTCTTTGTAATGACAATCTTGAGGCCTTTGCCCACCTGAATGGAGGCCGATGTGGCGGATTGGCTAATGGCAAGTTCAGGTTTCTGAGGGGTCATACACACCGCAAAGGAAAAGTTCTTTTCCTGAATGCCTTTTGGATAGAAGGTGGTTTGCACCATCTTTTCGTTGAAAGCAACAATTGTGTAATGGCCGTCGGAAACGTTAACTACCATGGTGCCTAGAGAATCCTTTAATCCAATAAATTGGCGGCTTGCTGGCTGTGCGCTACACACTACGCTCATTAGTCCAAAAGCCAAAACAGCTTGCGCTTTTCGTATCATTAGGTTATGTGTTGTTTCTGAAATTAACCTGGCCAATTGTTGCCTAGGGAATGCAAAAGTATGGATATCGGAGATGATTTGCTATGGTGATAAGTCATTTTTTGATAATAACCAGTTGAAAAACAGCTGATGATGGGCTGAGTGATATGCTTACAAACGATTGCGCCTGCAAGTTGCTTCATACATATTTTTTGAAAAGAGGCAGAATTTATAAGCTCTAGGAACCTACTTATTAGACTTGTTGCCTTACCTCCTTTGGATGAAATTCCATTACTGTATTTTACATAGCCAGAAAGAATAACAATAATTCATCAGAAGTGTGAAATGGTGGATAGCTATCGAAAAATCGAGCTGGTTTACTGGTTTCACTCGAAGTGTAAATGGGCAATCTTGTTTTCCTCTAAAGCCTTAATATTTAATGAAAAAATGTGTAGATTCGCCCGCATTTTACTTTGATTTCTAGATGTTAAAATCGAAACAGTTCACCGTTTACATTGCCGTAATTTTAGCTCAGGTTTTTTGGGCTTTAACATTCATATGGTATAAGCAATTTTACCAAGAATATGGTGCTTATCCCATTACGCTGGTGTTCTTTAGGCTGCTAATTTCCCTTCTGTTTCTCTTTCCTGTGAGCTACTTCCTTGGAAAGTTGGAGAAAATTAAACCGGGTGACCTTAAGCTCTTTATTATTCTTGCTTTTTTTGAGCCTCTAATGTATTTCATTGGCGAAAGCATTGGCGTTACAATGATATCATCGTCGGTGGCATCGGTAATAATTTCCACCATACCACTATTTACTTCTATTAGCGCCTATGTTTTTCACAAAGAGCGCTTGACGCGAGCCAGCTTTGCCGGAATAGTTATCTCCATCTTTGGAGTGCTGCTGGTTCTTGTAAATAAAGATTTTCAGCTGGTGGCACGTCCGGCAGGGGTGTTGCTTATGTTTCTCGCAGTGTCCTCAACGATGGGGTATTCGGCAGTGATTAAAACACTTACAAGCCGTTACAACGTGTTTACCATAACCACCTACCAAAATACCATTGGAGCCATCTTTTTTCTTCCAGTTTTTATATTCTTTGAGGGGGGGCACTTCCTTATAACCCCTATCAGCGGCAAGGCCGTCATGTTGGTGTTGTTGATGTCTATTTTTGCTTCCACGCTAGCCTTCCTGCTTTTTAGCTATAGCATTCGGGGCTTGGGCATAAACAAAGCCACCGTGTTCAACAATGCTATACCTGTAATTACAACTGTTTTGGCAATTATTGTGCTGCACGAGCATCTCACCCTAATGCAGCTTGTGGGAATGTCGGTGGTGATTGGTGGACTGATGCTGTCACAGCTGAGTCGTGAGCATGTGAAATCGGTAAAAGGCGTAATCAGAAATGGATATAACCGCGCAAGAGCTCGAAAGTCTTAAGGAGCGAGCTGCAGGAGAGGCTCCAAAAACGAAGCAGTTTTTTCAAAAGCTACGTCGTCGTCCACCAGCTAAGCTCGATGTGGTTGTGCAGGAGTTGCATCATCAGGTTTTTGAAGAGGTTGATTGCTTGAGCTGTGCCAACTGCTGCAAGAGCATTAGTCCCATTGTTACCGATCGTGATATCGACCGCATGGCTCGCTCGTTGCGTATAAGCCCTTCGGAGCTAATCAGCCGTCACCTTCACCTCGACAGCGATGGTGATTATGTTTTCAGCCAGCAGCCATGCCCGTTCCTAATGTCCGACAACTACTGTTCCATATATGAGGATAGGCCAAAGGCTTGCAGGGAGTATCCGCACACCGACAGGCGTAAGTTTGAGCAGCTCCTAAACCTCACCTTGAAGAATACCTATGTTTGTCCGGCAGTCTACCGGATTGTGGAGCGCATGAAGCAGCACCCTGACTTGTTTTAGGGAATAATAACCTTAAGCGCTGCATGAACCGCAGC
>DATKTT010000229.1:0-4074 GCA_035530955.1 Williamwhitmania sp. | reverse complement strand
TGATTCTCTTGTTTCACTGGACACAAAGGTTAGGCTGCATTACAACATCGACAGTCAAACAGAGGTGACCAATTTTGAAATTTTCAGGAGCGATAATCTCGCAAACTTATTCAGCAACATTCATACCTTCTCCGACAAGTTCGAGGTTGAATATACGGACCAAAATTTGGCTAAAGGACGAACATACTACTACTATCTCACTGCTGCCAACGCATGTGGCAACGTGGTTGGGAAATCGGACACTGCCAGAAGTGAATCGTTAACCATTCGAAATGCCGGCGAACAAAACATTCTCTTCTGGCTACCCTATCCGAGCCAGGGCGGAACTTACAGCTACTCAGTATGGCGTAAAACCTCCGTCGATCCTGACTTTGTTGAACTTGCCAGCAACCTTTCCATTGAAACATACACCGACGACCTCACATCACTCAAAGGTCAAAACATGGACCCTGAGGTGTGCTACAGAATTGAGGCCCTCTGGCAAAAGAACAATATTCAAACCATTAGCCAATCTCAGGTTAAGTGCGCGGTTATTACACCTGACATAATAATGCCAGATGCAATTGACCCATTGAGTGAGATGATAAATCCGACCACCAATAAACGGCGCAATAGATTCGAACCAATTATAGGTTTTACGGCAGATTTCACGCTTCAGATTTTCGATCGTAGCGGAAAACTTCTTTACGATGGAACAACTGGTTGGGACGGGCGTATTAACCATGGAGAATTTGTAAGACCAGGATCTTACATCTACATGCTTAAAGTAACTCTCCCTAATGGTGATGTGGTGGAAAAAAACGGAACCGTGAATGTTGTTTACCGTAAACAGTAATATTTTGCGAGCCTTACCAAGAATATGAAATTACAAGTTAGTGATGAGCATTCTCTCCAAGCTGAAATTGAACAAAAACTGATTCAGGACCAGTTTGAAGATCTTTTAAAATCTTGCATTCGGTGCAATTCAGAAGAAGATGTAAAGCTGATAACCAAAGCCTTCAATCTTGCCAACGAAGCCCATAAGGGGGTTAAGAGGAAATCGGGCGAGCCTTACATTTTGCATCCAATTGCAGTAGCAAAGATTTGTGCTCAGGAAATTGGCCTAGGCGCTAAATCTGTTACTGTTGCTCTTTTGCACGATGTTGTAGAGGATACGGAGTATTCGATTGAGGACATGCGCAACATGTTTGGCGATAAGATTGCCTCCCTCATCGATGGGCTTACCAAAATATCTGGGGTATTTGACAAAAACTCCTCCCTCCAGGCAGAAAATTTTCGCAAAATGCTACTCACCCTTACCGACGATGTAAGGGTAATGCTCATTAAGTTGGCCGATCGGCTGCACAACCTACGCACTCTTGGATTCATGCCAAGACACAAGCAGATTAAAATTGCGAACGAAACAGTCTACCTGTATGCTCCAATTGCTCACCGACTTGGCCTCTATGCCATAAAAACAGAGCTGGAGGATCTGAGTCTGAAGTATCGATTCCCAGACATTTATGAGGAGATAAAAAACAAAATTGCTGAAAGCGAAAAAAGTCGACTGCAGTTTATCAACAAGTTCTCGCTTCCCATTATTCAAAAGTTAGAGGAAAGCAGTATTGAGTTTGAGATAAGCGGTCGACCCAAAAGCATCTACTCCGTTTGGAAGAAGATGCAAACCAAGAATGTCCCATTTGAGGAAATATACGATCTGTTTGCTATCCGCATCATTTTCGATCCCTATCCAGGTATTCCTGAAAAAACGCAGTGTTGGCATATATACTCCATCATAACCGACATCTATAAGCCAAAACCAGATAGGCTTCGAGACTGGGTAAGCACCCCAAAGGCAAATGGCTACGAAGCGCTCCATCTCACAGTTATGGGGCCAGGAGGCACATGGGTTGAGGTGCAAATCAGGTCGAGACGGATGGACGACATTGCCGAAAGAGGATTTGCCGCACACTGGAAGTATAAGGAACACGTCTCCTATGAATCGGAAATTGACAAGTGGATTACTCGAATCAAGGAAACCCTTTCGAGCCCTCAATCGAACGCCCTAGAATTCCTCGACGAGTTTAAGCTTAACCTTTTCGCTGCCGAGATATATGTTTTCACACCTAAAGGGGAAACCAAAACACTTCCAGCCGGTGCCACTGCGCTCGATTTTGCTTACGAGATTCACTCCGAAATAGGCAACAGGGCGATCGGCGCCAAGGTGAACCACAAGCTGGCCGCCCTTAGCCAAACACTGCAGAGCGGTGACCAGGTTGAAATCCTTACCGCAGAGTTGCAACGTCCACAGCGAGAATGGCTGGAATTTGTCGCTACTGCCAAAGCCAAGCAGTCCATCAAAAATTCGCTCAAGGCGGATACAAAAAACAGAATTGGGATTGGCAAGAAGATCTTGGAGGAGAAACTTCTTGAAAATGGTGTAAAGCCAAGTAGCCGTGTTTTTCGCAAACTTCTTCCCGCCTACGAATGCCTCTCCAAAGATGAGCTCTACAGTAAGCTTGGCGCCGGCATTATTAACCTTGATGACCTGAAGAAGGTTCTCAAAAAGAACGCCCAGAACAAATGGATTCGCTACTGGAGCCTTTCGCTTTTCAACAACCCCAGAAAGCGTAAAATAACAGAGGCACAGACACCCACTATGCCCAAAAAAATCGATAAGAAAACACCATTTCTGCTGAAGGACATCTCCGACGATAACCTCGACTACCGCATTGCTCAATGCTGCAACCCTATTCCCGGTGACGATGTAATTGGCTTCATCGACAGCGATGGGAAAGTTTCTGTTCACAATACAAGGTGCTCAGAGGTAATAAGGCTCTCCTCTCAATATGGTGACCGGATGCTTACCGTAAAGTGGACTACTCACAAAATTCTCTCCTTCCTCACTAGCATAGAGATACGAGGAATCGACCGCATAGGAATTGTTGCGGAGCTTACCAAGGTAATCTCGGATGAATTAAACGTCAATATTCGCAAGCTTCACATCGATAGCCATGATGGAATTTTTGAAGGCTTTATCGACCTCTACGTTCACAGCGCTAGCGACCTGAACAATCTAATAATGAACGTTATGAAAATCAAGGGTATTGATGCCGTAAAGAGAATCGAAAAAATAGAAGATTGATCAAAGCCATTCTGCCCACGCTAAACTTTTTGCAAAAAAAGGTGTTCTTTCTTTAAATAAATCTAAATTAGCATTAGGTTTGTAGAGAAATTACTACATTAGAACCTTGAAAAACAGGAGCAACGCCATGATTTGCATCGATTCCAAAGAAACAGTAAAAAAGATTTTCACTGAATATCTTGAAAAACGTGGCCACCGCAAAACCCCCGAGCGGTTTGCCATTTTGGATGAGATTTACTCTCGCGATGGCCACTTCGATATTGAGACTCTCTACATCTTCATGAAGAATAAGAATTACCGAGTTTCAAGGGCAACTCTCTATAACACCATTGAACTACTACTGGAATGTAGCCTCGTAACCAAGCATCAGTTTGGCAAAAATATGGCTCAATTCGAGAAAGCATACGAATGCCGCCAGCACGACCATCTCATATGCACCGACTGTGGCGCAGTTATTGAGTTTTGTGACCCCCGAATTCAGGAAATTCAGGAAACGGCAGGCAGCCTAATGAATTTTAGAATTTCTTACCACTCTTTGTACTTCTACGGGCTCTGCAAAGATTGTATGGACAAGAAAAAATAGCATTCCGCAGAGGCTTAGTTTTTTAGCGAAATCGACACACCCTCTTCTTTTCACTGCTCAAAAACATGCTGGCACTTTGACAAAAAATCGCTAACTTGGGCTGCAATTCCCAATGGAATAGGTTTGCAGATCAGGCACTAACGCGAATATATCACGAAAAAGTCTCTGTCTCAACAATCGTTGGACCAATTGCACAGTTTCTATTGTTAGCAATTAAATTACACCTTACTAATAACAGAGTTGAGAATGAAAGTAGATGTTCTTCTTGGCCTCCAATGGGGGGACGAGGGTAAAGGTAAAATTGTGGATGTGCTTGCTGGGCATTACGATGTTATTGCACGTTTTCAGGGAGGTCCTAATGCAGGAC
>DATKTT010000228.1:0-24562 GCA_035530955.1 Williamwhitmania sp. | reverse complement strand
CCTCGTCTAAAATTCCTCGATCGTTACCTCACGCTGTGGATATTTCTGGCCATGTTTGCTGGGGTTTTTGCCGGATGGGCTAGTCCTGCAATAGCACAATTCTGGAACAGCATGTCCAGCGGAACTACCAACATACCCATTGCCATTGGGCTTATTGTGATGATGTATCCTCCCTTGGCTAAGGTAAAGTATGAGGAGCTGGGTGATGTTTTCCGGAATACAAAAATACTGAGCCTTTCGCTGGTGCAGAACTGGGTGGTGGGACCACTGCTGATGTTTGGTCTGGCAGTTCTCTTCTTCAAACTCTTTCCGGGCGAGAATAACGCCAATTTGCCCTATATGTATGGCATCATTCTCATTGGTCTGGCGCGTTGCATCGCTATGGTAATTGTGTGGAACGATTTGGCCCGCGGCGATACTCAGTATGCCGCCGGGTTGGTGGCTTTCAACTCCATTTTCCAGGTGCTCTTCTTTTCGGTGTATGCCTACCTCTTCATTGCCTTGCTGCCAGGCTGGTTTGGGCTACCGGTGAACGATGCTGTGGCTGCTATTACCATCGGTCAGATTGCCGAGAGCGTCTTTATTTACCTAGGAATACCCTTTATTGCTGGATTTCTTACCCGGTTTATTCTTATCAGGGTGAAGAGCAAGGAGTGGTACCACACCAAGTTTGTGCCACGCATAAGTCCGCTTACACTTATTGCCCTGCTCTTTACTATTGTGGTGATGTTTTCGCTCAAGGGTGAGTATATTGTGAGGATTCCGCTCGATGTGCTTATCATCGCCATTCCGCTGCTGATTTACTTTCTGGTGATGTTTCTGGCCTCCTTTTTCATGAGCAAAAGGGTGGGGGCCACCTACGAGCAATCGGTAACGCTATCGTTCACCGCTGCCAGCAATAACTTCGAGTTGGCCATTGCCGTGGCCATTGCCGTGTTTGGCATTAACTCGGGCGAAGCCTTTGCCGCCGTAATCGGACCGCTGGTGGAGGTTCCCGTGATGATTGGGCTGGTGAATGTGGCCTTCTGGTTTAAGCGGCGATATTTTGCTTAGGGCAGTACATTTACGCACGATTTACTGTTTCTATTTCCTTGGAGAGAGGCAAAAATCCGTAGATACCTTCCGCCAATTATCGTTTCCTTCAGGAATGATGAGGTGACTCTTGACCACCAATCCACTCTTGTATTGTTGAAAGGAAATAGGCAAAGTATTAAGCGAGTAATAATTCAATACGATTTAACCGACATACTTAAAGATATTGAGGTTGCAAATTTGGGTAATCAATAGTTTGAAACTAATTTCCAAAAAACATCAAAGTCAACGCTTAGCGATTTCGATTTGACGCGGCTGTCGTTGGGGTTTGTGTTCTAGGCTATAAGTGTTTGCCTTCGCCGACTTGTCCGGCCACTTGGCGGAGGTCGCTGCGCTCGATTCTCGTTGTACAGAGTTTCAACGTGTTATTGCAGAGTAAAGGATGTAGACATTATGCCGTAGGCAAACTACTGCCCACTTCGGTCTTAGGACTCCAGCCTTTCATCTTTTTGCCACCTCTTGGTGATTTAGGTGCATGTGAGGTAGTGCCATGAAGACCAAGCCAGCATGCCTCATCCCCTCAATGAATCACTCTATTCAATAAACATTGCACTTCGCTAGATAATGTGTGAAACATGTAACTCTTTTATTGTATCATGTAACACTTGGCGGAATTAATAGCCTCACCTTTACATTTCATTTTATTCTAATCATTATGGCAAGAGATAAAGAGGGAAAAGACAAGCTGAGGATGAAGGCTGCCATCAAAGGCATGAACGCCGCTATGAAAAGCATGAAGGCTGCCACCAAAAGTATAAGGATTGCCACCAAAAGTTTGGAGGAGAAAGGCACTTCGAAATCTGCCAAAAACACCACCGAAATTAAGGAAAACGTACTCTAAACAAGCGTCAGTCAGTTTTCATTTTCATAGCTGTTCCTGTCGAAAAAAATTGGCGTCTTTCTTACCCGCCTTTTCACCAAAGTATGATTGGGAACTGAGAGGGGAGGTGAATAGTGTGGTTTTTCCTACCGGTCCAGCCTTGTTGGGAAACACTCTGTTTATTTACTACCGAGCAGCAGATTCTCCAATTGCCAGTGCTACGGTTGAGCTAGTTGCTGAATTGTTAACTTATACTTCAAAGGATGAAAGATAATGGAAGTTTCAACGGGTTTGATGAGGATACCCTTGCTCTACCCGAGCTGTCTGAGAAAAAAAGGTCAACATATTCGGGAAGCCACCCTAAGTTCAGCATTCAAAAGTTGAACCAGCCAAAAGCTAGGCAGCTGGCTGAAATCCTTTTTATCACCTCGTATCCCCCCCGGGAGTGCGGCATTGCAACCTATTCGCAGGACTTGATAGCAGCACTCAACAATAAGTTTAGCAGCTCGCTATCCATACGAATTTGTGCCTTGGAATCGGGGAATGCGAGCTATCGCTATCCTGCTGAGGTTAAGCTTACCCTCGATACCTCCAACGCCGAGGTCTTTGGACAAACGGCCAAAGTAATCAATAAGGATCGGCACATTAAAATTGTGCTGGTTCAGCATGAGTTTGGCTTTTTCAGTAAACAGGAGATACCATTTCTACATTTTTTGAAAGAGGTTTCAAAGCCCGTGGTCATTGTTTTTCATACCGTGCTGCCTCACCCGGATGAGGTGCTTCAGCGAAAAGTTGTACGAATTGCCGCTGCATGCACATCTATAGTTGTGATGACCCACAATTCGGCAGAAATACTTGTGAACGATTACGGTGTTGCACCGCAAAAAATCATAGTTATCGCCCATGGAACGCACCTAGTTCCTCGCTTAAGCGCTAAATCGTTAAAGACGAAGTACGGACTCAAGGGCCGAAAGGTACTCACAACCTTTGGGCTGCTTAGCTCAGGAAAAAGCCTCGAAACCACCTTGGAGGCGCTGCCAGCCATTATTAAGCAGAGCCCCGAGGTAATATTTCTGATCATTGGGAAAACTCATCCAGAGGTTGTAAAGGCCGAAGGCGAGAAGTATCGGCAAATGCTGGAAGCAAAAGTGAAGCAGGACTCCCTTCAGGATCATGTTAAGTTTATAAACAGCTATTTAGCGCTACCCGAATTACTGGAGTACCTTCAGCTTACCGATGTATACCTATTTACCACCAACGATCCTAACCAGGCAGTAAGCGGAACCTTTGTTTATGCCATGAGCTGTTCTTGTCCCATTATTTCAACGCCCATTCCTCATGCCAAGGAGATACTAACCCCGGATACTGGAATAATATTCGATTTTCTTAATTCCAAGCAGCTGGCCGATGGGGTTATTCGGTTACTCGGTAACGAGCCATTGCGCAGAAGTATTAGTTCCAACACCTTACAGAAGATAGTCTCCACAGCTTGGGAGAATTCTGCCGTAGCCCATGCCATGCTTTTCGAGCGAATTGCCGGCGACAAGATTACATTGCGGTATAACATGCCGATAATCAGCATGAACCATATTAAGGATATGACCACCAATTTTGGTATTATTCAGTTTTCAAAGAACAATCAACCCGATATCAGCACAGGCTTTACCATCGATGATAACGCCAGAGCCATGGTGGCAACCTGTATGTACCATAAGCTTAGGGGTGATGTAAAAAGCGTAGCAAGTATTCACAAATACCTACATTTTATTAAGTATTGTCAGCAACCCGGGGGTAACTTTTTAAACTACGTAGATAGAGACGGTAACTTTACGGAGCAAAATTTTGCCACCAACCTCGACGATGCCAATGGGCGAGCCATTTGGGCGCTAGGGTATTTGGTGTCGAGCAAGGATTCTCTGCCTTCAGAAATTATCTCCGAGGCATCGGCCATTATGGAAAAGGCGTTGGAGCATATTGCTAACGTTCACTCTACAAGGGCAATGGCGTTTACCATTAAGGGGCTTTATTACTACCAAACTTTGGTAAAATCTGCAAAAAATATCGACCTCTTAACAACGTTTGCCAACCGGTTGGTGCAGATGTATAAGCACGAATCGAGCACCGAGTGGGCATGGTTTGAGGGTTATCTTACCTATGCCAATAGCATACTGCCAGAGTCGCTGGTTTACGCCTGGTTGTTGCTTCACGATGACGAGTATAAGGAGATTGCCATTTCATCGTTTAATTTTCTTCTATCTAAAACATTTAATGAGAATGGGATAGAGGTAATTTCCAACAAAGGTTGGCTATTAAAGGGTCAGGAGCCCGAGCGTTTTGGTGAGCAGCCCATTGATGTGGCTTATACCGTTATGACGCTGAGCAGATTCTACGATGTTTTTATGGACAAAAGCTACCTCCAAAAAATGGAGACGACTTTTAGCTGGTTCTTGGGCAACAACCGCCTTCATCAGATTATTTATAACCCAAGTACTGGTGGCTGCTACGATGGTCTTGAGGAGATGCATGTGAACTTAAACCAAGGTGCTGAATCAACGGTAAGCTACCTTATGGCACGGCTAACCATGGAGAACTACCATTTACAACCGCTAACCGCAAAGGTGAATGGCACACTTAAAGCATAATTTGAACTCGAACCACTATACAATTGATCCAATGAAAACATTCAAGAGTGACTTGTCTAAAAGTGAATTTCCGATTTCTGAGAGAATATCGGGTAGGATGCTGAGGTCATCGTTATTGGTCTTAGTTCAAAAGGATTACCCTCAGTTTACCGTTGAAAACTTTTTATCGAGGAGCGAGCTGGATCACTACAGGGAGGCCTACATTGAGCACTTCCTCAAGAATCAGGTAGGTAAAATTTCCAAACTCGAAAAAGCGGTAATGACCTCCTTAATAAAAAACACCACATTAACTGACAAGATAGATGGCGAGGATAACGAGGCCATGACCTTTGGGCAAAGAATTGCCGACAAGGTTGCCATTTTTGGTGGGAGCTGGACCTTCATTATTTCGTTTGGGCTATTTCTGCTGGTTTGGATCTCCATAAATATCTTGTGGCTTGCAAACAGGGCTTTCGACCCGTACCCGTTTATCCTTTTAAACCTTATTTTGTCGAGTTTGGCTGCCATACAGGCACCCGTAATTATGATGAGCCAGAATAGGCAGGAGGAGAAGGACCGGGAGCGAGGGAAAAAGGATTACATGATTAACCTTAAGTCGGAACTGGAAATTAGGATGCTACATGAGAAAATTGACCATCTGATTGTCAATCAGCAGCAGGACATTTTGGAGGTGCATAAGGTGCAAATCGAGATGATGAACGATATCCTTAAGCGCATTGGCAAGGGATAAATTGGCCAACACAACTCTGGGATGGTAGCTTGTTTGCCTTTATGTATAGCGCTTTTCTGGTTTCTTTTAATTGTTCTATAAACCATTTAAACTTCAATGTGATGAATAGTACAGAAGGATTTACTCGTCGGAGCATTGAAAAGATTAAGCAGCTCCTTAAATCCCAGCTAAAAAATGAAGATTTCTTTGGCCGCTATAATCGTGTGTTGGAACAGGATAACGTACTCCTAAAACTCAGAGAGCAGCTGACTGTTCTTCAAAGTATTTCCGAATCTGTAAAAAGCCCAATTTTTTCCATTGGTAAGTCTTTTAAGTATACCTCCTTTAACAAAGCGCATGCCGCCTCCATGAAATCGTTGTATAACGCCAATATTGAGCTTGAGCATAGTATCTTGGATTACATTACGAAGGAAGATGACCGCGAAAGGGCAGTGCTGAACCTGACAAGAGCCTTAAGTGGGGAGCAATTTATCGAAGAATCATGTAATGGGGAATTACAGCTAACCCGTACCTATTCAGAGCTTACGCATAGACCAATTTACGACGATAACCAACGGATAATTGGAGTTTCAGTGATGAATAGAGATATTACCAAACGTAAGCGTGCCGATGATAAGTTGCACGCCTCTGAAGTACGTTATCGACGCCTCTTTGAAGCTGCACAGGACGGCATCTTAATTCTTGATGCCATTAGCGGAGAGATTGTTGATGTAAATCCGTTCATAATAGATTTGCTCCTGTATAGTCACCAAGAATTATTGGGCAAAGAGCTTTGGGAAATAGGTGCTTTCAAAAATATTGTTGCTTCAAAAGAGGGTTTTGTTGAATTGCAAGAAAAGGAGTATATCCGGTTTGAAGATATGCCACTGGAGACAAAGGCTGGAAAGTTAATAAGCGTTGAATTCATTAGTAATGTTTACCTAGCCGACAACAAGAAGGTTATTCAGTGCAATATTCGTAATATTTCCGAGCGCAAGTTGGCCGAGGAGCAGCTGTTAATTGCCAAGAATAAGGCTGAAGAGAACGACCAATTAAAAACAGCTTTCCTGCACAATATCTCGCACGAAATTCGAACACCCATGAACGCCATTGTGGGCTTTGCCGGATTTCTTGACGACCCCAATTTACTTCCCCCAAAGCGTAAACAGTATACCGATATAATTATACAAAGTAGCGACCACCTTCTTTCCATAATCTCCGATATAGTCAGCATTGCATCCATTGAGGCAGGCCAGGTAAATATTTCCGAAGATGAGGTTAATATCAACTTAGTTGGCAAGTTTATTCAAGATCAATTCTGCCTTAAACCCGAAAACCAGAACGTTACCCTTCGGTTTCAAGCTTCCCTAGCTGATGAAAAAGCAACAATAGTAACCGATGCAACCAAATTTAACCAAATACTGACCAATATTGTAGGCAATGCGCTTAAATTCACCACCCAAGGTCATGTGAATTTTGGATATACGTTAAATGAGAACCTGCTAGAATTTTATGTGGAAGATTCTGGAATAGGGATTTCTCCCGATATGTATGAGGAGATATTTAAGCGCTTTCGTCAGGTTGAAACCGACTCGGCCCGCAAATACGGTGGTTCAGGGTTGGGGTTGTCCTTATCAAAAGCTTATGTGGAGATGCTCGGTGGTAAAATCTGGTTAGTTTCCGAGATGGATAAAGGTAGCGTGTTCTATTTCACACTTCCTTACAAGCAGGAAATGTTGAACGATTTGTCTGATGATCTTTCGGTTAAATTCCTAAACTTTATGATGAAAAAGCCCTTAACCCTATTAATTGCTGAGGATGAGGATTCTAACTTCATGCTGATTGAAGAATTTTTATCCGGACAGATGATAACCATTATCCGCGTAATAAATGGCACCGATGCCGTTGCAGTTTGCAGGTCGAATTCAGAGATTGATGTGGTGCTGATGGACATAAAAATGCCAGATATGGATGGCTTAGAGGCCACAAAACAAATTAAAAGGTTTAGGCCCAATTTGCCCATAATTGCCCAATCGGCTTATGCCGGCGATGTGGATATAAACAGAGCCCTAGCCTGCGGCTGTTCCGATTATATCTGCAAGCCATATAAAAAGGAGATGTTACTTGCTAAGGTTTATGAGTTTCTTCCTAAATAATTTCAGCTAGACCTCGGCACTCAACCTTACGGATTTACTATTGATGATTTCCATACTTCCTTGTGGCTTCCTAGGCAAAAAGGAGCAGATACCTGCCTCGGGGCAAGGTTTATTTGAAAATTGGCTACCAATTGGAGTTGTGCACACTCCTTAGGCAAGGTGGGTAGTATATTGTGCCAAACCACGTTAAAATATTGGGAATGAATTGCTTGAAAAACAAATCTTGCCGATTTATTTTTTTATTTGTGTAAAGTGGTCATCTTAGTTAAGTCAGTTCAAGCCAAATAATGCTTTTATTTACCATATCTTATTGCCGTTGTTTCACACGTTTCCCATATTTTTCTATATTTACTAATTGACGATTGGTTGCTTATTCGGTATTAACAATGGCGAGGAAACTTATTAATCTTTTATTCATCTTATTGTTATCTCATTCCCTAAGTGCGGAATATAGAACCAACGTCCATTCAATTTCACGCCGAGAAGGTCTTTCGAACAGTGCCGTGAACACAATTGTGAAGGATTCGGAGGGCTATATTTGGTTTGGAACATGGAACGGGCTTAACCGATATGATGGGAGTAATATTGTAACCTACTTGCCCGGAAGTAACTCGAATTCCATTCACAACCATGTTATCCGCGAACTATTCCCAACTGCAGCTGGCCCCATTTGGATGCTTACCAACAAGGGCATAGGGTTGTATGACAACATTCACGATCGTTTTTCCTCCTTTTTTGCTAAGGAGTCGGAGCAGATGAACTATGAGAACGATATTGCAATCTGTTACTCAGATAGCTATGGTACTCTTGTCTCAATATTGGGCCGTGGTATTTTTCGATTCGATAGCACGACAAATCAATTCAGTAAAATTGTCTTCGATAGAGCTTCACAAAATGCTGCATTAAGTATTCAACGAATATATTTTGTTGATAACCAAGCATACTGCATTACAGTAAAGGGTCAGCTGATGAAGATTTCTGGCAATCGGCTGGAAGCGATTATGCAACTACCCATAACTGGAGCAATATTGTCGTCAATTGCAGTCATTGTCAATGGTTGTCCTTACATGCTGATCACTCAACGCGCCAGGGCTGCCCTCTTGGTTAACCTTAATAAGAAAGTAGTTCAACCGCTTAGAATCCCTAACGATGTAATTACAGCGGTTGCCCATTCTAACGAAAAAGAGAAAATTTGGGTAGGTACCGAAAAGGGGAAAATTTACAGCTTAAATCTGCTGACTGGCATTTTTAATGCGTATAACATCCTATTAAATCAGTTTATTCACAATCCAATTGCTACCCGAATTTTAAGCATTTATGAGGCTGATTCGGATATTTTGTGGATTGGAACCGATGGTAACGGTGTGTATACCTTAAAGCTTACAGAATTTCCAAATACGAGCTTATCGTCAAATCAGCTGGCTTACCCAATTGTTAGAAGCATCCTGGTGACAAAGAAAAACGATGTTTTTATTGGTACGAAGGGTGGGGGGATTGATGTGTTTGATGCCAACGGAAAGCATATCCGGGAAATTTCTGTTAAGGATGGCTTGAGCAATAATTCCGTACTTTCGTTCCATGAGCACGATGATGGGTCAATTTGGGTTGGCACCGATGGTGAGGGCGTGGACATTATATCACCAGATTACAAGACTATTAAAAATTTCCCACGCGATTTTAAGTGCTCCAACCCCTTAAATTTTGCATCCGTATACCGCATATTAGAAGATAGTGATCAGCGAATTTACCTTGGGACCAGTGGCTATGGTGTAATTAGGATAGACCTCGATAAAAAGGCAGGCTTAGTGCCAATTAGCTGCGAACAGCTTATTCTTGATAAAAGCGTTGACCCACAAGACCAACAAAAGCAGATAGTTTATTCGCTTACGGAGGAAAAGCCGGGGACGATCTGGATTGGAACTAGAGGATTGGGGGTTTACCGCTATAATACAATTACAAAAAGGGTTATCGCGCAGTATTCAACTTCATCCCATCCTGCACTAATAAAAAATGATGATATTCTTTCTCTATGCAGTAGTCCTGACGGGCAAATATGGGTGGGGAGCAGCAATGGCATTTTCAACCTGATACCAATTTCCGCCGATTCAGTGATTGTAACCAGGTTAAATGCCCAGTTCGACCTCTCCAACACAAGCATCCATACAATGCAATTTGACAATGAGGATGGTCTATGGTTAACTACCAACGAAGGGCTTTCATTAATTGATAGCAGCAGAAAAAATGTATGGAGCTTTAATACAAATGATGGGCTAATTAACTTTGAATACAGTGACGGGGCTTCGTTTTTCGATAAAAAAACAGGTAAGCTATACGTTGGAGGTACCATGGGTGTGGATATTATCCAAACGGATAAGATAAAATTCACCTCATACTTTCCGCCTATAGCTATCAATAAGCTTCTTGTTCGGAATTTGCCCGTAGAAATTGGCCAGAAAAGTATCCTAACTAGCCGTATTAACCACCAGAAAAGTTTGCGGTTAAATTACAGCCAGAACTCTCTTACTTTTTATGTTGTTCCTCTTGCATACTGGGGGCAGGAGCGCCATCGGATTTCGTATCGACTAATCAACTTCGACGATACATGGATAACCAATATCCCGAACCAGCCAATTAGTTTTTCCAATTTGGCCCCGGGAACCTATCGCTTACAGCTACGGGTAAGTGATGAGAACGGTAACTGGTCAAAGAATATTCGAGAAATTGAAATCATCATCAATCCACCATTTTGGCGGACTCTTTGGGCAATTTTTGGATATATCCTGATTGTTATCGGAATACAGTTCTTCATAATTAGAGCATATCGAAAGCGGGAAACAAGGAAGAAGGAGGCTGCGCTGCGTGAATTCGAAAAGAAAAAGGGAGAGGAGCTTCAAAGCTATAAGATTGAGTTCTTTACCAACGTAGCTCATGAGTTCCGAACGCCGCTTACACTTATTACCTCGCACATTCATGCGCTGCTTGAAGATACTCGAAATACTATCGAAAACCCTCGATTGCTAAAAGTATACAACAACAGTATCAAGCTACAGAAATTGGTGCTGGAGATAATGCAGTTCCGAAAGCTGGAAAAGGGGAAGGAGCCGTTAAACATCCAGCTTACTAAACCGGTCGAGCTCATCCGTGAGGTATTTTCTGATTTTGAACTGTTGGTGCAACAACACGATATCCACTGCAAGGTAGTTGCTTCCGACCCCCAGCTTACCTTTAAAACAGATGCCGATAAGTTTCAGCGTATAGTTACCAACTTGATTTCGAACGCCATAAAGTACAATAGGCAAGCCGGGTTTGTAACGGCTTTCATTACAAGAGACGAGTCTTCGCTAACGGTGGTAATTGAAGACAGCGGAGTCGGAATCAAGCCGGAATTCAGTCAAAAAGTTTTTGAGCCTTTCGGGATATCTTCGGCAACACGAAAGGGTAGCTTTCCAGGATACCGATCTACAGGTCTTGGTCTTGCCGTTACAAAAGGGTTGGTTGAGCTTCTCAAGGGAACGATTTCTTTTGAAAGTAGGCTGGGTGAGGGGACCAAGTTTACTTGTATTTTCCCTGATGTCCAAGAGTTGAACTTAGGTGCGTTGCCCAAGGAACAGGATTTCGAAAGCAATGAAATAGGGTTTATCGATGAGGCCAAACCTAATCAACCTGTTGGGAATCCAAAATTATTGGAGGGAAAGCCACTTATTCTTCTGGTTGATGATGAGCCGGAAATACTGGTGTTGCTTCGCGATTTTTTGAAGGCAGATTATAACATCATCTTTGCCGCTAATGGCATTGAGGCTTATGAAAAAGTTATATCCTATAAACCTGATCTGGTTGTATCGGACGTGATGATGCCTGAAATGGATGGCATTGAGCTTTGCGGTAAGCTGCGCGAAAATTTTGACACTAGCCACCTGCCTCTGATTCTCCTTACGGCTAAAGCTGAAATAGAAGATAGGATTGCTGGGTTGAAAGCGGGTGCCGATTCATACATCCCTAAACCTTTTCACCCAGAACATTTAAAGGTTCGGATTGAAAAGTTGCTACAGCTAAGATCCAGTATTCGAACTCAATTCGGCAAGCTAGATGACAACCCTGCACTGGTTAAGGAGATTCCAGATCCATTTTTTCAGAAGCTGCTGAACTTCATTGATGAGAACATCGAGGACGATGCGCTCACATCGGATAGGCTTTGTGAAAAGTTCGCCATCAGCAAATCCTCGCTCTACAATAAGACCAAATCGGTGCTTGGAACCACTCCGCATCACCTCATAAACCAGCGCCGCCTGAGCAGGGCTGCCATGTTGCTAAAATCTTCCAACATGACGGTAAGCGAAATTATTAACCAAACCGGTTTCGCCAGCAGAACCCATTTCTACGACCTATTCAGCAATGCTTATGGATGTTCCCCTTCAGACTACCGGAACAAACGAACAGAAAAGTGAAATACTATTGCACCTTTCTAAGATGAAACATTAGCGGTGTAGATGTTTGAGGTTTTCTCACTCTATGTGCTTTAAGCTATAGCCCATGGTCTAGGACTGCCTAGGTTCGTGCTCAAGCCATTTACAGCAAGCAATTCCCACCTTTTGTTGTTGACCTTAATTAAGACTCTTTGCCTCCTACGCTAGGGATTGTCTCCTTCCGAAATCGATTGCATTTTTTTAATTACAAAATTGACTAGCTGGTGCAAATAGTATACTGTTTCGGTAAAACATACCGTGGAATTGGCCATTATGTACTATACCGGACAAGATTGGGAATAGGGCGGACACCCTTTTCTGCAATCGATTGTAAGTTTGCTTTTGCTAAGATTTACTACCATGGATATTGCACAACGATTCTCTCAAAACCCTCTTCTTCGTCCCGCTGATTTAAAACCTGGAATTGAGGGAATGGAAATAGTTTGTCTGCTTAACCCAGGCGTTTTTAAATTTGATGGAAAAATATGGCTTTTGCTCCGGGTTGCAGAAAGGCCCAAACAAATTAATGGTAAGATCAGCTTTCCTGTATATAATAGTAAAGGGGTAATTGAAATTCTAAGCTTCGATAAAAATGATCCTGACTTGGACACCTCCGATCCAAGAATAATCAACTATAAGAAGAGGGATTACCTTACAACACTCTCCTACCTCAGGCTGGTTTGCAGTGACGATGGAATTAAATTTTATGAACCGAAAGGTTACCCACCCATTTTTGGCAAGGGCTTGCTCGAAACTTTTGGCGTTGAGGATTGCCGAGTGGCTACCATGGCTGATGGTTTTAGCCTTTCGTATACGGAGGTATCGGAATTTGGTGTTGGTGTTGGGCTTATTCGTACAAAGGATTGGAAGAATTTCAGCCGTGAGGGGATGATTTTCCCCCCCCATAATAAGGACTGTGCCATTTTTGAGGAAAAGATCAATGGAAAGTATTTTGCCATGCATCGTCCCAGCAGCCCTGAACTAGGTGGAAACTATATTTGGCTGGCAGAATCGCCTGATTTAATCCACTGGGGGAATCATAAGTGCATTGCTACCTCGCGACCCGGCATGTGGGATTCAAAACGGGTTGGAGCAGGCGCACCGCCCATCAGAACGGAAAAGGGGTGGCTTGAAATTTATCACGGTGCTAACAGCGACAACCGTTACTGCTTAGGTGCCCTATTACTAGATATTGATGATCCTTCCAAGGTTCTTGCTCGGAGCGTTGATCCTATCATGGAGCCCATTGAGGCCTACGAGCAAACCGGTTTTTTTGGAAATGTGGTATTTACAAACGGACACTATGTTAAGGGCGATGACATCTATATGTATTACGGTGCAAGCGATGAAGTGATTTGTGGTGCCAAGTTTTCGATAAAACAAATATTGAAAACATTGAAAGATTAAAGCAAGCACAAGAAAGTTAAATCAAGTAATCAAATTTGATAAGAGCTATTTTATGAAAAATAAAATTTTGACAGAGTTCCAATTTTTCATGTCCATGCCTCGGGATATGCGCCTTGTGCTTATTACTAATATGATTTATGCATTTGTAATACCCGTTATTGATATTTTTGTTGGAGCCTACATTATGCGTAGCTCCAATAACCCATCCATGGTTGCGGTTTACCAGCTATGTGTATACACTGGAATACCCTTTACATTTCTTATTAACGGATATTTGCTGAATAAGATAAAAATATCACACCTATACAGCTTTGGAATGCTCCTAAGCGGCGCCTCCATGATTTTTATGATGACACTCAGCAGTATAAACATGGTAGGTGTATCTATTGCTGGATTTATTATGGGTACTTCATTTGGTTTCTTCTGGGCCAATCGCGATTTTCTGACCCTCGACACCACAAACGATACGAATAGAAACTACTACTACGGTGTGGAGACATTCTTCTACACTATCACATTTATCATAGTGCCAGCCGTTGTCGGCTGGTTCCTGATACGAAGCACCACCAATGGATGGTTTGGTGGTAACATAGTAGGTGCCTATAAGGTTGTAACGGTGGTAGTTTTTTTGCTCACTATTATTGCCAGTATTGTAATTCATCAGCATACATTTAGGAATCCTAAGCAGAAGAAGTTTCTTTACTTGCATTTCGACAGGCTATGGAAGAAGATGCTGGTGCTTGCTTCCCTAAAGGGGATGGTTCAGGGGTATCTGGTTACTGCACCGGCAATTCTAATCATGACTTTGGTTGGCAATGAGGCTACGCTGGGTACCATTCAAAGCATAAGTGGAATACTAACTGCTTTCATCCTCTATTTTCTGGGAAGAACAACCAAACCTAAGCATCGGATCTACATTTTTGCAGCTGGCATTGCCATTTTCTTTATAGGTGCCCTAACCAACCAGATTCTTTTCTCGGCCGTAGGGGTTATTGTTTTTGTTCTATGTAAAGTTCTGTTTATGCCCTTGCACGATATTGCCTACTTCCCAATTCAGATGCAGGTAATCGATATTTTGTCTGTAAAGGAGAATCGTAGCAAATACGCATACATCTTCAACCATGAGTTTGGCCTGTATGTGGGTCGATTCTTTGGGCTTGTCCTATTTATTGGCTTAGCTTTCTATGTTTCCAAGGATTTTGCTCTAAGGTATTCGCTTGTGATTGTTGCGCTCATTCAGATGCTATCAATCCCGCTTGCAAAAAATATTATGAAGGATTCTTATTCCAGAGAGAAATGAAAAAGTTCATTTTCATTGTAGTCGCTTTTGCACTCTTCATCGGCCTGTATTCCTGCAATGCCCAGAAGGGAGAGCCTGTTGTTCAAACATCAATAGCGCGCATCGATCAGATGCCTAACATACCACAGCCGCTTAAAATTATAGACTGGAAAAAGAAAACGATGCAGTTCGATAGCCTTGTTTTTGATTTCAACAACCATGAATCCGATGGCCCACTCATTTGGCTCGATAGCGCCAGAAGGAACATCAACCAGGTTACTTTCGGACTTTATACTGTGCTTGGTGATGTACGCCAAGGACCCAAGAAAAACAATGGGGAGTTTCATGAGGCGCTAACATCGTTGAGTGCGCTGATAAGCACTGGGCTCATGGGGATCGATGAAACTAATAATCATGGCTTTAACTTTGTGAAGATGGTGCAAAACTACTTCAACAGCGACACAAAGTGGAATATCATTATGAACAACACCAATCCAACTGTTGCCATGGCTGGTGGCGGTTACGGACGTGATTGGTGGTACGACGTTTACCCCAATGTGCTCTATTATGCGGTAGCAGCCCTCTACCCAAAGGTTACCAACACTGATTTTATTCTCCAAAAGGTGGCAGACCAATTCTATCGTGCCGACTCTGTTTTGAACGGCAACTATAGCTACTCCTTTTTCAATTATGCTCAAATGAAAGGCATGCGCAGTAAGGTTCCATGGCAGCAGGATGCTGCTGGGGGGCATGCTTGGGTACTCTATTCGGCTTATCAAAAATTTGGTGATAAGCGCTACTTAAAGGGAGCTGAAAGTGCAACTGAGGCCTTACTTAACCAGAAGGAGAGTCGCTTTTATGAAATTCTCCTTCCATTTGGAGCCTATACCGCCGCACGACTCAATGCGGAGCAAGGAACCCATTACGATGTTACCAAGCTGCTAAACTGGACGTTTGATGGCTGCCAGGATAAGAATGCTCGGTATGGCTGGGGTGTAATTGCCGAAAAATGGGGCGACGACGATGTTGATGGCCTTGTGGGTAGCATTACCGATGGTGGTGGCTATGGATTCTTTATGAATTCGGTAGCCATGGCTTGGCCCCTAGTTCCCATGGTAAAATATGAACCACAGTATGCAACGGCCATTGGCAAGTATATGCTAAATGCGGTAAATGCCTCACGCCTCTTTTACCCCGATCAGGTTGACGATGCCCACCAGTGGTTGCCGGAAATGAAAAATATCACTCACGGAATAATTGGATATGAAGGCCTCCGCAAAATGGATGATTATGGTAAACCCATACTTAAAGGCATTTCTCCAGTATCCATTGGCGATGGACCAAAGTGGGTTACTGGTCAACCCAAGGAGTCGATGTTCAGCGTTTACAGCACATCTATTGTTGGTGTGTTTGGGGCAATTGTTCATAAAACCGATGTTGATGGAATACTGGCCCTCGATTGCAACGCCACCGATTTTTACGGGGTAAATAAATACCCTGAGTTTCTCTACTATAACCCCTACAACGAAGTTAAAACCGTGACCTATACCTCAAGTGCCAGCGTTGATTTGTTCGATATTATTTCGAAGAAATACCTGGCTAAAAGTGTTGACGGGCAGGCAAGCATTGTGTTACCTGCCAACCAAGCTTCGCTAATTGTGGTTCTTCCCGCCGGTACGCTTTTAAGGAACGAAGGGAAGAAAATTAAGGCTGGCGATGTTGTAATAGCCTATAAATAATTTGAGCAGTGGCAGAATTGTGAAATCATTCAATAACCTTAACTATGAAAAGACTGGTATTTCTTGTGATGCTCCTTTCACTTTCCGTAACGATGTTTGCACAGCAGTCGGTGGAAGGAACAGTAACCGATGCCAAAACAGGTGAAACCCTGATAAGCGTGACGGTTCAAATTAAGGGAACCACTACCGGTACCATTACAGACCTCGATGGTAAATACCATCTGGTATCGGATCAGCTGAATCCCCAATCGATCCTTGTATATTCCTATATGGGATATACATCGTTGGAGGAAGTTTTAGGAAACCGCACTTCTATTGATGTTAAGCTAAAACAAAGTACGGTAATGATGGATGACCTGGTGGTGATTGGCTATGGATCGGCTAAAAGGCGCGATGTGCTGGGTGCCGTAACCAAGGTAAATAGTGCCGATCTCAACAAGGTTCCGGTATCAGGACTCGATCAAGCCTTGCAGGGGCGTGCAGCGGGGGTTCTGGTAACTCAAAATACGGGTGCTCCCGGAGAGGGTGTAACGGTGCGTATTCGTGGTATTGGCTCCATCAACTCGAGCAACGACCCGCTCTATATTGTTGACGGTATCCCAATGGCCGATGCTCTCAATACTCTTTCTCCCGGTGATATCGAAAGTATTACAGTGCTGAAAGATGCATCATCAGCTGCAATTTATGGTTCTCGTGCCAATAATGGAGTGGTGTTAATAACCACCAAAAAAGGAAAAAAAGGTGAAACCAAGGTCACCTATCACGGCCAAACGGGATTCCAGCAGGCTACGCATCTCACAAAAATGGTAAACACTACGGATTATATCACCATTTATAACGAGGCCGCTACTAACGATAATTCATATCTAGCTCCAAGTTTAACACCACGGCCACTTATAACACCGGCTGATGCGGTGGGGTTTGCTAATGTAAACTATCTGAAGGAGCTGTTTCAAAAAGCACCTATCAGCTCTCACGAACTCTCCATTTCTGGTGGAAATGAGACGACCAACTACATGATTTCGGCATCGTATTTTAATCAGAAAGGTATTATAAAGAGTACCGGCTACACTCGTGGAACGGTCAAAGTTGATTTGAATACCGAAGTCAATAAAAAAATTACAGTTGGCGTAAGCATGCTTACAGGACTTGCGAGCAACGATATAATAGGAAGTTCAGGCGATGGTGCAGGTGGCAACGGTGGTAGTGTAATAAGATATGCCTTTTTTCGAAACCCCGCCATTCCAATTAGGTATCCAGATGGAACCTTTGTGGATTTACCATCAGCATACTTTGGGGCTCCGGTTTATGATACCTTCTTAGGTGACGGATATAACCCCATTGGTATGGAGGCATATAACGATAATAATCGTAAGGACGATACCTACCTAGGTTCGGCCTATCTTAAGGTCAAAATAGCCAAAGATTTGAAGTTCACCTCCAACATTGGTATTGATTATCGCAACTCCAATACTCGCACTTTTTATCCAACATGGGGAACCTTAAACCGCGTAACTGCGATAAACAGTTTAAATGTTAGCAATGCACAAAGCACGAACTTGACCGAAAACAACCTCCTTAACTACGAAACCACGATTGCGGATGCGCATACCATTTCAGCAATGGTGGGGTTTGAGGCCATAAAGAATAGCGACGGAGGCTTCAATGCCAGCGATATGAATTTCCCAATCCAGCAGAGTAATGTTATCTTCTTAGGAAATGGAGTATCCGTAAATGGTAAGGCAACAATGACTGATGGCCAATTTAAGGAAGTCTCTACATTGGCCTCTTTTTTCGGTAGAGTAAGCTACGATTACAAACATAAATATTTCTTCTCCGGAACCTTACGCAGAGATGGTACTTCAAAGTTTATTGGGAATAACAAGTGGGGAACATTCTATTCGTTATCTGCCGGATGGGCTCTTAAACAGGAGGCTTTTCTTAAGGATGTTTCCTGGCTTAGCAATCTTAAACTTCGTGCAGGTTATGGCGCCGTTGGAAACCAAGACATTACACCGTATGCCAATGTTGGCAGAATGTCTGCAAATTACAACTATCCATTCGGTGGGATATCCAATAGCGGATATGCACAATCTACGCTTGGCAATAGGAATCTGAAGTGGGAAACGAGCTACCAGTATAATGGAGGTTTGGATGCTGAACTTTGGAATGGTGCCTTTGCGTTTTCGGTTGACTACTACTACAAGATAACGCAGCATATGCTAGTACGTGCATCCAATCCGCCATCGGTTGGTTATGAGGAAGCACCGTGGGTTAATAATGGGTCAGTATTAAATTCGGGGCTTGAACTGGAAGCATCCTATCGTCATTCAAAACGGGAGTGGGGCTTCTCCGCAAGTGGAAACCTCTCCTTTATTCACAACGAGGTTCTCAAGCTGGATGCACCCATTAGAAATGGCCTTGTTGAGACCGGAACTTACGCAACTTTGACAGAGGTGGGACACCCCATTGGCTCCTTCTACATGCTCCAAATGGATGGCATTTTCCAAAATGCAACCGAGGTATTGCTCTCTGCCTTACAGCCCGGCAATCCTAAACCGGGCGATGTAAAATTTAAAGATCAAAATGGCGATGGATATATCAACAGCAAAGATAGGGTACACCTGGGTAGTGCCATTCCAAAGATGACCTTTGGGGTTAACCTTGCCGCTCACTATAAGAATTTTGATGTGAGTGTCTTCTTTCAGGGAACCTATGGCAATAAAATTTATTCGCAGATAAACCAAGATATTGAAGGATTCTACCGCGGTTTTCCTGTAACGCAGCGCTATTTTGATCAACGCTGGACAGGGGAGGGCACCTCGAATACCCAGCCAAGAGCTTCGTGGAGTGCCAAGGCGAACAACGCCATGCCTTCCTCGCGTTTTCTTGAGGATGGCTCCTACCTGCGGTTGAAAAACTTACAGGTGGGCTATACAATCTCTCCCAAAATTCTTAAGGTAGTTGGGTTGTCGTTGGCGCGGGTTTATGTGTCTGGAAGCAATCTGCTCACCTTCACAAAGTATTCGGGTCTTGACCCAGAAATGACCGTAAGCAATAACTCACAAAGTGCAGGAGATGCTGCTAATGGTATCGATTGGGGAACCTATCCTTCGGCAAGGACTATAATGTTTGGACTAGATCTCACATTTTAATGACATCGGGCTATGAAATGGAATTATATAATTAAATCAGATGCAATTCGACATCAGTTAACGCGCATGCAACATACTTCTAATCGCTGTTTGGGATGTCGTAAAATGCTCTATCTATTGCCGCTATTGCTAGCAATATTTAGCAGCTGTACCAAATTTTTAACGGAGGATCTGCAAGGCCAATTTTCTTCTGAGAACTTCTACCAAAGCGAGGGACAAGCACTTCTGGCAATCAATGGCGCTTATCAAGCCATTACATTTACTACACCCAATAATCTTATTTGGGTTTTCGGTGATGTTGCTTCCGACGATGCAGTAAAGGGAGGTCATGAGGGCGATCAGGCGAATATTACTTTCATTGACCAGTTTACTGCAAATTCAAGCAATGGCGTTATAAGCAATTACTGGAGCTTTGCCTATGAAGCCATTACTCGTGCCAATAATGTAATAGCATACGTACCTGCCGTTACCATGGATGCGGGCTTAAAAAGTAGAATAATTGGCGAGGCCAAATTCATTAGAGCATACAGCTATTTCAACCTTGTGAATATATTTGGAAGGGTTCCGCTAAAGTTACTCCCTCCAACTACCCAAGTTGCCATTCATGTTCCGTTGAGCGATATATCGGATATTTATGCTCAAATTCAAACCGATTTATCGGATGCGGCAGCGGTTTTACCCGTTTCATACACCTCCTCGGATGTTGGCCGAGTTACCCGTGGTGCAGCTCTTGCTATGCTTGGAAAGGTTAACTTGTATCAACAGAATTGGACAGCCGCCCTTGGATATTTTCAGCAGGTTGAAGCTTTAGGAATCTATCACCTCCTGCCAAACTATGCCGATAACTTTAAGCTGGCATACGAAAACAGCAGTGAATCAATCTTTGAAATTCAGCACCTCTCAGGGCAAATCCCAGCGGGTGAAGGAAGTGAATTAAATCAATGGTTTGCCCCTTCCGTAGATGGTGGATATTACTTCGATGCTCCAACCCAAAGTTTGGTGGACGCCTTTGAGGTAAGTACCTCTACTAGCGATGTTGACCCTCGCCTAGATGCCTCTATTGGTCGCGATGGTCAGCCGTGGTTGGATGGTGATATTTTCAGCGCATCCTGGTCACCGGCTACCGGCTACCTCACCAAGAAGCATCAGCAGCCACTTTCACAAGTTTCCGCGGCGCTTAGGGGTGATGGCGGTCTCAACTACATCTACTTCCGATATGCCGATCTTCTATTGATGAAGGCCGAAGCATTCAACGAGATTGGCAATGCCGATTCGGCTAAAGCAAACCTCAACATAGTAAGGCATAGGGCTCTGGCCAGCTTTAATGGCACTCCACCTTCCGACCTGCTAAATGATATCACCACCTCAAATCAGGACCAGCTCCGAACCGCCATCCAGCATGAACGTAGGGTTGAGCTGGCACAGGAGTTTCACCGCTACTTCGACCTAATGCGTTGGGGAAAAACAGTGGCTGAGGCTGCGCTTGGACCGGATTTTAATTACGAAACCAAGCGGTATCTCCCAATTCCACAGGCGGAGATAGATGCCAACGAAAATATAAATCCTTAAAGCAAATAATTGAGTTCACCTATTTTATTCACCCTTTAAATCTAAAACGTTATGAAAATGACAAATTTGAAGAAGTTCCAAACGATGCTGGTTATGCTCGTTGTTGGTGCAGCATTGATCCTTGGATCGTGCTCGAAGGACAGCAGCACCTCCGTTGTTGCAGGAGACAAAACAGCGCTCACAGCTTTAATAGCCCAAGCCGATGCGCTTGTTGCTGCTGCAAGCCCTAACGATTATCCTCAAACTGCAATCGACAATTTTACGACAACACTACAAACCGTTAAAACTGCCGCTGCAGCTACTCTTACACAGGCTCAAATTAATAACCTTGTTACACAGCTAACCGAAGCCATGGCTACCTTTAATGCTGCGGCCTATGGTTTTATTGATGATGCCTTATATTTAAAGGCTGGTTGGCACTTTGACGAGGGAACTGGTTCTACTGCAACAGGTTTCTCAAGCGCTCAGCATGTGGCAACTTTTGCCAAAGGATGGACTGCTCTATTGGGGACTGATGCAGCATTACCCACATGGGTTGATGGTGTTAAAGGTGGAAAGGCAATTTATCTGACTAACGGAGCCCACCTCGAGGTACCTTATTCAACAGATTTCCTTCCTGCTGACATAACCATCTCAGCATGGGTTAAGCTGGATGTGCAAGGTTGGGAGAACAACATTATCGTTTCACAAAACTACTGGTGGGGTTATAAATTTCAAACCCAATCAGGTACAAAACCAATGATTACCGAGCGTATTGATGCCACCACCGTTCAGGATTTTGATGATGGTGATGGTGTGGTTGCCCCTGGTGTTTGGAGTCAACTTGTAGTTTCGCTAAACAGCACAACAAATACGTTGACGTTCTACATCAATGGTGTGAAGACCCAGACTTATACGGAAACAAATGGCGTAGGCCCATTAACTCAAACCCTTTCCTATAATGATGGAACCTATACCTACACTCCACAACCATTTTTAATTGGCTCTCTTGCAACGGATGACGAAATCGCTGCCCATCCGCTAAATTTTAATTGGATAACCACTGCTAACCTAGCCTCTTTTAAAGGCGCTATCGACGAGCTGAGAATCTACGACATTGCACTGACTGATGGACAAGTTTCAAAGCTGTACAATGACGAAAAACCGTAATTAGGTGATTAGGTTTATTTGTTAGGTTTTTTTTGGGTTAGGCTCAATTCTTTCTGCATCACATTTGGGAGGATATTGAGCCTTCCCTTTTATTTGACTCATTGTATAACTTGGTTGAGTCGTAATTTCCTTATCGTTTTTGGAATAGAATCATCAATAAACTCATACTATGATTCGCAATATCCTAATGTATATGCTTTTATTCAGCTCTTTTGCCGCCACGGCTCAACGTGTGCAGCGATCAACTCCGGATCAATGGTGGCGCGAATCAGTTTTTTACCAGATTTACATGCCCTCCTATCAGGATAGCGATGGCAATGGATATAGCGATTTTACGGGAATGACTGCGAGGCTTGATTACCTGCAGTCGCTAGGTGTTAAAGGGATTTGGCTTACCCCATTTCTTAAATCGCCAAAAGTGGATAACGGCTATGATGTGGCCGACTACTATCAGATTGATACAATTTACGGCACTCTTAACAATTTTAAAATATTTCTGAATGCTGCCCACAAGAGAGGAATCAAGGTAATTTTGGATATGGTGGTGAACCACACCTCCACAGACAGCCGCTGGTTCCAGGAGTCTAGAAAATCCAAGGATAATCCCTACCGCGATTACTACATTTGGCGCGATAAACCCAATAACTGGGAATCATTTTTTGGCGGAGGCGCATGGAAGCTCGACAGCCTCACCAGCCAATATTACTACCACAAGTTTGACGTAAGGATGGCCGATCTCAACTGGTCGAACCCGAAGGTGGTGGCTGAGATTCAAAAGGTACTTCGCTACTGGCTTAACCTTGGCGTCGATGGCTTCAGGTTGGATGTAATAAACTTCCTTACTACGGATGGGATTCTGGCTGACAATCCGGTAACGAATGGAAATCAGGAGCATATTTTCGACATTAACCAGCCTGGCGTGAAAAAGGCCATTCAAATTATTAAAGCTACCATTAACGAATACCCCAACCGCTTTGTGGTGGGCGAAATCGGTAGCGATAAGCTAGATGTGCTTAGCCAGTACCAAGCACCAAACCTACTGGATGTTGTTTTCAATTTTAACTTTGGAAGCATCCCAAAATTCTCCGTTACCCGGATTTTTAACGAGCTGCAGAATATGGAGAAAAGCATGAGCGATTATCCAACCCTGTTTTTTGGTAGCCACGATATGCCACGGCTGATGAACCGACTTGCCGATGGTAATCCTGAAAGGGCAAAGGCCCTTGCCGCCCTTATGCTTACAGCGAGAGGCGTCCCTTTTATTTACTATGGAGAAGAGATAGGAATGCAAAACATTGTTGCCAATACTTATAGCGAAATGGTGGACATTCAGGGAAAAACCCACTATTTAATGGCTCTTCATGATGGAATGACACCCGCTGAGGCCCTTGTAGAAGGTAACAAGCACAACAGGGATAAATCGCGCAGCCCAATGCAGTGGGATACAACTCGCAATGCGGGTTTTTCGACGGGCAAGCCCTGGATAAAGGTTCAAGAAGACTACAAAAATGTTAATGTTCAGGAAAGCTTGCAACAAAACGAATCCATTTTGAACACCTACAAAAATTTGATAACCATGAGAAATAGTGAGCCAGCCCTTCAATATGGGAGCTATGAGCGACTTGAGCATATCGACGGCATGATACTGTTTACCCGCACTTATGCCGGAGCTAAAGTTACAGTTGTTGTAAACTTTGGAAAGAAGACGAATATTGAGGTTCCATCAAATGCAAAAATACTCATGGGCAGTAACGAACTTGAACCAAATGGTTTTTTGATTTATAGGCAATAGATGAAAATGGTTTCAGTAAACCAATCGTGTTGCAATGGTTACTTCACCGTATTATTAACCTAATCTCTAGCTCGATGAAACGTTTACTTCTAAATCTCGCCGCTCTTTTAATATCCCTATCGGTTTTTGCTCAAACCGGGCAGCTAAGTATTTCCCGAATTGATTTAATGCCCAGTTTACCTGCACCGCTTCAGATTAGGGATTGGAGCACCGTGGCGTATAATTACGACACTTACGTGTTTGACCTTGCTAAAACAGGGCAATATTTGCCACTGGTAAGCCTCGGCACTCAAGGGCAATTTAACTATGCCGACAATACGCCACTCTTTCTCGATAGCTACGTAGGTTCTGTTGACCATTCTAACCAAGCGGAGGCCATAAATGTAATTCCGGCAATTGTGGGCGCAAGCCTAGTTGGAATTGATAAGAGTAACCAGAACGGGGTGAACTGGGTGGCCAAAGTCAAGGATTTCTTCAACCTTAAAAATGGCCAGAATGTATACCTCAACAGCTACTCAACCGTTTCGGGCGATGATTGGTGGTACGATGTAATGCCCAACGTTTACTTTTATCAGCTGAGATCGCTATAC
>DATKTT010000227.1:0-4607 GCA_035530955.1 Williamwhitmania sp. | reverse complement strand
ACTGGGAGTTTTATCCTGTATGCAGACAGGGGTTTGCAACTTGGGATTCCGCCTGATGTGGTGCAGGTGGCGCAGGCGCTGTGCTACGTGGCGTTCGCCGGGGCTGTGATTTATATATTGAAGAGATAACATTTTCTTTTTCCCGCGTGTGGGGTTCTGTTAACTTGGTGAGGGATAAAAATGAGTGTTAACCAGAGTGGGATAATCAATAGAAAGAACTCGATTTTTCCTTGGTATAACAAAATCAATCATAATATTATAATAATGGACTCCCCCAATAGTCAATTGAGGCAGAAACCCATGACGATTTGTATAGCAGCGATATCTAAAGATGGGGATGATGAGTGCATTGTGCTTGCAACGGATCATATGGTTTCGTTGGGAGAGGATATTCAGTTTGAACACAACATAAAAAAATACAAACGAATTAACAAAACAACCATTGCTTTATTATCTGGTCAATTTTTAATGTTTGATGATTTAATAAAATTATCAGACGAGAATTTATGCTATTCTAACATTGCAGAAGAAATATTGCAGAACTTTAAAAATATACGAAAAGAGAGAATAAAAAATGAAATTTTAGATAGGGCGCAAATAGACCGTGATTTCTTACTTTCTCGTTTATCTGAATCAGAAACAAGTCAAATAATGGGTGCACTTTTTAAACAAATATACGAATATAGCCTGAGCACAACAATCATATTAGCAGGGTTTGAAGGAAGTAAAGCCGTAATTGGCGAAATTTCTGAAGATGGAATTGAACATACCCGAGATATGTTCTTTACAACGATTGGAATTGGAGACATAGAAGCACACAATACTCTTCTCTATCAAAAGCACAATATTATAGATCCTGTTAGAAAAACAATTTATAATGTTTTCAAAGCGAAAAAGCATACAGAACATTTACCCGGAATTGGTAAAGATACAGAAATTTTAATCCTTAAACGAGATGGCTTAACAGAATTTACCGATTTGGAAATTCTTGAGAAATTATTTAAAAAAGAAAACGATTTTGGTAAGAATCACGAGGACTTAAATAAAATAAAAATTAATAGGTCACAGGAGGTTAATGATGTTAAAAAATAAGAAAAAAGTTACTAACGAAGATTATTTAAAAAAAGCATTGGATAAAATTATTAACCGGCCATATGATGATATGTTCAAGAGAAAAGTAAAGGGGAAACTATAGATCCCGATTTCACTCCTCTTTTTCGATAATTATTTTTTTCCCATCAATCTTCATTTTTAAGTTATCATTGGGTGCAAACGGAAACGCGCTATCTCTAACAAATTCACTTGGTAGATTTATGCTGTGCCGTGATTTTACGGCATATAGTTTGACCTTTGCTTGGTTCACCATAGTTATTCTTTGGGTTATACGGTATTTAATACTTTGGTGTATACCAAAGTGCACACATAAGTATAAATACATACAATAGTATATACTATAGTATACACCAACAAGAGGTAAACAAAATGACACAAACTTACGAACCATTAACAACAACCCGCGAGGAACGTGGTGAAGCCATCGCAAAACAGAACGGTCAGATTGCGCGACTTGATGACAACCATTACGCAGTTAAATCCCAATCGGGAAATGGAATTTATGAAGTAATGCAGACAGAGATCGGATGGAGATGCACATGCCCCGACCATCAAACACGCGGCGTAGAATGTAAACATATCATCTCCGTGAAATTAAGCTTTGCGATAAGAAAACACATTGAGAAAATCCGGATTGCACCGGTTAATTCAACGGCTGATATATGCGTATTCTGTGGTCCATCTCTCATTGTAAAGGACGGGGTGCGGCACAACCAATACGGCGACATACAGGTTTTCTACTGTAAGGAATGTAATCAGCACTTCACCTTAAACGCAGGATTCGAGGGTATGAAAACATTACCGCAGGATATTACAAGCGCGATGCAGCTCTACTTTAGCGGACTATCATTCAGGAATGTTACCAAGGCGCTCAAACTGCGTGGTGTAAATGTCTCTCACGTTGCTGTCTACAAGTGGATTAACAAATACACAACCCTGATGGAGCAATACATCGAGAAGATCCAACCTCAGGTATCCGACACATGGAGAGCGGATGAGATTTACATTAAGATCAAGGGTAATATGAAATACGTTTTCGCCGTGATGGATGATGAGACCAGATACTGGATCGCACAGGAAGTAGCGGGTTCAAAATTCAAGCACGACGCAGCAAAGATTTTCCGAGATGCACGGGAAATTACAGGAAAGAGGCCGAACGTCCTAATCACCGACGGACTCAAAGCTTATCACGATGCGTTTAATCAGGAATTTTTCCAAATGGCTCACCCCCAATCAAAACATATCAACGCGATTAAGATAACTGGCCATGCGAGTGATGCGAACAATAACAAGATGGAAAGAATCAACGGAGAAATCCGAGATAGGGAAAAGACAATGCGCGGCCTAAAGAAAGTCGATACAAAGGTTCTTCCCGGTATGCAGATTTATCATAACTTCATCCGGGGTCACGAAGCCCTAAAGGGTATGACACCCGCAGAGGCATGTGGAATTGTGGTTGAAGGAGATAATAAGTAGATGACTCTAATTCAGAATGCAAGCCAAATGGCGAAGGCAAAATAACTTTTTGACGATAAATCAAATCGGATGTTTTTAATATAATGTCTTTTATCTTTTAATCAATGAAAGCATCATTACTCATAATAGGTGTATTATGCATTTTATTTTTATATACTGTACCTGTTCCAATTTATCCTCAACCACATACCGTAATGGGCTCAAATACTTACACGGATTTTAGCACAGGACAGACATTACCATGTCCTCAATATTCGTCTTTGACCATATCTCAATTATCGGGATCTGTTTCAGATCCAGTAATTATGGGTGGCCTGAGTGCTTGCTCTATTATTATTGGGGGTCCGGCATATGAGTTATACACCGGTATATTTTATGTAGGGTGGATTATCGGTGCACTTTGTGTTTTATCCGGTTTTTCAAAATAAAAAAATGCTGTTTTTTAAAGTATCCCACGACAGTTAACACCATTTTTGATCCCACATAGAGTTAACAGAACCGCGTGTGGTAACCTTTATCAGTTGGTAACCTCAATAGATATATATGAAATACAAACCTTGCATTTTGTTCACAACTCTGGCAGTTGTATCGTTTTGCATCACGATGATAATGTATTGCGGTGCGATATCATATCCTGATTTTAGTAGCGTATTTATTGTAATAGCACTAGCAACACAAATGTCAGTTATTTTTATAGTTGTTGCATATGTTTATGGGATTGATGGAATTGTAAGTGGTGAGTATAGAGAGGTGTGATTAAATGACAAAATTGGGATGTCTTATTAAGAAGAGTGCGGGAGGATATGCTACATTACCCGGTGGGTCGTTTGAAATCATATCGATTCTTGTTACACCACATAGTCGTGAAGGTATGAGTGCAAAGTGTACGGTATTTTCATATCTTTGTATTATTATTTCATATTTATCATTTGAAATTATAACTGATGTTCACAACCTCGTGGGATTTGCAGTAATGCTAATCGGTTCTATTATTCTGTCAGTTTGTATGATGCCTATCTACTCCGCATATTACGACTGCTACATTGAAGGTGATAACTGATGACAGAACAATACATAAAAAAAATCTGATGTGTTTAAAATGTTGCGCGCAAAGATCAGCGAGTGTATCAAAGGCAAAGATCAATCGCTAATGTTAATTGAACTGTTTGGAGATATTGGGAAATTACCAGTTGTTGGAGGTGAAAGAAATGGAAACTAACCTGTATAATGTTATTGAGTGGTATAAAAACCACGTTGTTGAAGTTGCAATGTTTGGATTGTTTTTCGGAATTATATTCGGAGCAGTTGCGCTCAGCAATCATATTAGAATAGTATAATGAAGGTGAAACAAGTGTCAACCAGAACTTACAAAACCGGCAAAACCTGGAACACCGGTTCTAAAAAGTATGCCATCTCCGACTCAAACGCCGAGATTGCTTTGAAGTATGGCAAGACGGTATCGCAGGGGATTGGAGAGATGGAGAGGTTGCTTGGGGGAAAGATGTATGGGAATTAAGTGGTACTTTCCGATTTACTTTGGGCTATTGATTTTAATAGTAATGGCGTGTCTGGCGATGCCAAGTGTGCTATCGTATAATATCCAACACGACAATGCTATTAATCAAAATCCCCAGTTTGAAGGGGAGGTGGGGTATGATAACCAGTGGAAAAATAATGACAGTGGTAATGGGTATTGCATTCGTCGCACTTATCGTAGCAGATGTACATGCATTATTTATCGCTAAAAGTTTTGTATGGTTTGCACTATTAACAGTCGGTGCTTGTATGACGAGTGTTGCTTGGATGGTTATGTACGAATCTTCATTCATGGTGAGGAGGACTAAAGAATGACACAACATATAATTAAACAAGTAGGGTCTGAAACAATCTGTCTGAATAGCAACGACCCGATTAGCAAAATTGGAGCAAAAACGTTATTCCTATTAGGGGTGCTATATTTGCCTATGATAATTTCAATATTATATTTATTTTTTACAGCCAATGGTATAAATTCCGAT
>DATKTT010000226.1:0-3186 GCA_035530955.1 Williamwhitmania sp. | reverse complement strand
GAGCACGTTATATTCTAAATAGTAATGATTAACGCAACCGATCCATCGACCGAATTATTGCCTCATCGCGAGCAATTCTCCGCAGTGCCATAAAGGTAAAGAAGGCAGCAACCAGCGGAAAAATATCGATTATGGAGAAGTTTGCCGGAACGTTCAACGCGCTTTTTACCTGATACATGTAGTAGCCCCACAACCCCTCAAGGCCAATGAGCATAATAAAATTAAACACCGAAAGCCGTATCTGAATCATCCTTTTTTTGTAAAAAAAGATAGTTACTAGGGCAATTACAACCGTTAAAATGGTCAAGATCAACAGTGGCCATGTTTTTGCCATTAGCTTGTCGGCATCTGGATTAAGAGATGAAATGCCAGTTAATCGAAATATATATTCATTGCCCTCATACAAAAACCTCCCCAGTGGTAAATGGAACCAAAAAGAGAGCAAGGCAGCAACGCAAAGAAGATAAAGCGTCTGAATTCGTTGTATCATTATTCCACAGTTTTCACAAAAGTAATACAACCAATAAAATATGGCACTAAAAGTAACCAGCTAAATTCTCTTAACCTTAAAATTATTCATCAATTATGGTGTTACTATTCTAAGTGTAGAATTGAATCCATATATTAGCTGCTTGTTTTAAATTGTAAAATTATGCGAGTAATTGAACCATCAGAACTCATTATCAACAAAGATGGAAGTGTTTTTCACCTGCACATGCTACCGGAAGACCTTGCAAAAGACGTTATCCTTGTTGGTGACCCAGGTCGAGTAGACTTAGTCGCCAGCTATTTCAACAAGATTGACTGCAGCAGAAGTAATCGGGAGTTTGTGACCAAGACAGGCTACTACAAAGGGAAACGTATTACGGTTCTCTCCACCGGAATTGGAACCGACAACATCGACATTGTAGTAAACGAACTCGATGCGCTTGCCAACATCAACCTTAAGGAACGCACCGTTAAGCCAACCCATACCAGCCTAAACCTCATCCGTATTGGCACATCAGGTGCTTTGCAGGGCGACATTCCAGTGGGGTCCTTTGTTCTTTCCCAAATGTCCATTGGATTCGATGGCCTGCTCAACTTTTACGCTCGCCGCAATGAGGTTTGTGATCTGGAAATGGAACAGGCATTTCTAAAATTTATGGATTGGAACGAACAGTGCGCAAAACCGTACTTTGTTGAGGCCTCCCCCATTCTTTGTGAAAAAATGAAAGAGTTCACCATTGAAGGGGTTACCATTTCTGCTCCCGGTTTTTATGGACCACAAGGTCGCGTTCTACGCCTCCCCTTGGCCGATGCCGAGCTGAATGAGAAAATTGAATCGTTCCGCTACAATGGTCGAAAAATAACCAACTTCGAGATGGAGAGCTCTGCCATTGCCGGTCTATCTAAACTCCTAGGACACCAAGCGGTTACCATGTGTGCAATTATTGCTAATAGAGTAACTAAAACTGCTTTCGACGACTACAAGCCATCGATAAAAACTTTGGTAGAAAAAGTACTAGAGAGTATTGTTAAGTAACAATGGAAACGAACCAACTTAAGGCATTACTAACACTTCTTGATGACCCTGACCGTGAAATCTTCCGCCGTGTGGCAGAAAGGCTTCTTGGCCAGGGCGAAGAGGTTGTTCCCATGCTGGAAGAGGCGTGGGAAACTTCCTTAAACCCGCTGGTTCAGGACAGAATTGAAGAGCTTGTTAGCTTAATCCAAGCGGAAACAACTCAAAAAGGTTTGGCTAGCTGGGCAAATAGCCTAGAGCTAGACCTCCTTGAGGGATCCTACTGGATTAGCCGATTTCAATACCCAGAGCTAGATAAAAGCCATATCTCTGACGCAATTGAAAAAGTAAAAAAAGACGTTTGGCTTGAGCTTAATAAGAATCTTACGGCCCTAGAGAAAGTTAAGGTAATTAACTACATCCTGTTCGATGTCCACGGTTTTGCCAACCACTCCTCCAACATATTTTCCCTACAAAGCTCGTTTGTTCATCAGGTTATTGAGACAAAGAGAGGGAATCCATACTCTTTAGCAATAATATATGCAGGCATTGCTCAGCAGCTAGGTCTACCCATTTATGGCGTTGATTTACCTCGAAATTTTGTGCTGGCATACAAAGACCCACTCTTTTCCGATAGCGAGGATGCCAAAATAACCGACAAGGTTCTATTTTACATCAACCCTTACAACAAAGGCGCCATTTTAAGCTTCAATGAGATTGACCACTACCTAGAACAGCTAAACGTTGATAAGAAACCTGAATACTATCGACCATGCAGTAACCTGCAGACCATGGTAAAGTTCGTAACCCACTTGGCAACCTCCTACAAAAAGATAGGATACAAGGAGAAAGCGGCAGGCATGGAACAACTTCTCAACATTTTACGACCTAACAACGAGCTAGAAGGGTAAACGAAGCTGCTGATTCTTCCAATCCTGCTTTTCTAACTCTTCTTGTAGAATCTCCTTCACCACATTCTTACATCGCCCACAACCGGTGGAAGCCTTGGTGGCATTCTGCAAGTCGGTTATAGTGTCGATAGAATACTTATGAATTGCCTTTATTAGCTGAACCTTGGTAACGTCGTAACAGTTGCAAACTTTCACCTTTTCTCCTTTTTGGCAAAATTAAGTAAAAACCTTCAGCGATTGGCATAATAGTTCCACCCTAGTTTGGATATAAGGGAAAAAAGACTACTTTTGCACGCTGTTATTTAATCATTTAAACGCTAAATAGCTATGTTGAATCAGTACGAAACCGTTTTCATTGCCACTCCAGTGCTCTCCGATGGACAGCTGAAGGAGTTGGTGACAAAATTCCGCGGTGTAATCACCGAGAACGGTGGGGAAATAGTACACGAGGAGGACTGGGGCCTCCGTAAGCTGGCTTACCCTATCCAAAAAAAATCGACTGGATTCTATTACATGATAGAGTTCAAAGCTCCTGGACAACTCATCGATACGCTTGAAGTTCAGTATCGTCGCGACGAGCGCGTTATCCGCTTTCTAACCTTTAGAATGGATAAATATGCCGTTGAGTACAGTGAGAAGAAACGTGCGAACAAACAGGAAAAAAAGATGGAGGAATAAGCCATGAGCCAAAACAATTCAGAAATCAGATACCTTACCCCCCCAACGGTAGAAATTAAGAAGAAAAAATACTGCCGTTTTAAGAAGAACAAG
>DATKTT010000225.1:0-5345 GCA_035530955.1 Williamwhitmania sp. | reverse complement strand
CGTGTATGAGTTTGAAAATATAATTGAGCACTATCTAGAGTTGCACAATGCACCCGACGCTGGTCGTGCGGTAGAAATTGCCCGACAGCAACACCCTTATTCCACCGATCTTCAGCTGAAGCAGGCCGAAATTTTTGTTGCCGCGGAAAAGTTAAGCGAAGCATCTGAGCTGCTCGATTTGCTTTCGCGAATTGAAAATAGTAATACGCAGGTTCTTTTTTTGCAGGGAAAAGTATTTCTTGGATTGGGCATTCCATCCAAAGCGGTGGAATGTTTCTCTAAAATGCTCGCGCTTACCGTTGAAAATAGGATAGAAGCCATTGAAGATATTAGTGCAATGCTGCTCGATGCAGGGGAGGCGGAGCATGCGCTACCATTTTTGGAAATAGCCATTGCAGAGGATCCCGAAAACGAAAATTTATGGTTCGATCTGGCTTACTGCTACGATAGGCAGGATAAGGTGCCCGAAGCCATAAAGGCTTACTCACAATATCTTGACTTTGATCCATTTAACGATTCGGCATGGTATAATTTGGGCCTCATCTATTCGCGTGAGAGCGAGCATGCCAAAGCCTTAGATGCCTTTGAGTATGCCGTGGCAATTAATGATGAGATGCCGGTTTACCTTATTAGCTTAGCCCACACCTTTGCTTCACTCGAAAATTACACAAAGGCTATTAGCCTCTTCGACGAACTTCTGGAGGCTGATGAGAATAACACCAGCGCTCTTTGTTCAATTGGGGAATGTTATGAGAAGTTGGGTAAGTGGGATATTGCTGCAGCTTTTTATGAAAAAACTGTGGCGCTCGATCCTGAGAACGCGGAGGCCTACTTCGGCCTTGCGGTTGTGATGATGGAGACCAATAAGCTGTTTGAAAGCCTTGCCTTTGTGAAAAAAGCGCTGAAGTATGATGAGGTGAACTCTGAATACTGGTATGGTCTTGGGAAGGTTTACCATAAGCTTGGATCGGCAAAGGAGGCTATTCATGCATACCAGAAAGCACTTGAACTCGAGGAGGATGACGTTGATTCTATGGCTGGTCTTGCCTATGTATACTTAGAATCAGGAGAGAAAGATCTAGCCTATAGCCGATTTTTGTCGTGCATTGAAATGGCACCCGATGCCGAATTTCTTGTTCAGGCTGCTATCTTAGAATATAGAAACGGACAGAAGAAGAAGGCAATCGACCATGTAAAAAAAGCCATTGCCCTTGACGAAGAGGTTGGAAACAAGTTCTTTTGTGAGTATCCAGAAGCCAAAGAGAATATTGACCATTTTTAAAATACAACTTATTCAATCTAAAATTATTTCCCATGAATTTTGACCTTACCCACATGCCCGACCGTGCGGCAAAGCCTCGTACTTCAGGTATTACCATGGTTATGGACAAGGGGTTGAGCCTTCGCGAGGCTGAGGATATGGTGGACGCGAGCGGACACCTTATCGACTTTGTTAAGCTTGGATTTGGCACCGGCATGGTAACCAATCGTGTTGAAGAAAAGATTAAGTTTTATCAGCGAAATAACATTCACTGCTATTTTGGTGGAACGCTCTTTGAAGCATTTGCCATTCGTAATAAATTTGAAGATTACCTTCGATTAGTAGACCAGTTTGGCGTAACCGCTGCTGAAGTATCCGACGGCTCTATGGTTATGGATCATGACAAGAAGTGTGAGTATATTACCAGAGTAGCCAAAGATCGTGTCGTTCTTTCTGAAGTTGGCTTTAAGGTAGCTGGCGTTACCATCAACCACCAGGAGTGGGTTAGGAGGATGAACACCGAACTTAAGGCTGGTTCTTTCAAGGTGATTGCAGAAGCTCGCGAAAGCGGAAATGTTGGAATATACAAGGCTGATGGTTCCGCCGACATTGGCCTCATTGATGATATTCGCAAGCAGGTTAAGGTGGAGAACATTATTTGGGAAGCCCCCATTAAGAGCCAGCAGGTTTGGTTTGTGAAGTTGCTTGGCGCCAATGTTAACCTAGGCAATATTGCTGTTAACGAGGTTCCTTCGCTGGAAACGCTGCGCATAGGTCTACGGGGAGATACCTTCTTTTGCTTCTTGCCCGAAGAGATGAAGAAGGGTCATGTTTTGACCCCCGATAGCGAGTAATTATCACTATTCCGAAGAATAGATAGTGAGCTAGCATATGGCTCACCAAATTGCATGAAGGGGGAAAATTCTTCCCCCTTTTTTGTTCCCTTTTACCGTAGAACGAGTTGGAAATGTTGCCATTGGTATTCATTAGCGGGAACATGTAATTGTTTTTACTAATTTGTACACCTCAATAATGCCATTTGGCCATGACGCGTTTGCTGAAAATCGCCCTTTTTGCTGGCTTGTTTCTGCTGCACCTTCCAAGCATGAAGGCACAGGAGCGACCCTTCTCTTCGGGCGAAAAGTTGCACTATAAGGCCATTTATAATTGGGGTTTTTTTTGGATCGAAGCGGGAGAGGTTGACTTTAGCGTTACGTCAGAGACTACGTTGGGCAATCCGTGCTATCTATTTAAATCGGCAGGGCAGAGCATGCCCAACTACGATTGGATATTTCGGGTTAGGGATAAATTTGAATCGGTTGTTGATTCTGCAACATTACGGCCTTATACGTTTACAAAGGAGAGCAACGAGGGCAATTTTAGAATTTGGAATAGCTACAGCTTTAACTACGAAACCAACAAATTGATGGTTCAGTCCGAAACATCAACTCGGAGCCGTCGTTCCGATACTTTAGCGTTAAACCATTACGTTTTCGATGTATTAACCGGAGTTTACTATGCACGATGTCTGGACTATTCTCACTACTCATCCGGCCAAAGGATTTATATCAACATTGCTATCGATAATAAAATTTACACGCTATATGGACGATTTTTGGGCAAGGAAAAGTTGACTCTTCACGACGGAAGAGTTTTTCATACCATAAAGTTCTCCGTTCAATTAGTTGAAGGAACAATATTCAAGGGTGGAGAGGATCTCGTTGTTTGGATTTCCGACGATCGAAATAAGATTCCCATAATGGTGGAGGCAAGTATTTTAGTTGGCAAGGTGAAAGCGGTATTGGAAACTGCACAGGGGTTAAAATATCCAATGAGCAGCTTAATAGTGCCAATATCAAAACCCTGTGGCCAATAGCTTTACTCCTTCACCAAATTCCCTGTACCGTCCTTGCTGAGTGCTATTGTTGGGTTTCCGCTGTATATTACATTCCCTATGCTTTTTATATTTACCATCAGGCTGTTGACAACGTTTACATAGATGTCGCCACTGCCATAGCTGGTAATGCTCATGTTGTTTGCCACAAACTTGTCCAAGTATATCCATCCCGATCCACGGTAGGTAACAGTGGCATTACTACAGGAGCCAAATACTCGAAGGTCAGAAACGCTTGACTGCTGGTCGATTACAACGTTATTGGCTTTTAAAAGGATTGATACCTCTCCCGATGATTCGCTGCAGTGATATGTAAAAGAATTCTCCTTAATGGTATCGAGCACGCTGACATTTCCATCTCCATAGTATTCGAGCGTTGCAAAGCTTCTGTTAAGATACAGCGTTACCTGCTTCTTATTATTAAAACTTGAAGTCCAGGCAAATGTGTTTGTGTTCTTAATGGTTATTGTGGAGTCAGAAATATCGGTCTTGATGCCGGAAATGAGATTCTCACCCGCGGTTACAACTGCGTGTTGAGTGGCTGCAGGGTCAATGAATACAGTTACGTCTACGTCATCGTCTACAACAACCTTGGCTATGCTAGTTGGAAGTGGGCGTTCTACAGTTTTTGTTTTACCCGCAGGGTTTAAGAAGTCGAGACCTAATTCACATGACGGCAGTATCGTTGATGCTGCAAGCAAAAGGCAAAGTATTAGTTTTGTTTTCATAGCCGAATCCCAACCCCATATTCCACATAGTCTGCATTGCCCCAATGGGTTTTTAGAGCAATTTGTCCAAAAATATTTTGTGCGAAAAAGTAGCGAAGTGCCAGTCGCTCATAAAAAGGACCGCCAGTTTTATCGAGTCGGTAAAGGTAAGGTCCAATGCCGAGGTTGATGGATGCACGTCCAACCTGAAATTCATACCTTATATTGGCACCAATTCGCATGACTTCAATGTTAGAGTGTACCGGTATCCCATTACTCTGCAAGTTTTCTTTGTTGGAGCCATCGTGCATATAATCTAATCCAAAACCAAACCGTTGAAAGGGTCTCGATGGCCAGGTTAACTCACCTGAAATGCCCCATACCGGATACCGCTTGCTGCCAATGGGATTATCCTGCTTGGCTGCTCCAATACCAACAATAGTAAACAGGTGCTTGTTTACGCTGAGGCTATCGGCATTGAGTTTAGATTGAAAGACATGTTTGGATTGGAAGCGATAGCCCATACCCATGTACATCGTTGGCATGTTAAGTCCTGCATTCGGTTTCTCAAACGATCCATTGGAAAGGTGGGAGAGGGAGATGCCCGCCTTAACATTTAAATGGTCGGAAATGGTGTAGCGGTATTCACCCAAAAAGTTAATAGCCGCATTCAGGTGCGTGCTAATCCCGATATTCTTGTAGTTGGTTACCCGATTGAACGTTTTGGTTACGTAACCTATTCCCGGTGCTAGCCGAAAGAAAAATGCCGATCTGGAATCGCGCCCACTTAAAGTGAAGTTAAAGGTGGGCATAATGCAGTAAGCCTGTCCTAGGTAGGTTGGGCTTCCCAAATCGAAGTGAATAAACATGACCCCTAGCTCGGGATAGCCAAAGCTAGCTGCCCACTTCTTATCTTGAGAGGGCTGGTGTGTAAAGGCAACCTCAAAAGCACTTAGATGGCGTTGCTGCAGAATCCGCATTTCATTATGATGGTATGCTAGAAATCCATAGTGTACTCGAAAAGAGACCTCAAAGGGATTGTTTTCAATGTTCTTTTCCTGGGCCTGCAGCGTAAAAGTACTTGCAACACACAGAAAAAAAACAGCGCACAGCTGTTTCAATTGCATGACCAAATAATTAGTTTGGCAAAATTATAAAAAAAGCCGGCTTAAGCTAAGCCGGCTTTAATAATTTGCATAAGATTAATATACTACTAGCTTTTTGGTAACCTGCTGGCTTTCCGACTTCACCTGGATAAGATAGATGCCCGCTCTTAATGAGGTGGGTAATTGCAAGATTGTTCCATCGGGTATTAGGCCATTGTAAAGCGACATTACCTTATTGCCTGAAATGTCATAAAGCGAAACTTCTCCTTTTAAGGGCGAGGAGGTAGCTATTGCCATCGACACTGGCTCTCCATTCGATGGATTTGGATAGACATCGAGGGTGAGAGTGGTTTTAACCGAAGGAATAATTGGGGCAA
>DATKTT010000224.1:0-7780 GCA_035530955.1 Williamwhitmania sp. | reverse complement strand
AAATTGATAGTAGCGACCAGCAGATGCCTTCAGCAATAATTTTGGGTGTACCTGCAGCGCAATTTGCACGCGAGGTTCAAAATAGTTTTTGTTGGTTAGGTTATAATGGCTTGAACGAAATCCATACTTTATCTCTTTAACAATACCGTAGGAGTATGTGTTTTGCAAATAGATGGTGCTAAGGCGAGAGTCGCCGGCAAACTGCCGTGAGGTATCTATGTAGCTTACGCTATTGTACCGATGCAGATTATCTTCAGTGAAGTTTGTGCTGATGCCATTTACCTCAAATCCAAAGTCTAAAGTATTCCGCTCGCCCAACTTTACCATGTTCTGAAGCGTGATGGAACCGTCCTTAACGTTGCTCTCGATAAGCGCCATTTTCTGTGTAGTGTCGGTTGTTAACAATCGACGGTGCATAATGCTATCGGTATGGTTGTAATAGAGGTTATAGTTGGATCCCCCAATTACTAGAGTCTGATAAAAAATATTGGACCACTGTCGAGCCCACCGAACGCTAACTCCACCACTACCCCAATTGGAAGCCTCATCAGTTCTTCTATTCGTTAAGATCGTTTGGAAGGTTAAATCGTCGTAACCTTTGTATCCACTGAACGAAATCACATCCTTCTCGGTAGGCTTAAACGTTAGCTTAGTATTCAGATCGTAGAAGTAGTATATTGGTTCATTGCTCCCTTCCTTGGCGAAGGATGGAGTTTTAGCTTCACCCACTAAATCGCCACGCATCTTTGCAAGCAAATCTTCATATAGAGTGCTGCGATACACATCGGTATAGGACCTGCGACCAGAAAAAATGAATGAGGCTTTTGAACCCAATGGTGTTTCCACAGTTGCATCAGCCGCAAGCAAATCGATACCTACGTCTGCAGAGGGCTTATCCATACTTCCGCTCTTTCCTGTGATCTCAATAACCGATGAGGCCCTTCCTCCATAGGTAGCATCGAAGCCTCCCTTAAACACCTGGATATCCTTAATTGCCTTTGCGTTTAAGCTACTAAATGCTCCAAAAAAATGGTCGATTTGGTAAATGGTAAACCCATCGTAAAGAACAAGGTTCTTGTCGGAGGTAGATTTTCGAATATTCAAACCCGCAGAGGTTTCAGTAGTGCCATCAATACCAGGGAGCAATTGCAAGGGTGCTGCAATGTCCAACTCTGTCAGTGATGGAAGATCGGTAAGCCGATTGGTGTTAAGCCGCATGCGCGAAGGTTCCACTTCTGTTTGAACAACTTCAGATCGAGGTGCAGCCACAACCACCTCCGAAACGGTTGAAGTTTGGGGTTCAAGCTCCACTACAAGAACATTCCGTTGAGTAGATGGTGAGATTTTCACCTCCTTTGGAAGGTAGCCTATATAACTTACCGAAAGCAGCAGTGAATCGGCTTGCTGCGTAATTATGCTGAAGTATCCATCGCTATTTGCTGCTACACCATTGGATGTTCCAACAAACACAACGTTGGCATAGGGAAGTGATTCTCCCGACAATTTTTCTTTAACCAAACCCAGAACCCGGAACTTAGGGACTGGTGGCGGCTCTTGGGCAGCCATGGCAAGTAGTTGCTGTTGTTTAATCGGGTCGGGCTTTAATACGTAAACCCCATTAATCTCAACAAAACTTAAAGCCAATGCAGCTATGGCTTCTTTAATTGCCTCCTCGGGTGTGGCATTTGTGTAGCTTACGGTTACAGTATATTGGCTAATAAGGTCGTTGTCGTATGCCAACTTCACTTGGCAATCGGTGGCAATACGCTCAAGCACAACATTTAATGGCGAATTGGTAAAGGATGCGGAAATGGTTTGTGATTGGACAAATCCAACAATACCAAAGAGTAATATGAGCATTAAAATTTGCTTCCTCACAACCGTATATCTTCTTAAAATGAATACATGAAAAGAGCAAATTACCCTACCTAATAGTCACAATATTACCCTGCACCGTATACTTAAGTCCCATAGGAACACATACCATATCAAGTGCCTCCGTCAAATTTCCTTTTCTGAAAAAGCCCGTATAAGTCCTTCCTGAGATATTGGTTGAATGGATTTGAACATTAAACTGGCGTTCCAATTCAGCAAACACTTCTGGGAGTGGCGCTGCTTCGAAAAAAAATTCTCCATGCACCCAGGTAACGTCGATTGAAGGGTTCAGTGGTGCCCGAACAACGGATGACCCATCAGCCGTTAGTATTTCACCGCCAATCAGCACTTGATCGTCGCCATCTTTTAGAAAAACGGCAACCTTGCCCTCAAGGCAATCAACCTGTAACCTTCCATCGCGAACGGATACATTGAACTTGGTACCCAGCACTCTCACAAAGCCCAAAGTGGTATGTACTTCAAACTTATCGCCTTTGGTTACATGGAAAAGCGCCTCTCCCTGCAGGGAAACAATACGATGCTTATCCCAGCCCAACTTGCTGTAGGTAATTTTGGAATCGGCATTCAGCTTAACCTCGGAACCATCCGGTAGCATAGCGTTGGCAACCATTCCTCTTGGCGCAACAATTTGCTTACTACCAGTTAGATATAGGAAGAATACGGAAATGAGAATAATCGAAACTAGAGCAGCGGCAGCCATTCCGTAGCGTGCAAAGCGCTTGCCTATGGGAATAGTAGGTGCATCAGGCAACTCCTCCTGTATACTCTCCGTCTCCTCAATTCGAGAAAGCAGCTGCATCCATGCCTCCTCCTTGCTCTTAGTGGCTGGAGCCGTCCATGACGACAACGACCTTAGGGCTCTATCCAGAGCCTCCTCGCCATTCGTATTAGGCGTAAGGTTATTTTTATCGTTGTCGACTCTCATAGCTTATAACTTATTTTTGTCCTTACAATTTTAAGGGCTTCAGACATTCTCTTTTCAATGGCTTTTACACTAAGATCAAGCCTTTCCGCGATTTCATCGTAAGTTAATCCATCAATTCGGCTGAGTAAAAAAACAACCCTAGCCTTCTCCGGAATGGAGGCAATCACCTGCTGCAGCTCCTGGTTAAACTCTTCAGTAAGAATTGCTGAATCAGCCGCCTCACTCTGCGAGTCATGATCGTAGGTGTTTTCGAAATTGTACACCACCTTCCGGTGCTTCAGCTGATTCAATGCAAGATTCCCAACAATTTTATAGAGCAGAGCCTTTACGGTTTCGTTTCTTACATCGTCGCGCATTGCCCACAACTTAATATATGCCTCCTGCACTAAGTCTTCTGCCAATGCAGCATCCCCAACCTTGAAGTAGGCAAAATTCCTAAGACTCTCGTAGTAGGTATCAAAAAGATTCCTAAACCACTTGAGTTCATCTGGTGTATATTTTCCTTCTGGGAGCGTCACTTATGGCAAAAATTATTGGAACAAATATAGCATTTGGTTTTTGTCTCCTCTACTTGGCACCTACATTTTTTGGAATTTGGTTACGACACGACAAATCCCATACTGTATCAAAAGCAAGGCGAGTTATCTTAACCATGGAGGTGTAATTCAACTTATCGGGTGTATCGGTGGGCTGGTGATAATCTGCGTGCAAACCCCTAAAGAAAAGTATGCTGGGAACACCAGCGCTATAAAAGCTATACTGGTCGGAACCAAAAAAGAACATGTATTTCCCTTTCGACAAGTTAAGTGCAATGCCAGTGTCCACACGCGACAGGCTGTCGGCCAAGGTGTAAAGGAATTTGGTGGTTTGATCGGTGGTTGCATACAGGTAGTTGGGGTTGTCCATTTTGCTATCCTGGCGTCCTACCATGTCGAGATTAACATCGGCAACAAAGTGACAACCGGCTAACGGGTTATGCTGCACAAAGTACGTTGAACCCAAAAGGCCAGACTCTTCTCCAGAAAAAGCAATAAAGGCAATGGTTCGGCGTGGCCTAAACCCTTTTATTGCCGCAGCATTAAATGCTTGGGCAATCTCCATAATGGAGGAGACACCACTTGCATTATCGTCAGCACCAGGGAAGTATACACTATCGCGACCACCTAAATGGTCGTAGTGGGCTGTTATGGCAACCACTTCGCTTGCTTTGTCGGTTCCATGAATTATTCCCACAATGTTATAGCCAATTCCCCTATCCTTCTTTTTTGGGGCGATTACTGAAACTTCCCCCAATGATAACTTCCTTAGGACCGATGGTTCTCCTGCTTTACTCTTTTCCGCAAGTTTCAATAAATCAGAAATTTCAATGCCGCAGATCGCCTTCGCCGCCCTATTGGATAGGTATATTTCCGTAATTTTAGTTGATGCAGTATCCCCGCTGGTGGATCTATTCTCAAGCAGATATCGCTTCCCAGCTTGCTCATCTTCGCTGCTTTTACGCACTTGAGCGTATCGTTCAGGATGGTAAAGATTAATTACAAATACTACCGGGCAGTGGTTAGCCTTGAGCTTATCGTAGGTACTGTACCCAAATGAGGTTAGTGACTCTTTGGCTAGAATCAAAACTGCCTTCCCTTTTATGTCAAGGCTGTCGAAGTCGTGGTCGTCACCAAATCCGGCGAACACTACTTTTAAAGCCATTTTCGACGAAAGCTCTCCATGTCGAACAACTATATCCATGGGACTAGAAAATGATTGTCCTCCAACCTCCAACTTGCCCTCGGTGGCCCCTTCCCTAATTATTCGAAATGGCTGTTGGTATCCTGTCCTTCCCTTTGCAGAATCCCTCAACCCGTTTTCCCGAAAAAAGGAGGTGAGGTAGCTAGCAGCCTTATTGGCCCCTTCGGATCCAACCTCTCTTCCAAAAAATTCTCGAGATGCAAGAACCGTAACGTAGTTCCTCAAATCCTCAACTTTAATTGTGTTGTAACCGGCACGTTTGCCAACGGTATCAATTGGTTGTGCATCCACACTTAAATTAACTACCCAGAAAAAAAGGAGAAAAGATGTAGCTCGCATAGCGCTAGGTTTAAAGGTGGAAGTTACGAATTTTCAAATATTGATCGAATTAGAAGGTAAGCACCCACCCATAAAAAAACGACCGGGCATTTACCCAGTCGTTCAAATATAATTTAGTATGGTTAGAGCTTTTTCTTAACCTCAACCATTTCGTATCCTTCAACAATGTCACCAACCTTGAGGTCATTATAGTTGTGAATGTTTAAACCGCATTCAAAACCGTTGGCAACTTCTTTCACGTCATCCTTGAAGCGCTTTAGGGAGCCCAATTCGCCGGTGTAAACCACAATTCCGTTACGAACAATACGAACCTTAGTGTTTCGTGTTATTTTACCTTCACGAACAATACATCCAGCAACGGTACCAACCTTAGTGATATCAAAGGTTTCAACAACTTCGAGTGATGCAATAATCTCCTCCTTGAAGTCAGGTGAAAGCATTCCTTCCATAGCGTCCTTTAGTTCATTAATAGCGTCGTAAATGATAGAGTAAAGGCGAATATCGATACCCTCCTTCTCCGCCAGCTTACGAGCACCGGATGATGGACGAACCTGAAATCCAATTACAATTGCGTTGGATGCAGCAGCAAGCAGAATATCCGATTCTGAGATTTGACCTACACCCTTATGAATTGCATTAACCTGTATTTCCTGGTTAGAGAGTTTTACCAATGAGTCGGTAAGTGCTTCTACCGATCCATCCACGTCGCCCTTTACAATAATGTTCAACTCTTGGAAGTTGCCAATGGCAATACGGCGACCAATCTCATCGAGGGTGATATGCTTTTGAGAGCGTAAGCCTTGCAAGCGAAGCAACTGCTCACGCTTAGTTGCAATATCCTTTGCCTCCTTTTCCGTATCCATTACGTTGAACTGGTCTCCCGCCTGAGGTGCACCATTTAAACCAAGCAAAAGCACAGGAGTTGCAGGGCCAGCCTCATCAATTTTTTTATTTCGCTCATTGTACATTGCCTTTACACGCCCCGTATGGGTTCCTGCAAGCACAATATCACCAATGTGCAATGTTCCGGATTCAACAAGCATGGTGGTGATATAACCTCTACCCTTATCGAGCGATGACTCGATAACAGCACCCATCGCCTTTTTGTTGGGATTTGCCTTCAGGTCAAGCATTTCAGCCTCAAGCAAAACCTTCTCAAGAAGGTGCTCCATGTTGGTTCCCTTCTTTGCAGAAATTTCTTGGCATTGATATTTGCCACCCCAATCCTCCACGAGGTAGTTCATGTTGGCTAGCTCTTCCTTGATCTTCTCAGGGTTAGCTCCTGACTTATCAATCTTATTGATAGCAAATACAATAGGAACTCCAGCTGCGCTGGCATGGTTAATTGCCTCAATTGTTTGGGGCATTACGTTATCGTCAGCAGCAATTACAATAATAGCTACATCGGTAAGTTTGGCACCACGTGCACGCATAGCGGTAAAGGCTTCGTGACCGGGTGTATCAAGGAATGTAATTTGTCTTCCATCATCCAGCTGAACGCTGTATGCACCAATGTGCTGAGTAATACCACCAGCTTCTCCAGCAATTACGTTGGAGTGACGAATATGGTCGAGTAATGAAGTTTTACCGTGGTCAACGTGCCCCATTACCGTTACAATGGGAGAGCGGGAAATCAAATCCTCATCACTATCCTCCTCCGACTTTATGGCCTCCTGGATGTCTATTGAAACAAATTCCACCTTAAAGTTAAACTCATCGGCAACAAGAGCCAAGGTTTCAGCATCCAAACGTTGGTTAATAGATACCATTAGCCCCATGTTCATGCAAGTCTCGATTACATCGGTAACCGGAACGTTCATCATGGAAGCCAACTCGTTAACCGAAACGAATTCCGTAACCTTAATTACGTTTTTTTCTAATTCGGCCTGCTCCTGTTCAGCCATGTGGCGTTGGCTCTGCAGCTCTCGCTTATCCTTACGGTATTTTGAACCCTTCGATTTCCCCTTGCTGGTAAGCCTTGCAAGAGTGTCTTTAATCTGCTTCTGAACGTCCTCCTCGCTAACCTCCTGGCGAAGTAGCGGTGGACGCTTTGTTGGTTTTCCCTTGCTCTTATCGGCAACAGGTTGACCAGTTGCAGTTCTATCTCTGTTGTCCTTTTTTACAAAACGCAATCCTCCACCAGCGGGTTGAGGTGGCCTTTGTTTCTGCTCGCCACCTGCTGCCGGTTGAGTATTTGCAGCACCAGCCTCGCCGCTAGGCTTAACCTGATCCTTCTTAATACGCTTCCGCTTTTTCTTCTTCTTGTCAAAATCCGAAGAGGAGGCAATTGGCTTTCTCTTGGGTTGAATAGCATCCAAGTCAATTTTTCCAACAACAGTTGGTCCAGAAAGCTTCTCTACCGAAGAGCGGTAAAGCGTTTCTACTGGAATTACCCTTGGGGCTACAACTTCCGGCTCAACTGCAGGTGCCTTAGTTTCAGCGGATTCAACAGCATGTTTATGCTTGGGTTGCCCTTGCTGATGTTCAGGCTTGGAGTTCTGCACCACATGCGGTTTTGTATGCTGCTTTTCCACCGGTTTTTCGGCAGGCTTTTTATGTATTACTTTTCCCGATGATTCAGGCTCCTGATGCATCTTTGGTGCATGTTCCTTTCGCTTTTCGGGTAATTCAATCTTCTTCTTGCCCTGGTTAAGGTCAATTTTTCCAACAACCTTTACATGCATTTCCGAAGGCTCTGCTGCTACCTCCTTAGTCTCCTGCTGCTGCGTTGGTTGGGGTTGGGGCTGCTTATCCTCCACTTTTTCCTCAGTAACCAATTCGGCTTTAACCTCTGGAACAGGAGCATCCTCGTGCTTCTTTCGCTTATGGCTAATGCCTTCAAGATCTATTTTTCCAACAACCTTGATATCTACATCTTTC
>DATKTT010000223.1:0-5896 GCA_035530955.1 Williamwhitmania sp. | reverse complement strand
TTGTGTCGCCTTCGGCAAAACAGGCGAAAACATCAATCAATATCTGGGCAAGGGCGACCCGCTATTCGTTGAAGGTCGGCTAACCCTCGACCAGTGGGAAGCTCAGGACGGAACGAAGCGGAGCAAGCACAAGGTCGCTGTTCAAAGTTTCCAGTTTATAGGTGGTAAATCTAATCAGGATACCCAACAACAGGCAAGGCAAGTATCTGATGATGATATACCCTTTTAGTAAAGAAAGGAATCAAATGGTAAGAGTAAAAGTAGGAGAAAGTTGTAGTGGTTACCTATGGTGGTATGGAATTTACGAAGCCAAGAAAGAGCGTATGCGTGGCAGAATTTACTATGAACGCAAAGGAAATGCTAGCCGTGGCGCCAAGGCAATGGCCAAGAAAATCGGCGTAAAGTATTCAGACGAAATCATAAAGCAGCACGGTTGTTAGCTTTTCATCACCCTCCTCCGAACGGTAAGGGGTTAAGGAGAATCCCTGACCCCAAGCCGTTTTATTGAAAGGAACTATGGAAGATAACTTAAAGCAACTCGGTGAAATACATCTCAAAGTTTATGATTCTCCATCTGATGAGAGAGGCGAAGTCAGAATCTTTATAAGCGGAGAGGATAAAGAATTTAAGATGCTGATGATGTCAGCCGAATTTCTGATGCACTTAGTCGCCCAAAAAAGTAATGCTGGTTACGAGCAAGCACTTGAATTGCTTAGGAAAGGAGCAATGACTTATAAAACGACAAACATACCAGATTTATTAGAGGAAACATAAGGCGGTGCAAAAGGAAACTGGTCAAAATATCGCCCTGTGTGTGCAGGGAGCACCGCCTTACTTTATAGAAAGGATAAGAAAATGGATGAAATAGACAGAAGAATAAAAGCCCTTGAAGCCGCAGAGAAAGTGTTTTGTTGGTATTACATTTTCGGTGAAGACAATTTGGCGGCAAGAGATTTGCTTGCTGACTTAGGAAATAGGTTACGAGCTTGTGGCTATTTGAATCTATCAAATCAAGGATTGCAAACAGATATTTGCCCGATTTGCTTAGATGAAAAACCTATTGACGATTTACATCGTAATTGCGGCAAATAGCCACCGCCTTTTTATAAGCAAGGAAGCAAATGGCAGTTATACATTATGAATGGCGAAACAAACCACAGCACGTCTTTATTGATGGGAGAGAGTTCAAGTTTAAGAGCCTGATAGAATACCGATGGGCGCAGTACCTTCAAAGGCTTTTGGAATTAGAGGCTATTGATTTTTGGGACTACGAGACTACCACCTTTGAATTTACCGAGAGACATCGGACAAAACGCCAATATACTCCTGATTTTGAAGTGCGGGAAACTCTTGAGTTCGGATTGAAACAAAAGGTATTCCACGAAGTAAAAACGTCTTTGAGACAGACCGATATAAGAAGATTTAAGCTAATGGCTGCTGACTTTCCGCTGGTAACGATGGTCTTGGTACTTCCGTCCTGCAGAACAGGTCGTCAATCTATATTGAGGGGCAATGCCCTGAAATATGTAGCTCGGATAGTTTACTGTAACCCGATTTTTAACAAGATGGGCATAAGATAAGAGGCAAGGATGCCAGAGAATAAGGAGAAAATAATGACCTACGCATTCACTATTATCATAACGCCTGAAATAGAAAAAGAAAACGGGTATTTGTACTGTAGTCTTTGCAATACAAAGTTGATGCTCGTGTTGTCACCGGGCGATTGGGATGTTGATGACGAGGCTTTTAAGAGTGGCGAAGAAAAACTGGATGATTATCCAGATGAAGTATTTGTAGGTGAAGTTACTGGTCATTATTGTACATCTTGTCAAGCCTTAACGAGTATGTCATATAATTATTGAGAGGCACGGATGCCGACTGAGAAGATGATGACTGAGGAATTAACTGAGCAGGAAAAACAGAAAGCAAAGGAGCTACATGATGATAAATTGTTAATGATATGGCAAAAATTGAAATCAATAAATTCGTAAACACAATTATATGCGGCGACTGCTTGGATATACTTAAAGAATTTCCAGATTCGTGTGTGGACTTAGTGCTGACTGACCCGCCGTATAATGAAGTCAATAGGCCAAATTCAGGCTTGCGGTCTTTTGATAAAGGAATTGCAGATAGTCTTGAGGTAGATATTCCTATTGTTGCAAAAATTCTTGATAAATTATGTCGTGGGTCAATTTATGTATGGTGTGGCACAGAGCAAGTTTCTTTTTGGCGGCGGGAATTTGTTTCTTTCGGTTTAAGTACAAGACAATGTATCTGGGAAAAAACAAACCCGTCTCCAATAAATGGCCAATATTTATGGTTATCAAATATAGAGAACTGCATATTTGCAAAAAAACCAAGAGCTACTTTTACCCATATATGTGATGGCGCAGTTTGGCGAGCACCAACTGAAAGACGGCAAATACACCCAACCCAAAAACCGTTATATTTAATGACATATTTGATAAATGCAAGTTCAAGACCAAATGAACTCGTTCTCGACCCTTTCTGTGGTTCTGGCACTACTTGTGTAGCCGCCAAGATGTTAGGCCGCAGATATATCGGCATAGACATTTCAAGCGATTATTGCGAGATAGCCCGTCAGCGATTAGAGGCTGTCGATACAGGAGTACCAGTTAAAGAGCAGCGAGCCGGACAGATGGCTCTGGAGTTTGAATGATAATCGGACTTTACAATGTTGATTCTGTTATCCCAAACTTAGCATTGATGAAGATAAGCGCATATCACAAAGCTCAAGGCGATATTGTTAAATGGTATCTTCCTTTGGAACATTACGACAAAGTATATGCCAGTAAAGTATTTACAGATAGTGATTTTGAACCAAAGCCAAATATGATTATTGGTGGCAGTGGATATGAAAAAACAAAGAAATTGCCTCAAGAAATAGATGATATAAAGCCCGACTATTCGATATATCCTGATTGTGATTATTCAATAGGATATACAACAAGGGGATGTATCCGAAAATGCGAGTTCTGTTTTGTGCCTGAAATGGAAGGCAAAATCTATGAATATCGCAAAGTCGCAGATGTATGGCGAGGACAGGGCGATTTAGTATTGCTGGATAATAACATACTTGCAATGCCGAATAAGTTTATTGAAGTGTTGGGGTTTTGCGAGACAAACCAAATTCACGTTGACTTCAATCAAGGTTTGGATTGCAGATTAGTAACAAAAAATATAGCTGATTTAATAAACAAAAAACGAAAACGTTTCACAACTGTAAGATTTGCTTTTGACAATTTGTCTTATATTAAAAGCGTTTATAAAACTTGCGAATTATTAAATGGTTCGTGCTTTTGGTATGTATATTGTGACGAATGGGAAAATGCTCTTGAGCGATTATTGATATTAAAACGCTTAGGTCAGCGACCCTATTTAATGAGAGACAAAAGCGTTAGAGGCCAAAAGAAGTATAATTATTTAGCAAATTGGACAAATAGACAAATGTTATTTCAAAAATTGGATATATATGATTATTTTCCAATTTATCACTCAGTCCAACAGCAGCGAGCCGGGCAGCTTGCTCTGGAGTTTGAATAATAGCAGGGAGGCAATATGGCAAAACAACCTAAATATGTTCAGCTCGAAGCGGAGGCATTTCTGGCAGATTTTATGGGAATGACCGCCGAGGAGCGGGGCTGTTATGCCACCATAATTTTCCACCTTTATAAGATGCACGGACGTTGCATTTTCGATAAATATGAGCTGGCCGCACTGTGTAATTTGACCGATTTGGAATTTGATAAAGTTTGGCGCAGAATTGGAAAGAAATTTGCAATAAAAAGTTCAAAACTTTTTCACAAAAGAGTGAGTAAAGAGTTGCACCGCGCACGAGTATTGATGCAAGTCCGTAGCAGAGCAGGACTTAAAGGGGCAGAAACACGATGGCAAACGCATAGCAAAGCTATAGCTAAAGGTAACGTAAACGTAAACGTAAACGTAAAAGAGAATATTACGAATACGAATACGAAAAGAAAGCCTTCTGCGGCTACGAATACGCTTCGGAAACTTACCTTTAACGAAGCTCTAATCAGCATTATAAAACCACGCAATCAATCCGACCGCACCTGCTTTCGCAATATCACAAACTGGCTTATGGCCGGCTGTTCGAACGGCCGTTTCAATGGGGAAATCTTCGACAGGGTCCTGGACTACGCCAGAGAGGCAAGTGCAGCTCGGAAGCCGGCGGCTGTACTTTTACATCTGCTTAAAAACGAATTGGAGTATAGGCCTCCGGGCAAGCCCTGAAAGAAAAATAATGAAGAAGAAAATACATTATCCAGTTCTAATATACAGCGATGTTTTATGTTCGACGGCCTGTAGTCGTCTTTGGTATCGCCCCCGAAAGAAAATAAAACCCAACGAAGTAGATTGCGGTAACTGTAAGCGAACAAATATTTTCAAGCGAGCCCTGGGAGGAAAATGAAATGGATTGGAGTGAATTTCCTAAATCAACATTTTACCACCAAGAACCCAGAAAGGAAAATGAAATGAGTACAACTCCAGATAAAACTGAAACAGCAAAACTCACACCGAAGGGCAAACCTCAAGAATGTAAAACTTGTTGGTATAGTTGCGATGTCAAAAACATAAGCGAATGTCCCTTAATACTTAAAGCCAAGGAAGGCAATGTGGATACCAAAACCTAACGATAGATTCAAAGTCTGTTGGAATAACAAAACATCCGGCAGGATTTATGTTTGCGAGAAAACGATTCGTGATGATAACCAGCCCTCAAATACAAAAGTTATTACGTGGGATGAGCTTGAATTTTATCTTTATCGGTTTTGCCATTTAGGAGACGTTAGGTTTGTTCAGGTTTTGCCAAAGCGATAGCAGCTACTAATATCTTTTCAACTTCAGGATTATGGCTTTTTTTAAGTGCATTTTCACACGCAGCCAGTAAAGCAGGGGCGGCTTTTTCCAATCTTTCTCGTGCTTTGCGTTCTTCTTGTTTTCGTTTTTGCTCTGCTTTGTGTTCTTCGCTCAGAGCTATATCAAAATGATGTCCGTGATTCATAATATCACTTCCTTTCAATAACTGTCTATTTCAGCCCATATCGTCTATATTCGAGGCCACCACGTCCATTCTAAGGCACGAACGGCAGGACGAGGGTATCAAACCTACCCTTATTTTTGCTTCCGGGCAGACTCTGTTCTTTTTAGCTCTTCACCAGTCAGTAAATACGGATTGATTCCTGTTTCGTCATCACCTAAAAGAGCTTTTTTAACATCACCTTCATTTATGCCCTGATTCAGTATTGAGGCTATCTCTTTTAGTCCTTTAAGGCTTGGTATTTCAGCTATACATAGAGCAGCAGCACAAATTTTTGCTTCAATTATTATATTCTTCAATCGTTTGTTTTCAGCTAATAAATCAACCGCTCTATTAGCTTGGATTTCTTCTATGTCCATTTTCACACCTTTCAAGTTATCGTTAAACTTTCAGCATACGCCGGAGCGTCTCCAGTGTCGGCTATTACCAACCGATTTTGTCCAAAATGCTTTCAATAGTTGCTCGGTCAGCTTTTCTGTAATTAAGCCGAACAAAAAGTTCCTCTACTAAATATACCATTTCTTTGCGGAGTGACTTTGCTGGTTTTTCTCCATAACACCACGCACCCGTTAAAATGTTCGTAGCTAAATCGAGATTATTTAACAGTTGAACTTCTTTTTTTGTCATAGTATCACCAATTATAATACTCATTTTTCCCACCTTTCAAATAGTTAAGTTTCAAACAGCATACAAGCCCGGCCAGTGGTTAGGCTGACCGGTAGTGAAGGCTGTTAGCTGTCTAATTGTTTCAGGCTTCTTGCTTTTATCCAGCTTGTGTCAGTTAATTGCACATAAGCATCTGCACAAAAAGCT
>DATKTT010000222.1:0-7208 GCA_035530955.1 Williamwhitmania sp. | reverse complement strand
CCCAACAAATTCGCCCCCTGTTCTTCTTGTAGATACTTTAAAGTTGATTACTTACTACAAAAATTCACACACCTGCTCTGCTACTGCCCAGAAAATTGTGACGATTTATCCACGGGTATATCCTGATTTTTCTATGAATGCAGCGGGTTGTCAGCCTTTTCCGGTGACGTTTACCAATACCACCCAATCAATCAACGGAACGGCAACTTATCACTGGAATTTTGGAAATCAAATTTCTTCCATCGACAAGAATCCTTCTACAACCTACTTTAACACCGACTTCAATACTAACAAAACTTATGACGTTAGCTTGATTGCAACTTCCGAAAATTATTGTGTGGATTCAGTGAAAAAGGTTGTTACAGTTTATCCTAAGCCGTTTGCTTCCTATAAATTCGTAAGCCCAACCATTGCTTGCGCTCCATTTAACTTCGAGTTACAGAATGTTTCGTTGGGAACAAACCTTAGCTACTACTACGATTTTGGCGATGGAACTGATTTGTTGACTACTTCAGCCTCGAATATGATTCATCCTTACCAAAACCCGACGGCCAATGTTGCATCTTATCTTTTAAAATTAAGAACGACAACCCAATTTGGATGCAAGGATAGCACATCCCAAATGGTATATACCTACCCCATGGTAACCGCAGCATTTAATTTCGATCCTGTAAGTGCCCATTGTAATCCTTACACGGTAAACATGGTAAATACTAGCGTGAATACCTACAACTACTCTTGGAACTTCGACGATGGACAAGGAACTGGATTGCAAAATCCTTCACATCTCTTTATTAACAACACTGAGCAAGATAAAGTATTCAACGTGAAGCTAACCGCTGCCAGTCAGTATGAGTGCTCCGATACCGTTTCGCATAACATGATGATTTATGCAGCACCCGTTGCAGCCTTCCAGCCAAATCCTCCACTGAAAATTTTCCCTGATGCTACATTTGGCATCGATAACCAAACATATCCAGCTGCTGATACATGGAATTACCGATGGAGCATGGGTGATGGACAAACAAGGTATGGTAAGACTTTTAACTCCTATACCTATTCTCATTGGGGTCCCAAAGCTGATGGTTTTAGATATGAAGTAGTCCTTGAGTCGTGGAACAACAACTGCTACGATTCCACTCATCGCTATATTTACCTGCTTCCTGCCCCACCAATAGCAAACTATACTGCCGATACTTCGGCTACTTGCTCACCGCTACTTGTGCATTTTTATAACAATTCGATGTATGGTGATTCTGTAAGGTGGACCTTTGACGACGGTGGTACTTCGACGGATTGGGAGCCAATACACACCTTCTATGCTCCTGGATATTATAATGTTAAGTTGACAATATATGGTGATGGTGGGGTTGCCTATCGTTATAGGACTTTCCATGTATTTCAGAATGCGGTGGCAAATTTTGAAATTAACCCGCAGATTCTCTTACTGCCTGAAGCGGATGCCCATTTTTTCAACACCTCCGAAAACGCTAGTCGCTACTACTGGGAATTTGGGGATGGTAGTGGCACGAGCAGTGAGAAAGATCCAGTCTTCCGGTATTCAGCGCTAGGGGTATATAATGTTAAACTAAGTGTATGGACAGACCCTCAGGATGGCAATTGCGAGGACGATACCACAATTGTTGCAGCAGTTAGGGTAATAGGGCAAGGTAAGCTTGCATACCCCAACGCCTTTACCCCAAGCCCACTTGGATCTAATGGCGGTGTATACGACGATGTGGATTATCAAAATCAGGTATTTCATCCCGTTTGGGAAGGTGTAAGCCAATATGTGTTGCGAATATATAATCGATGGGGAGAGCAAATATTTGAAAGTCATGATGTTAAAATTGGCTGGGATGGCTATTACCAAGGCAAATTGTGTGAACCAGATGTTTACGTTTGGAAGGCCGAGGGAACGTTTACTAATGGACAGCGCTTTTCAAAAATGGGTGATATTACATTGATAAGGTAGATTATCCCAATAAAAATTTAATTTAGCGTTACGATTTGATGTTTTGTATAATGCTGAAGTTTTTCTCCTGGGTATATAAAAACACAAGATTTGCCCGTTACGCGCTGGTATTTCTTTTGATATCGCCTTTTTTTAGGGATGGAGGCATTTATGCACAAGATCCATCTTTCTCACAGTTTTATTCGAGCCCGATGTTTATGGCTCCCTCCTTTGCTGGTGCGGTAAAGGGAAGCCGCGTAAGTTTAAACTACCGCGATCAATGGCCTTCCATACCTGGCACTTTTGTTACTTACGGTGCTGCTTACGATCATAATTTTGCCGATTTCAACTCAGGTGCTGGCTTCTTTATTTTGCGTGATGTGGCTGGTTCGTCCAAGTTGAGTTTGACCAATGTTGGGGTGGCATACTCCTATAATATTAAGATTTCGCAGTCGTGGAATGTACGACCCGGAATTGCATTCTACTACTTCCAGCGATCGCTGGACTATTCAAAGCTAATTTTTGGAGATCAACTTGCCTCTAACCCTACCACACCTTCGTCGGTGAATCCCTTCCCGGGCAAAGCTATGACCCAAGATGTGGATGCTTCTTCCTCTGTAATTGCCTACAATGGTGTTTTTTGGGGCGGGGCAACCGTGGATCACCTGCTGAAGCCAAATAGGGCTTTTACCGATAACTCCGATAGAGTTCCCTTGAAGATTTCGCTATATTCAGGTATCCGATTAGTGTTGCGGGGACAAAGCAGAAAGTTGGTGGAGGAGAGTGTCTCTTTTGCCTTTAACTATAAGCAACAGGATGTTTTTAAGCAGCTCGATTTAGGACTTTACTGGTATCGAATACCACTGCTTGTTGGTGTTTGGTATCGTGGTATTCCCTTATTCAAAGAGTATCCGGGAAGCGATGCATTCATCTTTCTGGTGGGTTACAAGATGAACGGCCTCCAGGTTGGCTATAGCTACGATGCAACAATCTCAAAGTTAGGACCTCAAACTGGGGGTGCCCATGAGATATCTTTTGTTTACGAGTTCGACATTGTGGCTAAAAAGAAGTGGGCAGCGGTTCCATGCCCCGAGTTTTAAACAAGTTGTTTAAAAAAATCAATCCAAATTTGGCATTCAACCGTAATCGGTTATTTTTGCATCTTACAATTTACTAATTTAAGCCTGGCATGAAAAATTTTTCTCTGATTAGTAACATCGTTCTTGCAGTTGCAGTCGTTGTTCTGTTCATACTCCATTTTACCCCAAAAGCTAGCACTTCTGCTAGTACAAGTTCTAAGGATACCACTGGGAATTTTTCGCCCAAAGCTGGTGCAGTTGTTTTTGTTGACGTCGATAGCTTAATCAGCAAATACGACATGTATATTGATTTGCGCGCTGATCTTGAGAAAAAGGGTCACGAAAAGGAAGCCCAATTTAATGCTAAGGCTCAGGCTTTTCAAAAGGAGGCAACTGACTTTCAGGATAAAGTGCAGAAGGGGCTTGTAACCCGCTCTCAGGCTGAGGAGATGCAGCAAGCTCTGCAGCAGAAGCAGCAAGGAATTTACCAACTTCAGGACCAGCTGCGTAGCGAGATTGCCGATGAGCAGCAGGTGATGAATAACAAAACGCTAAACAGCATTATGGAATATCTTAAAGAATACAATAAAGATAAGGGTTATAGCTATGTTGTGAGCCGTAGTTTTGGTGGTCCAGTATTGTTTGCGGATGCTGGCCTGAATATTACTGCCGATGTGCTCAGGGGATTGAACGAAAAGTATGCTTCTACCAAGAAGGATTCTGCAAAGTAATACCCCATGTGGGAAAAAGTGGCCACTAGCTATTTTAGCAAGCAAGCCGATTTTCATAAAATAGACTTAACAATGCCCAAGGAAGACTTGGGCATTGTTGTTGTTATTCCATGCTATAATGAGCCAAATTTGACTTTGACGCTGGAATCATTATCAAGTTGCTGCGATCCGGGATGCGGCGTTTTAGTGCTGGTGGTAGTTAACTATCCTGCCGATTCATCTAGTGAGATTCGAAGCCGGTGTGCTGAAAATCTAGCTGAGGTAGCCTCTGCACAACAGAATTTTGGCTCTAATTGGTTAGCGTTTCAGGGTATCGAACTTGCTGATGTGCAACAGAGAGATGCCGGCGTTGGGTATGCTCGAAAAATTGGTATGGATCAAGCTGCCTACCTATTTCTTGAAGGAGGAAAGCTAAGTGGGATAATCGATTGCTTCGATGCAGACGCCCTATGTGACCATAATTATTTGAAAGAAATTGCTCTTTACAGCAAAAAATATCCTGATTTGCAGGCTGCTTCGATCTACTATGAGCATCCCATCAATGGCGATACTTATGCGCCTGCCTTGTATGAAGGAATTGCAAACTATGAACTTCACCTTCGATACTATGTTTGGGCACTGCGGATGATACAATACCCTTACGCCTACCATACTGTCGGCTCGAGCATGCTCTGTAGGGCTTCGGCCTATGTTCGTTTTGGTGGTATGAATCGACGCAAGGCAGGGGAGGATTTTTACTTCTTGCAGAAGATTATTCCACATGGAGGTTATTATGAAATCACAAATACCCGGGTAATACCTTCGCCCAGAGTTTCGGAGCGCGTTCCCTTTGGAACAGGTCGGGCTATGTTAAAGATGAGTGAGGCAAATTCTACTCAGTTTGAAACATATTCCTTGGACTCCTTTGAAATACTCGGTATACTGTTTGGCTTGGTTGAGCAACTTTACCAGGAAAAGGAGATCGCTCAACTGGAGAAACTCCTGCATCCAGCACTGCAGGAATACCTTCGCAGTATTGGCTGGGTTGATGCAGTTGAGGAGGTAAGGGCTAATTCCTCTAAGTTGGAGAATTTTGTAAAGCGCTTCTACCTCTGGTTCAATGCATTTAGGGTGCTTAAATTTCTAAACTTTGCCCACGAGGGTTGGTTTGAGAAAAAGCCGATAGCGGAAGAGGCCGCAAAGTTGCTGACGCAAATGGGCCAACCACAGGTTGGAGACGATGCTATTAAAGTGCTTGAGGAATATAGAAAACTTGATAGGAAGGCGTGGGACAACTCGATCGCTACTCAATAATAAAGATATCCTCATTTGGTTTTTTCATGAGGTATTGTTCCCGAGCGAATTTCTCTAAATTGTTACTGTTAGTTCTGAGCTCCTTAATTTTTTCTCTGTCACTGGCAATTTTCTCTTCGTAGTATTCCTTTTCCTTATTGCGTGAATGTATTTTGGACATTTCGCCAAAAAGGTCAATGAGGTTATTCTTATCAAAAAAGGTGAGCCAGAGAAGAAATATCATCCCGGTAAGGAAGAATTTATTCTTTAGCAGGTTGGGTGCTTTATGCGCCTTTATCCAATTAATGATGTTTTCCCAGTTCATGGGGTAAAGTTATAAAAAAATCAACCTCCGCTAATCAAATGAATAACCTTTACATCGTCGTTGGCATGCACAATGGTTGTGGCGTAGTCGTCTCGTTTTACCACAGTGCCATTAATTTTTATTACCAGCATCCTGAATGTAAAGGTTTTTAGAGTCAGCAAATCCTGAATGGTGATACTCTCCTTGCCATCGATTTCTTCGGGTCGGTTATTTAGGGTTATCTTCATTGTCGAATTTTTTCAGCAGCAGTTCAAGAACAGTGTTGGCTTCCATGCAGGCAACAATTCCTACCCTTGGTCCAAGTGGTGGGTTCGTCGCCGAAACTTCTTCTGTTCCATCACCACAAATATATAAATTGTCGAAGCATTCTACTCGGAGGCTGTTGGAGTTGCCCCAACCAGCCATTCCCGAACCCGCAACAATTGGCTTTTCAGGAAATAGCATTGAGGCTTGCTCAATGAGCATCTGCTTCATTTCTGCGCTGTCGAAGGCCTCCACTATTACATCGCATTCTGCAAAAAGATGGCCAATGTTCTCGCTACATACCATTGACTGATATGTCGTAACCTGAATTTCAGGATTTGCTCTATGGATATTCACCTTTAACGCTCGTACCTTGGGTTGTCCTATTTGGTCGATAAAGTAGTATTGCCGGTTGAGGTTTCCTGGCGTTACCAGATCGAAATCAACGATGATTAGGCGACCAACACCTGTTCTAGCCAGTGCCATGGCGCAGTTGCTTCCCAACCCTCCGGCGCCGGCAATGCCAACGGTTTTGTTTTTCAAAAAGGCTTCTAATGCTTCAAATGTAGGCATGCGCTAAAGTGTTGATTGAATGTAAACTTTTTTCAGATAGGGGAGAAACTGTTTTGTTCCACCTCCGTTGCTAACAATTTCGAAGAGTTTATTCTTATCTGTTACTATCGAGCCAAATAAGATATTCGCGCCTGTAATTCTCATGAGAAGCGGACATAAAGGTGTGGATGGCCCTAGCATCATAATCTTGGTTCTGTCTCCTTTTGCGGTAACAATTTTTGAGAGAGTTTGATTGGCTAACGACGTTGACGATACAATTACCACATCGGCATGGTGAATGGCTTCATATTCCGATTCAAGGGGAGCGATGCTCGGTGATTGCTTATTTAAATCAAAAATAGTGAGAGGTATATTCTCCCTGTGGAACTTTGCCGCCAGCGATTCAAAGAAACCTACCATGACGATGTTGCGGTACGCTCTGAAATTAATCTGATCAAAAATGTCTTTTTCTGCAGGGTAGCTGTTTTGGTTGTTTACATAAGCGTTTATCCAAGCGTTCACGGCAACCCTTTGATGGTAATTGCCAAGATGTGGGTTCTTTAACTCGCTTAGATCAACAGCTTTATGCTCTTCTAGGTTGGCGGCTAGGCCAACGTTGCCTATACTGTTTTCAACCGCAAAGTATTTTGCACCACAAACAATTCTACTTGGTGGTGGAAGTTCAGCTTTATAGTAATCGTATATTTCTTTTAGAATATCCATCAATCGGTAAAATAATCTATGAGTAAAGTCGGCAAAGCGCTGATTTTTGCCCCGATTAACTTAGCAATTACAGTGTAACCGACTGTAAAACAATTGTAATCAAAGTTGTAATGCCCGTTTATTTCAATCGAAGTTAACACTATTTCTACAAATTGATTTCTGAAATCGTGTCTCCCTTGTAACGGCTTGGATATGCAATAAATTGCCAGTTGACAATAGTCATTGTATTATGTCGGCTGCTTGCCGTATTTTTAGATTTTCATAAATGTATCTCAATTTGCTCGATAAACTAAAAATACCAACTATATGAACATAGCCGAAATGAAGGC
>DATKTT010000221.1:0-8379 GCA_035530955.1 Williamwhitmania sp. | reverse complement strand
TGTTAGAGTTTCAAAGGTAAAAAAATGTTTCTATTCCGCTTTTATCTTCGAAATATTAGACATTCACCCCTATGCGATAACAACATATTCATGATATTGATATATTTGCATTTGATTTTGGTAAACTATTTTGAAAAATGCCACACGTAAATGAATTGAAGATTGAGCAGCTGGAGCAGGCTGCAAATATGCTCAAGGCAATAGCACACCCTATGCGCATCGCAATCCTTAGCTTTCTGGAAGACGGTAAAAAGATGACGGTTACGGAGATACACGAGAAACTCCAGATAGAGCAATCAACTACCTCTCATCACCTGGGGATTCTAAAGGACAAGGGAGTGCTTTGCTCCAAAAGGGAAGGCAAAAACACTTTCTATTTTCTTAAACATAATAACCTTGCGCGTATTCTTGATTGCGTGAGCAAGTGCACCGTTTAAGACAACGCAAACAGACTCTACCTTCAGCAGATTTTCCGCTGAAGGTTTTTTTGTGCAACAATGCAACCACTATTGTTGTTTTTTTTAGACTAATTTTGAAACGATGGCACAGATTCGACTTACTAAGGAGTTTTCATTTGAAATGGCCCATTTCCTCACGGGCTATGATGGTTCTTGCAGCAACATTCACGGTCACTCTTACCGACTTTTTGTTACAGTTATTGGCCAACCAATTGAAGATACTGCTAATCCCAAGTTGGGAATGGTGATGGATTTTGGTACGCTCAAGAGTATTGTAAACAAACGAATTGTAAGCCGACTCGACCATGCTTTGCTGATGAACAACAACGAAGAGTCAAAGGGATTAATCCCAATTCTAAAAGATCGGTTTAAAAAAGTGGACGCCGTTGATTTTCAACCTACCTGCGAAAACTTACTTCTTCACTTTGTTGATCAAATTCAGGCTGAGTTACCTGATGGGATAACGCTTCATCATCTTAAGCTTTACGAAACTGCCACTTCATATGCCGAATGGTACAATGAAGATAATAAGTAATATGACATGAAAGAAAAAGTTTTTCTTCTTGATGCATATGCCCTGATTTTTCGGTCATACTATGCTTTTATAAATAGGCCAATTACTAATTCGAAGGGAGTTAACACCTCTGCAATATTCGGCTTTGTAAAAACGCTTCAGGAGCTTATTAAGAAAGAAACGCCGACGCATCTCGCGGTGGCCTTTGATCCGGCTGGACCAACTTTTAGAGGAGAGCTCTACCCTCAATATAAAGCAAATCGACCGCCAGCACCAGAAGATATTAAGGCATCCGTGCCTTACATAAAGAAAATATTGGAGGCCTATCGCATCCCCGTTGTTCTTGTTCCTAATTTTGAAGCCGATGATGTTGTTGGTACATTGGCAAAACGATTTGGAGCATTGGGATATGATACCTATATGTATACTCCAGATAAAGATTATATACAATTAGTAGACAAGAATATATACTTATATAAACCAAAGAAATCTGGTAATGAGGCTGAGATATTAGGTGTGCCGGAGGTGTGCGAGCAGCATGGTTTATCTTCCCCAGCACAGTTTATTGATATTCTTGCATTGTGGGGTGATGCTTCCGACAATATCCCTGGTGCACATGGTATTGGCGAGAAGACTGCCACTAAACTCATTGCAGAGTACGGATCAGCTGAGGGTGTTATAGAACACGCGGAGGAGTTAAAGGGAAGGACTCGGGAGATTATCCAAAATCATATTGAGTCGATCGTGCTTTCAAAAAAACTTGCCACCATTGATATTAATGTGCCAATAAACTTGACCATTGATGATATTTTGGTGAGGGAACCTAACCTCGATGAGCTAAAGCATCTTTTTGAAGAGCTTGAATTCCGTTCAATGTTGAAGGATGCGAAGGATGCACCTTCTGCCACTCCCAAGCAAGTTCTTCCTGCTCAAGGAAACCTGTTTGAAAGCGAGCCAACTAGCGTGGCATCTCAATATCATACAATTAGGGATATAAAGAAGAATTATAAGTTGGTTGATACTGCAGCGACCTTTGAAGGGCTTGTTACCGCCATCCAAGCGAACAAGACTTTTTGTTTCGACACCGAAACAACCAGCCTAGATGTTTTTTCGGCGGAGCTTGTTGGTATTGCTTTTAGCTGGCAAAAGGATCATGGATTTTTTCTCTATCTCCCCAAGGATAAACATCTCCGCACTGAGTGGTTGAATAGGATGGCTCCCATATTTGCATCGGATAGCTACACCAAGGTTGGTCAGAATTTGAAGTTTGATATCATGGTATTGCAGCAGAGCGGAGTGGCTGTTAGAGGACCAATTTTCGATACCATGTTGGCTCACTATCTTATCGATCCAGAGTCTCGTCACGGAATGGACTTCCTGAGTGAGCGGTACCTGAATTATAAGCCAATTGCAATAGAGGAACTTATTGGCGGGAAGAGCGCTTTACAGATTAATATGTCACAAGTTTCACCTGAGAAAGTTGCTGAATACTCTGCTGAGGATGCTGATGTTACATGGCAGCTATACCTTTACTTTAAGGAAGAAATTGAGCGCCTTGGTTTAACAAAACTTTTTTATGAGATTGAGTTGCCACTCGTAGGTGTACTTGCAGACATGGAGACTGCTGGAGTTCGAGTTGATATTGATGCCCTTGAAGAATTTGGCAAGGATTTGAATGTTCAGATGATTTTGCTGGATGATGATATAAAAAAGTTAGCAGGTAAGTCCGATCTTAATGTAAGTTCACCAAAGCAGCTGGGCTACGTGCTTTTTGATAAGCTGAAGCTTGGTGCGGGCTCTAGTTCCGCTAAAAGTTCTAAAAGCAAGCAGTACTCCACTAGCGAGGAAGTTCTTCAGCGGATGGTTGGCGAGCATCCAATAGTGGAGAAGATTCTAGATTTTCGCTCCTTAAAAAAGTTGCTCTCGTCCTATATTGAGTCAATCCCCAAACTTGTAAATCAAAAAACGGGCTTAATTCACAGCAACTTTAATCAAGCCGTTACATCAACAGGCCGGCTAAGTTCGAATAACCCGAATCTCCAAAACATCCCAGTGAGAGGAGAGCGGGGACGGGAAATTCGCAAAGCATTTATTGCAGAAAATGAGCACTCTATTATTTTATCCGCTGACTATTCTCAGATTGAACTTAGGTTAATGGCGCATCTTTCGGGTGACAGCGGACTGATTGAAGCATTTTTGGATGGAAAGGATATTCATGCCGCCACGGCTGCTAAGATATACGAAGTTCCTGTTGAAGAAGTAACGCGCGAAATGCGATCGCATGCCAAAACTGCAAATTTTGGCATCATTTATGGTATTTCATCCTTTGGTTTGAGCCAGCGACTAAATATTGCACGGGGTGATGCCAAGGCGTTAATCGATGGATACTTTGCTTCCTATCCAAAGGTAAAAGAATACATGGAAAACGTTGTTGTTGCAGCCCGTACAAGTGGTTTTGTTGAAACACTCTTTGGTAGAAGGCGTTACCTTCCCGATATCAGGTCAAATAATCAGGTGGTTAGAGGCCTTGCTGAGCGCAACGCCATTAATGCACCAATTCAAGGATCCGCAGCCGATATAATAAAGATTGCCATGATCAAGATTTACGCTGAATTTAATAGACTTAAATTGCAGAGTAAAATGATCATGCAGGTACATGATGAGCTTGTTTTTAATGTTGATCTTGCTGAACGAGATCAGGTTAGAGAAATAGTTATGACTATGATGCAAAGTGCAGCTAGCCTTTCTGTTCCTTTGATTGTTGATGCTGGTGAGGGCAAAAACTGGCTCGATGCACACTAGCTTATGACGGATATATGCATAAATAGCATGTTCTTCTCTGTTTGAATCAAAAAAATATTTATAATTGCAAAAGATGATGGTTCCCAATTTTGGGAATAGTATTGTTACTAACAAAAACTTAAAAACTGGTTTAACCTAACAGGCGCCAACAATGAAAGCGAGGAAGGACCTAAAAAGTGGAAGCAACACAAAGGTGTTTGAGTCCGATGATTTAAAACGGGGGCGAAAACTCAAACCTGAAAAAAAGGAAAAAAACCAAAAACGCTCCATTTTTTCTGAAATTGATGATTTAGATGATCCCGAACTCCAATTTAGACAAGAGGATGATGAGGAGGATTATCTGGATGAAAAATTACTTGACGATGATGATTATTTTAAGGATGAGGAGGAGGAAATAAAGGATGATGAGGAGGATTAAGATGATTTGAAGAGTAATAAGGAGATGCTAGAAACAGCTGAATTTGTAAAGAGGGGCATATGTCCCTCTTTTTCGTTTAAATAAGATGTTTGAATTGACCGTAAATTTTTATAGATTTCGATTTCCTCTATAAGTCCCGAAAATGAAGACTTTTCGATGTACTGCGTTCTTGATGGTCCTTCTAATCTTAACTGGGCAGCATCTTTTTGCAACAGGAAGTGCCCTTGCTGATTCAGTGCCAGATAGCGTAAAGGTGAAATATCAGAATTTGGTAGGCAAGAACCGATTGCAGCAGCTCTTGGAATTATCCAAAACATACCTCACCATCAATCCCGGAATTGCGAAGCAGCTCGCCTCTCAGTCGACCTTGTTAGCCATTGAAACTGACTCTCAAGAAGAACAAGGGTATGCGCTTCTTTATTACGGTAACGCGGCATTTCTTCTTGGTGATTATTTTGATGCCCAAGAGTCCTTTAGTCGCAGCATGGAAATTGCGAAGCGGCTGGAAATTCAGCGCCTTTTGGTTGATATTTATGACGCTCAAGGTACCATCTACTCTTCAACTGGAGATTTTGAGCAGGCATTAAGAAATTACAAGTCGGCTTTTCAAATCCTTCTGCAGCTCAATTTTCCCGTAGAGCGCTCCAATATTATCCGTAAAATTGGAAATATCTACTTCCAGTTCGGCGAGAAGAATCGAGCTCTTGACTTTTACCAGATTGCCTTGGAAACTAGCCGAAAGAGTAACGATAGTAATGGCATTAGCATGGCTTTAAATAATATTGGAAGGATTTATGTTGAGGAACAAAAATTTGCCATGGCCTTGGATTATTTTAACAAGGCGCTCGAAATAAAGGAGCGGGACGGTAATGAGCTTAGTAAATCAAACACCCTACTGAATATAGGCCGTACCTATGAAATAATGGGCCGGCTTAATCTCGCCGAGAATTATTTCAACCCACCATTGAGATTCGCTCACGACTCCAAAATAAGGAAGGAATAGCTGAAGCAATGCAGTATTTAGCAAGAATATATGCTGAAGAAGGGAAGAATGTCGATAGTGAACAGTTGCTGAAACGTTCAATTGGTATTGCTGATTCAATTCATCTTAATGGATTAAAGGTTGTTGGATATCAACGATTGTCGGAGTTGTATGCAAAGAGTTCTAATTATAGGGAAGCCTACCTTAACTACATTAAATACAGCATATACCGCGATAGCGTTTACGGCGCTGAAAAGCAGAAACTGCTACTAGGCGTTGATGCTCGCTATAAATTTGAATACTCTGAAAATAAAATAAAAATGCTTTCGAAGGAGGCTGAGCTAAAGGTGAGCGAGCTTAAAAAAGCAAGGTGGGTGAGCTACTTTTGGGCAACGCTATTTTTGTTCTTTGTAATTGTGTCCTACCTCCTTTATAGCAGGAATAAGTTGAAATCGGAGATCAATAAAAAGTTGATGGATGAGGTGGGTGAGAGAAGAAAAATTCAAGAGGAGCTGGAGCGGTATCAAAAAGACCTCGAACTGCTCGTTGAGGATAGAACTATGCAGCTGAGGGAAGCAAAGGACCGGGCAGAGCAGTCGGATAAGCTAAAAACGGCTTTCCTTGGAAATATTTCTCATGAAATTCGGACGCCCATGAATGCAATAATCGGCTTTGCAAACTATTTGGAGGAGCCGTCCCTTGATGAGGGAGGCCGCTCGGAGGCTGTTTCTTACATAAAACGAAATGGAGAGGTTCTGCTAAACCTGCTCAACGATATTCTGGACATTTCATTAATCGAAATAGGGGAGATAAAGATTATAAAGCGAGAGTTTAATCTAGATGAAACCATTCAAGATGTTGTGCTGCAGCAGAAGGCTTTGTATTTCCAACCGAAGAATAACGTAGAGATTCGTTTCTCCTTCGATCCAGATTGGACACAACCATTATTTGGTGACGAAACGCGATTTCGACAAATCTTATCGAATCTCCTGTCAAATGCGCTTAAGTTTACAGAGAGCGGCTTTGTTGAGGTAGGATACAAGGTGGACAATAGTAAGTTGATTTTCTTTGTTCGTGACACTGGATCTGGAATATCCAGAAGCCAGCAAGCCTTGGTTTTTGAGCGTTTTTCGAAGGATAACTCCGGTGGTGATAGGTTTTATGCCGGCACGGGGGTAGGCCTCAGCCTTTGCCGTGATTTGGTGGGTTTGTTGGGTGGCGATATTTGGCTTGATTCAGTCCCAGGTCAAGGTAGCACATTTTTCTTCTCCTTGCCTATTGAGTCAAATGGAGAGATAGGGCAAAAGGTTAATCGCGCAAAAACAACTCGCTCAAAGGTTGATTTTAGTGGAAAGACTATCTTGGTGGCGGAGGATGTTGACTCTAACTTTTTGCTTTTGAAGGCTTTACTAAAAAGTAGTGGGGCTACAATTTTGTGGGCGAAGGACGGCCTTGAGGCAGTGGATATGGCAGTAGGCGGAAAAGTTGATCTCGTACTAATGGATATTCGAATGCCCAAATCAAATGGAGTTGAGGCTACAAAAAGGATAAAGGACTTATTCCCAGAGATACCAGTGATTATTTTAACGGCATATAGCCACCAGGAAGAGATGGAACGCTGTTATGCTGTTGGATGTTCGGCATACCTGCTAAAGCCCATAAAGAAAATGGAGCTTTATTCCGTCGTTTCTCGGTTGATTCATTAATTTGAGTGCTGCCAACGTAGGTTTTGCCTTGTCTAAAGTTTTCTGGCTTGATAGCAACTGCCCTCTTATCTGTTTTATTTCAAAAAGCGCTGTCAGAAAAAAACCGTCAATGTTGACGGTTTAAGGTTATCGTTTTTTGGATAAGGTAACTACCTCTTACCGTTGTAAGCCCACTTGAGGTAAGCTGCACCCCAGGTAAACCCAGCACCAAAAGTTGCAAAAATAATATTATCACCTTTCTTGAGTTGACTTTCCCATTCCCACAGGCACAACGGAAGCGTTGCAGAGGTGGTATTGCCGTATCGCTCAATATTTATCATTACGCGCTCCTTGGGTAATCCCATTCGCTTAGCAGTTGCTTCAATTATTCTCATATTTGCTTGGTGAGGTACCAGCCATGCCAACGTTTCTGGCGTTAGACCGTGCTTTTCCATCATTGCCACGGCGGTATCGGCCATGTTGGAAACTGCGGCCTTGAACACGGGCTGACCATCCTGGAAAATATAGTGCTTTCGATTGGCTACAGTTTCATTACTTGCAGGGTAGCATGAGCCACCGGCAACTTGATGTAAGTACTTCCTTCCGGAACCATCAACGTGCATTGCAGCATCAATAAGCCCCTCGCCGTCTATGTTGGGCTCAAGGAGCACTGCTCCAGCGCCATCTCCAAAGATTGGGCAGGTTGAACGGTCGGTGTAGTCTGTAATGGACGACATTTTATCGGCACCAACTACAATAATCTTTTTGTTGCTACCCGTTTCAATAAATTTTGATGCAGTTACCAGCGCGTATAAAAAGCTGGAGCAACCAGCATTAAGGTCATAGCCAAAGGCGTTTTTTATGCCAACCTTATCGCTAATAATGTTGGCTGTTGCGGGAAATTGCATATCCGGGGTTACAATTCCGCAAATAAGCATGTCAATTTCTTCCGGCGATGTGTTGGTTTTTTCAAGGAGTTGCTGAACTGCTTTGGCTGCCATGTCGGAGGTACCAAGACCTTCTCCTTGCAGAATTCTTCTTTCCTTTATTCCTATTCGAGTCATTATCCACTCGTCGGAGGTATCTACCATCCGACTTAACTCGTTGTTGGTTAGGACATATTCGGGTACGTACCCACCAACGCCAGTGATTGCCGCGGTTATTTTTGCCATTAACTTAAGGCCTCCTTTATTTTTTCCGTCAAACCAGCTTCGATAACCATTCTAGTTTGAAGAATCATGTTTTTTATGGCGGTGGCGGTGGAAACTCCATGGCCAATAATGACTGGTGCGTTTACGCCGAGCACGGGTGTTCCGCCGTAATGTTCAAAGTTAAATCGCTCAAAAAAAGGATCGCTAATATTCCTCCGCTTTATTAACTTGTGGAAGCTTTCTGCTTCCTTGAGAACTACGTTGCCAACGAAACCGTCGCAAACGATAACATCTGCTGTGTTTTCATCGAAAAGTTGATTGCCTTCGATGTTTCCAACAAATCGAATACTCGTTGATTCTTTGAGCAGC
>DATKTT010000220.1:0-9171 GCA_035530955.1 Williamwhitmania sp. | reverse complement strand
ATTATTGGTCCCGCTTTCCTTGCGTTCAATCCGCTTCAGTTCCTTCTCTTTTCTCTTCTTCTCCTTGTTTGTCCTTACTTGTTTTTTATTCGAGGTTTCCCTTGGCCTCCCCATAATGCTCCTTTCTTATTATAATTAGTAATACTATCAAAAACCATGCTGCCTTTACCAGCCAACACAGCCTCCAAATTCAGCACAAAGATACGGTTAATTCATGAATTTTCAGCATCAAATTAAGATTCAAAGGTATACAGCGACCAAAAAAAGGTTACGCAAAGAAGTCTAAACCAAAATAAAGGTAACCAAAAATGGAACGAGCACCGTGAGTATGGTGCCATTTAACAGGCTTATCACAGCATAGTCCTTTCCCACATATTGGGTAATGATTGGAAGTGTTGTATCCATGGATGTTGCACCACCACAGGCAATTGGAGCCAACTTACCAAAATAGCGAGCAAAAATGGGTGTAAAGAGTAGTGTGATTATTTCTCGCATTACGTTAGATAACAGGGCCACTACCCCGAGTGTTTCCCCACGAATTTCGGTAATGTAAATACTTGAAAGACTATAATAACCAAAACCCGAACCAATGGCGGCAATGTCCTTCAATGAAATATCGGAAATGAGCAACGACACGCAACTCACTCCAATTAGCGTACCTACTATGGTAGTTAGCGGTACTAATAGCACCGTTAGATTCATGCTCCGGATTGTTTGAAGCGATCGTGGGTCGGAGCCAATGCCAATTCCTACGAGAAACATCAGCAGGTAAAGAGCATACTCGGTAAAATTACCATGTAGCAACCAAGTAGGAAGCCAATGCACATATCCAAACAGTACTCCCACTGCAAAAAAGGAAAGGATAATCAAGCTCCCTTTCATACCTTCTCCTTCGGCTTGAAAAAAACACGGTAGGTAACAAGGGCAAGTAGGACGCTACCAACAACTGCCCCCAATGTAATCACCAACGCCTTTACTCCAAGTATTGGCAGGTTTGAAACAATGGTTTTGTTAGAACCAATAGAGATACCTAACAAAAGCAAAAGCAGGTAGATGGCATAGGTGGTGAACTTATCATTTAGCAGCACTAGCCTCGGTTTTGTGCGAAGCCAAACTCCAACCACAATTCCCACCAACATTATGAGGATCACTGTAATCATCTACTGCAAGGATTTATAAAACGTAAAGACATCACTCTAATACAAATAAATTATCCTACCAGACATGACAAACTTGTTTAATAGCCCACTATTTTTCCACGGTGAAGGCATACTCAATGCTATGCTCAAATGGCGCAGCAGGTGTAATCACTGTGGAAGGAAATTCGTGATGGTTTGGAGCATCCGGGAAAAGTTGAGGCTCAATGCAGATGGCATCGCGGTGAACATACATTCGGCCTGTTCTTCCGGAAACAAGGCTATCGAGACCATTGCCCGTATATACCTGCACGCCAGGAAGCGTCGACCGAACCTCCATCGCTCTGCCATTGTGAGGATGCTTAACCAGCGCCACCTTGTTTAGTTGTCCTTGAGGGGCATCAACTACCCAGCAGTGGTCGTAGCCATTGCCAATAATTAGGTCTGGGTAACCGCTTTCCAATCCCGGTTTAAGCCATTGTAGCTGGGAGAAATCCATTACGGTTCCTGCAACAGGGATTAGCTTTCCGGTAGGAATTTGATGTTTATCGGTTTCTAGATATTGTTTGGCTTCCACCTGTAGCAAATGATTTTCAATGGAGCCGCTATCCTCACCACCAAGGTTGAAGTAGCTATGGTGAGTAAGGTTAAGCACAGTTGGTGCATCGGTGATAGCATGGAATTGTATCGAAAGAACATTGGTCTCACGCCATGCATAATTAACAGTTACTTCTACCCTGCCTGGATATCCACCTTCACCGTCGGGGCTCACAATCTTAAACGCCACTCCATTGTTACCGCCCTCACCTTGAACCAACTCCCATGGCCGATGGCTAAATCCAACATCGGCGCTATGCAGGTGATTATCTCCCTCATTAGGTTGCAGCTGGTAGGTTTTCCCATTGAGTGAAAAGCGGGAACCACCAATACGGTTGGCATAGCGACCAACTGTACATCCAAACCACTCCACCCCTTTCAGGTAACCTTCGAGCGATGAGTAACCAAGCACTACTTCAGAAATATTCCCCTTGTTATCGGGAACTTTGACGGAAACAACACGAGCGCCATAGTTTGAAAACGCCACCGAAGCTCCGCTCTTATTTGTCAAAGTAACCAGCTGTATCTCTTCACCTGAGGGAACTTTGCCCCAATGTTCAACCTTCTTTTGCATCATCAATAAGATATTAAGTGAATGCTTCCTACTTCCAGAGCGGGGACGGATACTCTCCCTTCTCAACCAACGTCTTGAGCTGAGACATCACGATTGGTTTGTCACCGGCATAGGTTACGCCAAACCAGTCAGAGTCGGTAGGGATTACCTTGCAGGTTGCTTTACCTTCGGACAGCAGGCGATTAACTACCAACGGAATATAAAACTCAGCCTTGGGGTTTGCAATATTTTCGGTTAAAAATTCCTTCAGCATGCGCTCAGCGTGGTCGAAGAAGTCAGGCGTAAAACCCCAGCAATTCATTGAAACAGCGGCATCACCTGGAAGTATCTTTTTAGACCCGTCATCCTCAGTATTAAATATTGAATTACCATCGCTACCAATTTTGGTATGCTCTACCACATCTACTAGCAGCGAGTTGGCATCGACCTTACACACCCCACGCGAAACGGTTCCCTCCTCGGAGAGTGTTTTCCGCAACTTGTAGCCAACCATATAGGCTTGTCCTTCCGTTTTCCCGTGCGTTAAAGCATCGGCCAGCTGGGCAAACGATTGACGTCCATAGAAATCGTCGGCATTGATTACGGCAAAAGGCTCATTAACAACATCCTTGGCTGCCCATACGGCATGGCCTGTACCCCAAGGTTTAACTCGGTCAGCAGGACACGTAAACCCCTTAGGCAACAAATCGAGTTCCTGAAACACGAGCCTCACCTCAATTTTGTCTGAAAAACGATTTCCGAAAGTGGCCATAAAATCGGCCTCAATACTCTTTCGAATAATAAAAACCACCTTGCCAAAGCCAGCTCGCATGGCATCGTAAACTGAATAATCGATAATGGTTTCTCCATTAGGACCTAGCCCATCAACCTGCTTCAACCCGCCATACCGGCTTCCCATGCCAGCGGCTAAAACCACCAATGTTGGCTTCATACAACTCATTTTAATGTTTATAACCTTACTGTTTTTAAAACATGCTCATTTGCCAATGTCAAAATTTACCATCGTTGAACTTCTTCAAAAGGAACTTCACTCCAACATCAATAATATTCTTATCCAAACAAGTTGTTAGTTTGGTCCTCTGTACAAATCAATATTTCGACGGAGAAAATTAGCAATTCTTTCAACAAGATGGTTACTCAATTACTTTAAAGCAAAGGATACTTACCGATGCATTTCCAAAACATAACAAGAAATCGATTGAGAGAGACAAAAAAAAAGAGCAAAGGCTGTAAATTTGTTGAACGTTTACTCGCAGTTGGTAAAAAATCATACTTTTGAGCCCCGAAATCTGGGAACTTTGAACTCTAAATTGCAGGCAAAAACCATAACAAGATCTATGAATAAGGCAACAAAAGACACTTTTATAATTGGTCTCGCGCTATTCGCCATGTTTTTTGGGGCAGGAAATCTGATCTTCCCTCCAATGCTGGGTTTTAGGGCTGGGGAAAGTTGGTTATCGGGCGCCCTAGGGTTCATGATGTCCGACGTTGGACTATCGCTCATGGGAATAATTGCCGTTGCCATGATTGGAGGTGGATTCACCGCACTTGGTAACAAGGTTGGCCCGCGCTACTCTAAAATCCTTGGTACCACAATCATGTTGACACTCGGCCCATTGCTTGCAATACCTCGAGCCGGTGCCGTTTCATACGAAATGGGTATAGAATCGCTTTTCCCTTCCAGCACCATGTGGATAGTAACCACCATTTTCTTTATTGCTACCATATTCTTTGTTTTCGATCAAAAAGGCGTGGTGAATAAGATTGGAAAGCTGCTGACGCCCATTCTGCTTATAACGTTATTGGTGATTATTGTTGCAGGCCTAATCTACCCCATTGGTGCTGCCTCACACGCCAAAGTAGCCAACGCCTTCGGTCTTGGATTTACCGAAGGATACCAAACAGTGGATGCGTTAGCCGCCGTTATATTTGCAAGAATAATTCTGAATACTTTAATTGCAAAAGGATACACCAAAACTTCCTCCCAGGTAATGATGACTATTAAAGCTGGGGCTATAGCCTTGGGAATAATTGCCATTGTTTATGGGGGACTCATTGCCATTGGCTCCAATGCCAGCGCCCTTTTCCCCGACGATATAACCAGAACCTCGCTATTTGTATGCATTGTAAATCGCATTTTAGGTTCAAGCGGTACAATAATTATTGCCATAGCAGTTGTATTTGCATGCTTTACCACTGCAGTGGGTCTTACCGCCACTGCAGGTGCATATTTTCAACACATTTCGAAGGGAAAAATTAATTACAAAGTTACGGTGGTAGCAATTAGCCTTGTCAGCCTGCTTATTGCCAACCTAGGAGTAAAGGAGATTATAGCAATATCGGAACCAATACTAAGGCTGGTATACCCACCCGTAATAATGCTCATCATTTGCGGGTTATTTGACAAGCTAGGCTTATCGAAGCACTTCTATAGAGGAGCAGTGCATACTGCATTACTGCTCAGCATTCCAGAAATGCTTGCCAGCTTTCATGTTCCAGTTAACTCGGCAGTTGATCTGCTAAACTCTCTTCCACTTGCAAACTATAAGGTTGGTTGGCTAATTCCTTCCTTGCTAGTTGCGCTAGTAATGCACATTGCCTTTCATAAAAAGGCAGCACAACTAGCTGCATAGAGTTCACAGTAAATCTTAACCATAGAAAATAGAGTTACAAGGACTACTCATAAAATAAACGTCCAGCGAATTTTCATTAAGTAAAATTCGCTGGACGTTTTATAGTACCCTTTAGGAGTATAGTGCTTAGTTGATAATTACTTTTCGAACTTCGCTTTTCCCGTTATCCCTATCTATTTTCATCATGTAGCAACCCTTGGGAAGAGAAGTGGAGATGAAGTCGTTGACTGAGGTGATCTGCTTCGAAGCCACCATTTTCCCAATAATGGAATAGATCTCAACACTTTTCACCCCAGACATATTCTTTAAGTAGAAGGTGCCTTTGGAGGGATTTGGATAAACTGAAACCGCATTAGAAATCTCTTCGATGCCGGTAGTCGCGGTAAAGTAAGCCATGGCAGAAATAGAGGCGCCCACGGTAACTTGTGTAGTTGCAGTCGTAATGTCGTCCCCATCAACAACCCACTTTTCAAAAACCCATCCCTGATCAGGGGTAGCCGTGAGTATAACCTCATCACCCTCATAGTAGGTGTGGTCGCCATCAGCTGGGTCGATGGTTCCGTTGCCCGAGTGACTCAAATTGAGTGTGTAGGTTGGTATTGCAACACCCGTAACCACAATATCATCAATTTTAGAGATGCCCGCAGCATCAACCGTTCCTCCTGCCGAATTGGTATTGGAGGTCATAATCCAACGAAGGGTAACCATGTCAGATGTATTCGATGCCTCTGAAGGAATATCCACGCTTGCCAACACACCTGTTGTCCAGTCGTTCTTCACTGTAATAGCAGTGTTTGGGACATCAGTAAAGTCACCATCGCCAACCTTATACTGCAACTTAAAATCCTGAGGACCGGGATTGGTTCCACCAGACTGCTGCTTCGAGGAAATTTTGAGACTACCATAGCCTTGTGTAGAGAACTGCACATACCAATACTTGGTGTCAGCACCATTATCCCAGCCAACGGTTTGAGCCGCATTGTCTGTAAACCCATTCTTCCAGGAAATTGTTCTGCCTGACTCAGTTCCCAAGGTGGCTACACCAACATTGGCAGTGGTTCCCTGATCGGCCAACACAGAGTTGGTTGCAAAGCTCCAGCCTGCAACTACATCCTGCGCCCAGCTCAACGATGTTGATAGCGCAGTAATGGAAAGAATTAGTAAAGCTTTTTTCATGTTTTTTTGGTGTTTTTGAATTATCGTTCAATGATTTTAAACTTCCACCCTGCAGGTTTTACACTCTTCAATTAACCAAGCACGGCTGGTTGCTTTTTGTCTATTTTCAGTTTTTAAAAATCAAATCGAATTCCAGCCATAAAAAACCGACCGGGACACTGCTCCCCCTTCTTATCGAGGAACTGAGCATTAAAAAGATTTTGAACATCAGCCCATAGCTTCAAACCTAGCGGTAGCGAATGCTCTGCATGTAAATCAACCGTTTGGTAATCGGCCAGCCTCTGAGTATTCACATCATCAATCCACTGCCTTCCAACATAGCTATAGGTTATACCCAGCGTGTTCCTTTTTCCATTATAAACTATTCCTGCACTGGCAAGGTAGTCGGGCACCTCAGAAATTGCCATTCCCTTAAGATTAGTGGCAGCAATTTTTGAATCAAACTTTACAATTTTAGATGTGGAGGTAGAAGCACTCACTCGGACCAACCACCGCGTGTATGGCTGCCAACGAATACTGCCCTCTAAACCCTTAATCACAACGTCACCAACATTATCGCGCATCAGAATTGGTTTCACATCCGTCCCACCAGTATCGATGGAGTCGCCCGTAGCAACAAAATATTGAAAATGCACGCCGTAGGAATAGTAACCGGTAAGATCAATATAGAGCGATGAAACAGGCTTCAACGACATCCCAATCTCCACGTTATTCAACGTTTCCGGCTTTAAGTTTGGATTGGCAATTTTAAAACCTTTGGTGATTTTTCGCGAACTGCATAGATCGTCGAGCTTGGCAGGCATAAAACCGCTTGACACTGCAGCTTGCAAACCAATTACCTTCGTTAGAAAATATTTAATGCCAAGCCTTGGGCTCGCGGCCTGCCAGTGCGAAGAGCCAAAATACTGATCGCTATTGGAGGAAAAACCAGTTGCCTTTGTTGGATCCTTGACCGTAAGGCGCCCATCGAAGAAGCCGGCCACATCGAGCCGTAATCCGCCTGTTAGGGAAACACGAGAACTCAATTTGGCCTCATCCTGAACAAAGGCACCAATGGCAATCATATTTCCACTACGCAGAATGTCGTCGGTGGAAGTTCGGTAAACATCGTGCGCATCGATACGACCAAACCGTACTTCTGCACCGGTAGTTATCGTGCCCCATTTCGTAGGAGAATGGGTTGCTCCGAACCATAAACCAGCATCATCGCTATTTTGAAAAGTATAGGACAACTTGTAGGTATCGCCCAGCTTATTAATGCTCTCGCTCTGCTTCTTGTAATACTCGTTTTGATAATATATGTGCATATCAGTGTTCCACACTGCACGCTTAGCCGACAGCGTTACAGATGCTGCCTGATCTTCGTAGCTGTCGTAGTTGCCGTCGGGTAGGTATATTTTTTTACCTGAACCGCGCTTATCCTTGTAGTAGGTGTAGGATGCATTAATGGTCAACCCCGACTTTAAAACCCCACCTGTTCTAAAACTAATACGTCGCTCCTGAATATATGCCTTCGACGAAGTAGAATCGCGTATTGCCACCGGGTCAATTATATAGCCATCACCAGTTCGGTAGTAAGGAGAAACATCCCAGTAGAATCCATTTGCCAATTTACCTCCCACATTAAACGAAAGCTGGCGAAGGCCCAGTTCGCCCACACCAAAATCAACATTACCCTCAAGTGGCTTTTGCGGCTTTATGGTAGTAAAGTTTACCACACCAGTCATAGCATTGTTGCCATAAATGGAACTGGCTGGTCCTCGAACAACCTCAATGGATTGAATCTGATCGGGGGAGATCATGTTCCAAGTCACCATGCCGTAGGAAGATTTATTGAGAGGAATCCCATCTACGGTTATGAGCACTCGGTTGTTTCCATCAAGCCCTCGCAGCGACAATCCTGAATTTTTGGAAAATACGCCCCACGTTCGATCTATGTAGGCACCGGGGATAAACTTTAGCAGCTCATCACTAGTTCTTGCAGAATAATCTTGAATCTCAGTCTTCGTGATAGTTGAAGTAGCAAATGGGAGGCTATCAGCCCGATGGCTCGTCTGAGTTGAAACCACGGTGACTGGGTTAATAAAGTCAGACATTCTAATTGACGAGTCGGACACCGCCAACTCCTGTCCATTACAGAAGAGAGGAATTGCCAAACCCAAAAAGAGCAATGCTTTTAAATAGGTCATCTTACTTACTACCAGTTTTTTGAACAACCATATCTACTGTAACCAAACCAGACGGTTGTCCATCTACCGCTGTGACTCTAAAAACCCCATACAAACCAAGATCTTCCTGCTTAAACGAATATATATCACCGACCGCAAGGTTTTTTGCCTTGCGTTTTCCTGCACTTTCGTCATAAAGCGAAACGAGATCGGCCACGCTGGCCAAGGCGTTAAACTGGTCAGCCGAAATGGATATGAGAAGGAATCGTGCGGTGTTGCGAATAGTCCAATCCGTTGGACCTCCATCTCCATAAACTGAAGCATCTACATTTGAACCGGGGGAGGCAATTACCATAGCATCTGCATCGATGGTGTCGAAATAGCAAAGCAGATGAATCTTATCGGGAATAGCAGCAGCCTCATCCTTTGTAAAAATTGCACCGCTTTCCAAATTCATAAAAGAGCCATGCGTAGTGTTTTGCTGTGCACCAAGGGTAATTCCATTGAACCGTTGCACCTCACCCACACTACCGCCAGCCTTGTTGATGGTATAGCTCACCTGCGATGCTCTGCCACCCTTGTCGCGGATAATAAAAATCAAAATATTTTGCTGAGCGGTATCCTTGGTGAAAATTACCTCCTTGTTATAGGTCTGCTTAAAGAATCCCTCATCAACCAACCGAACGCCATTGCTGGAGACAATTAAGTTTGTAAGTGCGTCGCTACCATTCCAGCTGCATGCAAGTTCAAATGTAATGGATTGCCCTGGCGCTAATGCAGTATCACCTCCAGCTGTGAGATTTGTAATCGTCACCGTAGGGTTTGCCCCATTGTCGCTTGTTCGTTCACACGAGCATGACATTAAAAATGAGGAAGCCACTCCAAGC
>DATKTT010000219.1:0-6985 GCA_035530955.1 Williamwhitmania sp. | reverse complement strand
GTTGGTGACCTGTGCGGCTCCGTTATTGCCACCTCCGATAACGACTGTGGAGGCCAGAGCACCGTGGAGATTCCTGTTGTGGCAGGCCACGCCTACGGCCTATCCTGGCGCTCCAAGTCGGGCCTCACCACCTTCCCCTGGGAACTGAGCATTACTACAGGAATTACAGACGATAAGACCTTATCAGATGAAATCACTGTCTTTCCAAATCCTAATGATGGGAAGTTCACAATTATCTCAAATAACAATATGAACTTCAAAACCTTAGAGATAATAACTACTGCGGGGGTATTGGTTACACAACTAAATGATAAATTCTGTTGTTCCCATGATTATTCCTTGAAGTTAAAACCAGGAATATATATTGTTCGCTTAACAAGTGAGGACAATAATATTATATCAACAAGATTAGTAATTAAATAAAGAATGAAAGAGGGAGGCAATCTAGCCTCCCCTCTTTTTTGTTTTCGAGTTAATAGAATCAAACTAAAAATCAGTACAAGTTGCTTATTTGTTTAACAAAGTTATCTGGACTGTATATCTTAGAGTTTTCGCATATAGTGCGCTTGTTATATTTATTAGAAACAATGGTTCTGACTCCGTTAATCCAATCTTTAATGGTATTATTACAAAGAATTCCATTATCGATATTAATGATTTGAGGTAACGCTCCCACGCTTGAAGCAATAACTGGTAGACCACAAGACAATGCCTCTGCCACCACAATAGAAAAAGTTTCAATATTTGAAGCGTGTATAAAATAGTCAGAGGATCGGAGTATTTCACCCAGAGTCACTTTGTTGAGATACCCTAACTTCTTGACCAAAAAATTATTGAACAAATCATCTTCATCAACTTGCTTTAACTGAGAACCTTCACCAACAATATTTAAAATAATTTTTTTATCACTTTCCATTGCAAATTCCTTCAAAGAGGCAATTATGAGGTCTAACCTTTTAGGTAGTTCCCATGTGGCAACACAGCAGAAGCAATATTCATTACTTGCTTTACTTGATGTTTTTGGATAAAAATATTCAGTTGAAACAATATTGGGGATAATACTAATGTTGGCTTGAGGTGAAATCTCTTGAATTAAATGCTTCAGCCAATCAGAAACACAAATTACTGTTTCTGCTGAATTATATGTTTTCTTTATTTGGTAACCCCAGTAGGGATTTCTAATCTTAAGATTAACTTTAGACCAATGCTCAGAAATTATTAATCTAGCCTTAGCCTTTTTTGCTAATCCTAAACAAACAACTCCACCAGGGAAAACAACGTTTGCGTGAATAATGTGAATATTTCCCTGCAACTTATGTTTATTTATTTCATTCCATATTATTACTTCGCTAAATTTCGGTATCTGATAAATTATTTTCCAAAACAACGAACTAATAGTGATTTTCAATCTATGCCCTTTACCAAAAGAGTTTAGTTCTGACGTGATTTCAAATATTTTATTACCATTTGTGCCTATGTTTACCTCAATAAAGTAGAAATTTTGAAATGTTTGCGATAGTACTATCGCCTGTTCATGAATAAATATTCCTTTCCCAGGATTTTCTGGGGTGGGATTCCAGAATGAGACAAAAAAGATCTTACTATTTAGGTTATCCATTATACAAAAATATTAAGGTAATTCTTAACTAAATTAACATTAATAATTTCATCATACCAAAATCGAAATTCATTATTACGTTTAATTCTGTCTAAATTTATGATATAGGTTATGATACTTTTTAAGCAACATTGAAACTACAAGAATTCTACTAGCAATAGCGTAAATTCTTTCTCGTAGCGTAAGTTTACCCTTCAGCAACGTTAAACTTTTGGCACACTTGTCCAGCTCGTCCCTTTTATTGGTCAGAAAGCAAAGCATCAACTTCTTTTGAAGGTATTCCAACTTCACCCTTTGCTGAACAGGTTCACTGTAGGAAAAACGCTCCATAAAGAACTCTTTTACCTCCTGCTGCGATTCCAGAAATGCCAGCTGCCTGTGGTAGCCCTGATTGGTGGCTGAACCTCCCACAATACGGTAAGTGGCAAAAGGCTCATCAATGTAAGCTAATTTCGATTTTTGGGCAATGTAGAGCCAAATTGGATAGTCACCCATGGCAAACCTCCTTTCACCCAGTAGTGCCTGTGCTTCGTTTAGCAAGTCACGTCGGCACACAATTGTGCAGGTGGCAATGGGATTGCTTATCAATAGCTCATCGGGCTTATCAATGCAAGAGGGAACAGTTTTGAGCACTCTCCTTATTGTGCGGTGCTTCTCCTTGATATTGAAGTTGGAGAATACCAACCCAACCTCGGGGTTGGCTTCTAAAATATCCACCTGTTTTTGGAGCTTTTCTGGGGAGTTCCAGAAATCGTCGCCTTCACAAATGGCAATGTATTTGCCTTCCGATCGGGTCAAGGCATCGTTCCAATTTAGGTGTGCACCAATATTCTTTTTCCTTAAGATTGGATTTAGTAATTCAGGATATCTGTCTGATAGTTTGGCTATCAAACTCTGATTGTTGTCCAACGAAGCATCATCAGCAATAATAAATTCAGCCCTAAAGGAATATTGCTGAATTAATACTCCCTGAATGGCCTCCTCAATAAACCGCCCATGATTGTAAGTTGTCATGAGAACACTTACGGTAACAAGCTCTTGGTCTGTCATTAAATGAAAAGAATTTCCATTGCAACTATTTCACTTAAATATCTCATATTCTGAAACAAGATTTGTAATACTAACCTTGTTTTCCTTTCCCTGAATTTTGTAAATATTGGGGCTTATTAACTCTTTTGTGATTTTATTATCCTAGCTATTTTATCCACCTTTTCTAATGGCAGCTGCGGGTATATGGGCAAACAGAGCACCTGGTTTGCCACCTGCTCTGCCACGGGTAGGTTATCGGCCGATGCCGATGGTAGCCCACGGTAGGTTGGAAACTGGCTGATGAGGGGGTAAAAATACCTACGCCCAAAAATGTTGTATTGCTTTAGGTTTTCGTATACCTCGTCGCGGGTGGTGCCAAAGTCATTGTGGTCTATGAGAATGGGGAAGTAAGGATAGTTGTGCTGAACACCTTCCATATCTTGAAGAACCCTAATTCCGGTGATATTGGCAAGTTGCTCACGGTATCGATCTGCAACAGCCTTGCGCTTTTCAATGGCCTCCTCCACATACTTCAGCTGCAGCAACCCATAGGCCGACTGAATCTCGTTCATCTTGGCGTTGATTCCGGGAGCCACAACCGTTACCTCATCGGCAAAGCCAAAATTCTTGAGATAATCTATACGCTTCTTCGTTTTCTCATCGTGACAAATAATAGCTCCACCCTCAATGGTGTTGTATACCTTGGTTGCGTGGAAGCTCAGCACGGAGAGGTCGCCAAAGTTCATCACCGATTGGCCACCTATTTTAACGTTAAAGGCATGGCAGGCATCGTAAATCACCTTTAGCCCATATGTATCTGCAATTTTTGCAATCTCATCCACCTTGCATGGATTGCCATACACGTGCACCGGAAGAATGGCGGTGGTTTTTGGCGTGATGGCTGCCTCAATTTTTCTGGGATCGAGGTTGAAAAAGTCTGGCTCAACGTCGCAGAATATGGGCTTTATTCCATTCCAGTGCAGGGCGTGCGTGGTGGCCACAAAGCTGTAGGGTGAAGTTATCACCTCTCCAGTGATACGCAGCGTTTGAAGAGCGGTAATTAAGGCCATGGTCCCATTGGAAAAGAGGCTAATGTAGGGAACGCCAAGAAACTTGGCCAGTTCGCTCTCTAAGGCTTGGTGATATTTCCCATTGTTGGTGAGCCATTTGGTAGTCCAAATATCCTTCAGTAGCTCATGAAACTCCTCTAGGGGTGGCAGCTCGGGTTGTGTTACTAAAATGGGTTTATCCTCTCTACTTTCCATTTCGTATTTTGTTTGAAAGTGATCCAACTATGGTTTTCAGTTCGTCAATAGCGTCTAACCGTAATAGCAAAGAAACTAAAAAATAGGTTGCAACAGCAACGCTACCCTGGCAAAGCAACATTCCTATATCGCCAAAAGGCACAACCAACTTTATGCCATATGCGGCTCCGGCCATTATAACGCTCGCGAGTAGGTAAGGTGCAAGGTCGATGAGCTGCTCCTTTACCGGATAGCCTATTAGCTTGCCGGAGTAATAGCTGTTGATTAGGTAAGAGATATAGGCAGAAACAACTAAGCTGACAACTAGCCCGTAAATCCCCCAGAATAGCCCCACGATTATTAGAGCAACACCCATTATCTTTTTCACAATTTCCAACTTCAAGTAAAGGTCGGAACGACCTTTGACTTTGAGTATGTTGAGATTGGTTGTTTGAAGCGTGTATAGCATTCCGGCTAGTGCCAGCAGCTGAATAAACGGAACGGAAGGGAGCCACTTGGCCGTTAGCAAAATTGCCACTACCGGCTTGGCCATCACCATGAGCCCAAGCATAATTGGAAAGTTGACAAATACCTGCAGCTGAAGAATCTTTTTGTAGGTCTGCTTCAACTTCACATTGTCATCCTGTATGGTGGCCATTGCTGGAAATGTTACCCCACCAATTACATTTGATAGTATGAGTACCGGTATCTCCTGCAGCTTCTTTGCCTGCGTGTAGAATCCTAGGCTTTGAATGGAAAACCGCTTGTTAATAATCCAGGAAAAGGCACTCTGGTAAATATTTTCGAGAAGGCTAGAAAACAAAATATTTGACCCAAATCCAAAGAGACTCCTCAACGATTGAAAACTGAATTGCCGGGTTGGGCGCCAGTCGGAGAAATACCAAAGTAGTGTCGTTTTAAAGATCACCGCACTGAGAAGCTGAACGGCCAAACTCCATACTCCAAATCCCAAGAAAGCCATGGAAACAGCAATAACTCCAGAAAGTAAGTTGGAAACTAATGCCGCCTTCGATTGAGTTTTAAAATTGAGGTTCTTTGTAAAAAGGGTGGCCTGAATAAGCCCAAAGCTGTTGAATATTAGCATTAGCCCCACAACTCGGAGTAGCGATTTCAGTATGGGTTGCTGAAAATAGCCGGCAACCCATGGGGCAATGGTAAACAAAATACCATAGAGCGCCACACCTATTCCCAAGTTGAAGAAAAAGATGGTGGAGTAGTCTATCTGGCTAGTCTTCTGTTTTTGAATAAGCGAAGCACCAAAACCGCTATCGAGAAAAGTGTTGGCAATGACGGTAAAAATGGCAATGTTGCCAATTAAACCATACTCGGTTGGCGAAAGCAGTCGGGCCAGAATAATATTTATGATCAGCCCAATTCCAAGAACACCTAACTTCTCAACAAGGTTCCAAACCGTTGCCCGGATAGTCTTATCTCTCAGCTCCTGGTTTATCATACAATTATCCTTAACATTAGTAAGCCACCCAGCCTTGAGCCTTTAGCTCAATGTCTCGGCCGTCGGGGGTAACCAAGAATTCACCCGTGGAAGCTCCGGTAATATGGCCAATAAAGTCCACTCCCGAAAGATTCTTAATCTTATCGAAGTCGCTTTGCTGAATGGTGAAGAGCAGCTCGTAATCCTCACCACCGTTGAGGGCGGCTGTTACGGCATCAAAGTTCATCTCCTCACAAACCTTAAAGGTATCAGCAGCAATGGGAATTTTTTCTAGGTAAACGCGGCATCCCACGCCCGACTGCTTGCAAATGTGCTTCAGATCGGACGATAGCCCGTCGGAGATGTCAATCATAGCCGATGGTCTCACTCCCGCTTCGCGAAGCATCTCAATGGTGCTCTGCTTAGCCTCAGGCTTTAGCTGACGCTGCAGCACGTAGTCGTATCCCTCCAACTTTGGTTGTTCCATGCCGGTGGCCTGAAAAACTCGCTTCTCACGCTCCAGTATCTGAAGACCCATGTAGGCAGAACCCAAGTTACCCGAAACGCAAATAAGGTCGTTGACCTTTGCACCGGAGCGATAGGTAATGCTTTCTTTACTAACCTCACCTATTGCCGTTATGCTGATGCAGAGCCCTGTTAGTGATGCGGAGGTATCACCACCCACAAGATCCACGTTGTATCGTTCACAGGCCATGTGGATACCAGAATAAAGTTCCTCGAGGTCCTCCACCGAGAGCTTTGCCGACACACCTACCGAAACGGTAATCTGTGTTGGTTTTGCATTCATGGCATATACGTCGGAGATATTCACCACTACTGCTTTGTAACCCAGATGGCGCAAGGGAGAGTAGGTTAAATCGAAGTGAATTCCTTCCAGCAGTAAATCGGTAGTTATTACCATCAGATTGTCGCCAGCGGAGATTACCGCACAGTCGTCGCCCACACCTTTAAGCGTAGTTGGTTGTGATGGTTTAAACTCCTTTGTAAGGTGATCGATTAGCCCAAATTCGCCCAAAGTCGATATCTCCGTTCTTCTTCTCTTTTCAGCCATGTAGATATATTTTGTGCAAAGATATGGGTTTGGACGAATATATTTTAAAGTCGTTCATGAAGTTGTAAAACTCAACGAATGGTGCAATGCTGAGAGCATCTATAAGTATTTGCGATTTAATACGCATATTATTATATATAATTGCGCTTTTATAATTTTTAGCCTATTTTTGATTGGATAACACGACAGCTATGATAGTTCGTGAATTCAGTTCTAACATAAAAAACTGGCTCTTCAGGGGGAAGATACTCATCGTATTTGGCCCAAGGCAGGTGGGTAAAACAACCTTTATTGAGCAACTACTAGGGGAGTTAGACAAAAAAATTGTTCGATTTAATGGGGACGAGGCTGATATTAGAGAGTTTTTAAGCGATACCACCTCTGCCAAACTAAAGCGTCTGGTTGGTAGTGCAAATATTGTATTTATCGATGAAGCGCAGCGAATTCAAAACATAGGCCTTACCCTAAAATTGTTTGCCGATCAGATTAAAGACGTTCAGGTAATTGCTTCCGGCTCCTCCTCATTCGAACTGGCTAACAGGGCAAACGAACCGTTGACTGGCCGCAAG
>DATKTT010000218.1:0-9899 GCA_035530955.1 Williamwhitmania sp. | reverse complement strand
GGTCGTCTCTCCTTGAGCCGATACCCATTGAGCGGTTCAATAACCAACGCAGGGTCGTCGGCACGCAGCAACGTGTTGTAGAAGCCTGCTGCCTGCGTCATATTGCGAGGTACGCAAACGTAAACGCCACGAATGGAGTTTATCACCATGCTAAGTGGAGAACCGGAATGCCAAACGCCCTCCAGCCGGTGTCCACGCGTGCTGATTATGAGTGGAGCCTTCTGCCCACCCTTGGTTCGCCACAGCAGCGTAGCAAGGTCATCGCTAAGCGTTTGCAGAGCGTACAGAAGGTAGTCAAAATATTGTATCTCGGCAATGGGTCTAAAGCCACGAAGAGCCAATCCTATTCCCTGACCTATAATAGTGGTTTCACGAATACCGGTGTCGGTAACTCGAAGTTCACCAAACTTGGATTGCAGTCCCTCGTAGGTTTGGTTAACCCCACCAATTTTACCTACATCCTCGCCAAACACCACCAGCTGCGGATACTTGGCAAAGAGCACCTCATAGTTATCGCGAATTATTTCACGTCCATTCACCATGGGTGAGCTCTCCACAAAGAGCGGTTTAACCTCAAACTGCTTCAGTGCCGAACGATCATTTGTCCAGTAAAGGTGTGTGCTATAACGATTATATCCATCCTCCACATTCTTTTTCAGCCACACACTAAGATCTTGCTGTAGGGCACCCCTTATGGAGCAGTCGGTGCACACATTCCGGAGAATACGCTTGGCCGCGCTCATATTATCCTTGCGAATTGGAAACTGTATTCGTTTCAAATCCTGCGTGAGAGTACCCACCTTGTCGAATTTGTCGCGCTTACACACGCAAGAGCGGTTATCAATAATTTTCACGAGCGCATCGCGCTCACGCTGAATGGGCTCCGTATACTTTTTCCATGCGGCATTCTTTGCCTCCCGGGCTTCCTTCTCTGTTTTGGCAATAATATCGTCGAGCTCAGCGGCGGTTGCCAGCCCTTCGGTCTCAATCCACATTCTAAACTGAACGAGGCAATCGTACTCCACCTCCCACTCCAACCGCTCCTTACTCTTGTAGCGCTCGTGCGAACCAGATGTGGAGTGACCCTGTGGCTGAGTAAGTTCAACCACGTGCAACAGCACCGGAACATGCTGCTCGCGTGACTTTGCCACCGCCTCAGCAAAGACTTTAACCATTTCGGGGTAATCCCACCCCTTCACCTTATAGATGAGCAGACCGCTGCTATCGTTCTTTCCCTTTTCAAACCCACGAAGTGCCTCCGAGATGCTGCTCTTCACCGTTTGGAAATCGCGCGACACCGAGATACCGTAACCATCGTCCCACACGGCCATTACCATAGGCACCTGCAGCACCGACGCCGCATTCATGGTTTCCCAAAAATGTCCCTCGGAGGTGCTGGCATCGCCAATGGTGCCAAAGGCCACCTCGTTACCCTTATTCGAAAAGGTGGTCAGGCTCTTCACCTCATCCAAATTTCGATATAATTTTGAAGCGTAGGCCAGCCCAAGTAAACGGGCCATTTGCCCAGCAGTGGGTGAAATATCGGCTGATGAATTTTTCTGCGCCATCAAGTTCTTCCAGCTCCCATCGGGATTGAGGCTACGGGTGGCAAAGTGATTATTGAACACCCGACCTGCATTGCCCGGATTTTGCTCCACGTCCGTTTGACCGTAAAGCTGGGCAAAGAACTCCTCAGCCGTATAGATGCCAGCAGCCATCATAAAGGTCTGGTCGCGGTAGTAGCCCGAGCGCCAGTCGCCGTTGTTGAAACTCTTGGCAAGGGCTACCTGTGCAAGCTCCTTACCATCGCCAAAGATGCCGAACTTTGCCTTACCAGTTAGCACCTCCTTGCGTCCAAGCATTGAGATTTGCCGGCTTAGCCAAGCAATATAAAAGTCGTTGAGAACCTCCTCTTTGCTGATTTTTTTCATGGAGAGTTATATTTCATTTTTTTTCCTTAGCCGGAGTGCAACCGTTTTCGGCTGCCATTACATAAACCTACGTTACCCGATTTTGTTTAACAACAACCTAGGTAAAGCGCTGCACCACCACAACCTTTTAACCATTTTAACAAACATAGTTTCCAATGTTTGCGTCGGCTTATTACCTTTGCAAAAAAAACAGATGGAGGTATTCAAGTTAATTGGCGTGGCGGTGGTACTTCTGGCCCTAATGTTTATCGGGCTAGGATTCAACATATTTTTCCGAAAGAAGAAGTTTCCGGAGACCGAAGTTGGGCATAACAAAGAGATGCGGAAGCTTGGTATTAAGTGCGCTCGCACCGAGGAGATTCTCCTCTTTAGGAAAAATAAAAATCTTCCGCTGCCCGAGGGTTGCGATACCTGTAGAGGGGCCTGCTCCATTTTGGACGACGAGGAGGAATAGCCTCACAAAAGGCAAACACAAAAAGGCAATTTTGCGCTGAACTTTTTCCCCTCTAACGGGTTTCTTAAGCAAAACACACTAGTATGGCACTGTTAAAAGTATTTGTTCTCGCTATAGTATTGGTAGCAATTGTATTTGCCGCCATGTCCATCAGGTTGCTTTTTAAGAAAAATGCTGAATTTTCGGGAGGTTCCTGCAGCAGCAGCCCCGGCTTACGCGATAAGGGCTTATCGTGCGGTTGCGGTGGTGGAAGTTGCGCAAATACAACGGAAGAGTAGCAATTTGCCTGTAAACCTTTGCAATATGAGCGGATACTAGATTGATAATTCTACGTTATTAGCAACAAACGTAGCTCTGACAACATTTGTCGTATCTTGATGTCAGAGTTTTTTTTGTCATAAAGTTCAACAATTATTGACGATCACCTTGAGATGGAATGGTAAAATAGAATACGGAACCTTTCCCCACCTCGCTTTCTACCCAAATTTGCCCACCGTGCTTTTCGACAAACTCCTTACAGAGAACCATCCCCAACCCTGTTCCTTTCTCCTTTTCAGTACCAAGTGTTGAGAAATTTTCGTCGATTCGGAATAATTTTTCAATTCTGTTATTCGGGATTCCCACACCATTATCGCGTACAGCAATAATTTGCGCTCCCTGTTTGTTCTCCGTTGAAACAACAATTTCCCCACCCTTGTAAGTAAACTTTATGGCGTTTGAAATTAGGTTCCTCAGCACTGTGCTCATCATATTTTTGTCAGCATAAACGGGAGCATTAGGGGGTAGAACTTCCGTGATGGTAATGGATTTTTGACTGGCAGCACCAGCAAATAAAAGTGTCACCTCATTGATGAGCTTCACCATTTCAAAATATTCGGGGTTGAACTCCATACGTCCCGTTTGCGAACGCGACCATTCCATCAAATTCGTCAGTAAGTCCACAGCTCGTTGAGAGGACTCATAGATGATGCCGGAATACCGCTCTACGCTCTGGTAGTTTTTTTCCATGACCTGTTTAATTAGAACTTCGCTAAAGCCCATGATGGAGCTAAAGGGGCTTTTCAGGTCGTGAGCTATTATGGAAAAGAATTTGTCTTTTTCGGCATTAAGCTTTACCAGCTGTTCGTTTTTAAGGCAAATTTCTTCTTCAGCCCGTTTACGCTCTGTGATATCATACGATAATCCTAACACTCCAATAACGTGATTTTTTTCATTAATAACTGGAGCTAACCGTGCATCGACCCATCTACTTCCCGTTGGAAAGACTATTTCTACTTCGTTCTGGAAGGTAATTTTTGTTGCAATTACATCCTGAATATGTGCAAGATTCTGCTGTGCCAAATCGGGTGGAAAAATAGCTGTAAGGTGTTTCCCAATGAGTTCCTGGGCCGGTGCATGAAATTGTTCTGCGGCAACTTTATTTACATAAGTAACATAGCCCTTCGTATCAATGAAGTAAATCATTTCAGGTGAGGACTCAGCTAAAAGGCGATATTTTTCTTCACTTTCTTTTATACTTTCTTCGGCTTTCTTACGGTCAGTAACATCGCGTACTACGGCAATAACTTCGTCTTTACCGCTGGCTACCATGCGGGCTTCATAATCACGCAAGCCGCGCTCCGGAGTATGCATTTGGTATTCGAATTGCTGAAGCTCTCCGCTATCTAGGGTTTGCTTAATATACAGATCTATTAAATCTGCAAACTCAGGGGGGGTGATGTCCCGATTCTTTTTGCCGATGATTGACGTCTCGGTTTGTGTGTAAAGTTCTGAACTCTCGGCTTTGTAATCCAGGAATGTTCCCTCAGAATTCATGCGAAATATCAAATCGGGGTTTGCATTTAACAGCGCTTTTGTCCTTCCTTCGCTTTCGATAAGCACCTCTTCAGCATGTTTGCGTTCGGTGATGTCAACAAATGATCCTATAACTTTTTTATTTTTTAACATGGTAATGGACATTAGAGCGTGTCCTATTTCACCATTTTTTTTATAAATCGTAAATCCATATTTATCAGGGACATCTTCTACGTTCATCATTCTTTTGCGGTTATATTCTTTTAATCGTTCACGATCTTCCGGTGGTATCTGATCTGCCCAGCTCGTCCCAATAATTTCTTGCTTACTATAACCACTAAGCTTACAATATTCATCGTTGACCATTGATATAGTTGTGTCCGCTTCGATTATAGCCATAGCTGCCGAGTTATTTTCAAACATTGATCGAAAATTCTCTTCACTTTCCCGTAACGCATCCTCAGCCCGCTTACGTTCAGTGATATCTCTATCCACGCCTCTGTAACCATTGAAATTCCCCTCTTTGTCCAAAATAGGCAATCCATTAGTGAGGAGACAGCATAGTTCACCATTCTTCTTAACATTCCAATTCTCTAAGTCCTTTATGGGTGCTCTATTTGCTACAATTTCAGAAAATATTGGTACCATTCTTTCTCTATCATCTGGCGTCATAAAATCGAACGGTGTTTTCCCCACTATATCATCCCACGATGACCCAAAAAAGTCAATACCCGTCTGCGAGGTATAGGTATACACGCCATTCTCGTCCACCTCCCACACAAAATCGGTCTTGCTAATTTCACTCAGCCGTTCTTCGCTTTCTTTAAGTTTAAGTTCAGCAAGTTTGCGTTCGGTCATATCCGTATGAATTCCAACGAGTCCAATTATTATCCCATTCTCATCCATTATTGAATCGGCACGCAGTAATACAGTGAATTTTCGCCCGCTCTTTGATACCATCTCCACTTCTCCATTCCACGTTCCACCACCCATGATTATGTCGAATATCTTTTGGCCAACTTCCCTATTCACATAAACCGAAGTGCCTCCACCTGCTACTTGAATCTCCTCAACCGTGTACTCAAATATTTCGGAGTACGCTTTGTTGTGATAGAAGTGATACCCCTGGGGATCGGACATGCAAATGGCTTCACCCGAGCCTTCCACTGCTGTATTTATGCGAAGAAGTGCTTCTTCTACCTGCTTGCGTTTGGTTATGTCACGAATAATTCCGGTAAAAAACTTTCCTTTTGAAGTTTCCCATTCTGCTAACGATAATTCCAGCGGAAATTCTTTGCCATTTTTATGCACCCCTTTTAACTCCACAGTTCTTCCTAAAACATGGTGTTCGCCGCCTTGTTCTATTCGTTTCATGCCATCGTTGTGCGCTGCAATATAACTTTGGGGCAATATTATATTTAAATCTTTACCCGTTACCTCTACCTCAGTATAGCCAAATATTTTTTCTGCTCCCTGGTTCCAGTCTAAAATTATTCCATGGCTATCAGTTGTAATTATGGCATCATTAGCCGATTGAGCAACAGATCTATATCGCTTCTCGCTCTCTTTAAGTGTTAACTCAAACAGTTTACGTTCTGTGATATCCTGGCACGTACCAAAAACGCGCTTCGAATTTCCCTTATCGTCCACTTCCACCGTACTTCTCTCATGAATCCAACGTATTTCCCCGTTCGACGTCATTGTACGGAAGTCGAAGTCAACCCCTTCACGTGTTTCCAGTGATTTCAGAACAAGCTCTTGAACCATTTTGCGATCTTCCGGAATCGGGGTTCCTAAAAGAGTTTCCATTGTAACATCAATTGAGCTGCTAATTTGGTCGAAGAGTTTATACATTTCATCCGACATTACAATCAAGTTGTTGGCAACGTCTAGCTCCCAGTTGCCGAAGAGTCCCACAAGCTGCGCTTCTTTTAGCTGCTCTTCGCTTCTCCTTAATTTATTTTCTGCAATTTTCTTTTCCGTTATATCCCGGTGGATGCCAACATTGCAGATTCTGCCATCAATATTAGTTACTACAGAGGTGATTTCTGTGTCTATAACGCTACCGTCTTTCCTTTGACACGGAATCTCGACCACATGAGATATCTCTCCCGTGGCTATAGATTCTAACTCTCTAATGATCCACGGCAAATCCTGTTTTGGGTGAATATCTGTTATGCTCATCGATTTCAATTCCTCCTTGGTGTATCCAAGCATTCGGCACACAGCAGGATTTGTATATATGAAAGCCTTTGTCTCAACATCTACTATAGTGATACCATCTGCACTTATTTCAAAAAGCAAGCGAAATCGAGCTTCGCTTTCGCGCAGAGCTGCCTCTGTATGCTTCCTTTCGGTAATATCGCGTGCTACGGCAATCAAATACATTTTTTCAAGTTTCACTACAGCAATATTCACCTCAACGGGGAAGGTAGAGCCGTCCTTGCGTCGATGCAACGCTTCAATAATTGTTGAATTGGATAGCTGAAATCCATCCTTTATTGAATGGAAGATATCCGGTGTTAGACCAGAATCGATATCAAATATTTTCATGCTTAAAAGCTCATCCCGGCTATATCCAAGATCGGCACATGCCCGTTCATTCACATCTATAAATCGGGCTGTTTCTACATCAATCACTTCTATTGCATCATTCGACTTATCAAGCAGGGTACGGAAAAGCCTAATCGATTCCTCAATTTGTTTACGTTCGGTAATATCGCGTACTACAGCAATGGCGTACATTTTTTCAAGTTTCACAACAGCAACATTTATTTCAACCGGGAAGACAGAGCCATCTTTATGGCGATTTAACGTTTCTATAATCGTTGATTTTGAAAGTTGGATCCCATCCATTGCTGACCGGAAGGTTTCCGGTGTTTGATTTGGATCAACATCAAATACTTTCATGTTCAAAAGTTCAATCCGGCTATATCCAAGATTGATACATGTCCGCTCATTCACATCGATAAACTGAGCTGTTTCCATATCAATTACCTCGATCGCATCATTCGATTTATCAAGCAGGGCACGGAAAAGCCTAAGTGATTCATCGGCGTGCTTCCGTTCGGTAATGTCAATGTAAGAGAATAATGCTTTTGACCATGAGTCTTCATATCCGGGAACAACTTGAAGATGAAATAGAAGTTGCCGCATTTCTCCGTTTAATATTTTTACTGGCAATTCGCCATCAATTCTTAATTCCCCTTCCGCAAATTTGATTAATTGTTCCTTTGCCGGTTCTAACGACCCTGCAACAAAATAGGAGGATAAACTTTTTAATATTTCTTCTTTGCTGATGCCCTTGAATAGCGTTAATCCTTCCTGATTAACATCCACTAATTGTATCATTGAGGCACACTTAATTACCTCATCAATATTACTATTGAAGTAAGAGCGGAAATCTTTTATTCCTTTTTCTTTCAGCTCTTCTATATAGTTTCTAACTTCTGAAAGATCTTCCTCCCAAATAGCTATTCCTGCATTTTCAAATAAATTACGGTAACGGTGTTCACTTTTATGTATTTCTTCTTCCGCACGCTTGCGTTCGGAAATATCCCGCACAGAATACAGCAAGTGCGTACATTGGCCTGCAGTATCTGTTACTGGAACAATATTTGACTCCAAATAAATATTACTTGTCCCCAATGGAACGATTTGTTCGAATTGTATTGGAGCACCACTTGCAATTGCGCGAAGAAAATACCGTAATTCAGCATCGATATTTTCCTGAGAGAAGCCTAATGCAATTAAAGCTTCGTCCCGGTATTTTCCTACAATATCGTTGATGCTAAGATCATCTCTGGAGATAAGTTGTTTTATTGATTCAAGGTAACTGCGGTTAACGGCAGCCATACGTAATTTGTTATCCGGTTCTACCTCCATCAACACCAGCATATCGGAGGTATTGTTGAACACGAGTGAGAGACGCTCTTCGCTATTTTTTAATACTTGTTCTGTCTGGTTACGTTCGATGATATCGGTATCGTACAGTTCCTTTAAGGAATTATACTTCTGTTGCACCTCCAGTAACTCATTCAGGAGTTCGTCCTTAGTCTTATCGTGGTGCTTCATATTATGGTTTTGCTCAAGTTACGAGATTTTCAACACTTTAGCAATAACACGTTTAATTGCGGGAAGTTATTCAAGAACCTGTATTAGTTCCCTATATTTCATTTTGCCGCCATTTCCCTTTGGTTGCATCTTAAGAAAACGCTAAATTTTAGGGCGGTTTCTGCTGCAGCAGCCCCGGCTTGCGCGACAAGGGCGTTTCGGGCAGTTGCGGCGGTGGAGGTTGAATAAATACAACGGAAGAGTAGTGTTTTAATGACTCTTAGTAACTAATACAATACCACTTTAATTGTAAGATTCAACTCGCAAATACTACTTGAACTAACTGATTGTGTACACCAAAGGTAAATACTTTGTTAGCACTCATTGCAATACAAATATTCACCTGTATCCCAAAAGTAATCTGTTTTTGCTAAACAACTTGCCTACCTAGGCCCAATCACACTTTTGTGGTATTCATTAAGCTGGCATTGCGAAAATGCCTGTTAATCTGATTTTTTAAACGGTATGGCCGATTAAACGCCTCTTGTGAAACTTTAAAATAGGCTGCTAACTTGCGAAGCGTATCCTTGGAAAGCCCCTTCTGATAGTTCAGAATCTTAGAGATTGTTCCTTTTGACAATCCCACTATGTTCACCAAGTCCTTTGCTTTTAAGTTCTGCTCAGCCATTAATGACTTTAGAAGCTCAATGGGATCAAGATTATTAAGAGAATTGTGTTCAGAATCCCACTTTTCCACCAACAGGGTGAGGAGCTCAACTTCATCTTGAAATGCGCTATCGTCAGCTACCACTAGCTCTTCTAGAATATTGCAATACTCTTCATATTGCGCCTTTGTCTTAATTATTTTAAATTTTAAAGTTGCCATCTTAAGCTCTGTATATTCTTATTCAAAAGGAAGATATCGTGTATTGTTTTCCCTCACTACAAAGGCTCGTGTACTCTGCATGGGTACCAAGCCATTTAACAAAGAGGTGGACAAATATTTCACCAAAATGATACTTGCAAATAAGTCTGAAGTTGTTACCTCCAACATTAAAAACAACTCTATTTGAACTTTTGCCAAGGATATCGGCGCTACCAAAAGTTGCAACAATATCATTTGGCTCTTTCCAATCAGCATGACTTAGTATAGAAAACCACACTTCGAACGAGGACCTACTCCTTGCATTTTTAAGGATATACTCCTCTATTGACTGCTTTTTAACCAAATGGACCCTCATGTTCCAAGTCACAAAATTATGCAATATTTTCACAAAAGGAAACTTATATCAAAACGAGGAGACAAATACAGATGCATCTCCAAATTTTTATATTGTATCTTATGAAATCTTGGTTGGCAGATCATCCTTAATAGTAGAATAATTTGAATCTAAATTTTGCCTTTATCCCAAAGGTAATTCGTTTTTGGTAAACAAAATATAAGACATTGGAATTTTCACCCTAGAATTTTTTCAAGGGCAGAAGGTCTGAATTCAATTAACAATTTGGAAGGAAAGACAGGGAGTAATTGCTACCTCACCAGTCCCCACGGAAAATCGGGACGGGGGAAGTAGAGCGTGCCCTTGGGGGCGTGGGCTAGGTCGAGGTTGAGCCGGATAGGAGCCTGTTCGCCCAAGTGGGGTTCAATAACGTGGAGCAGGTAAACG
>DATKTT010000217.1:0-5074 GCA_035530955.1 Williamwhitmania sp. | reverse complement strand
AAGAACAACCTTGGGGGTTTCCTCAGTTGGATCAATAATAATTGCTTTCATAGCCAGGAATAATTTATCCAAAAATAAAGGAAAAAAACAAAATCCTTCATTTCCCTGCTATAAATATAGGAAAAATAATCGACCAATGGTCAATTAGCATTCCGAACATTAGAAAATAAGCTTAAAACCTTTTCCCCTAACGTTAATAATTTGAATGGATTGGTCCTCTTTTAGGAACTTTCTAAGTTTGGTAATATAAACGTCCATGCTTCGTGCATTAAAGTAGCTATCGTCCTGCCAAATGGCCATAAGCACTTCACTACGATCGACAACGGCATTTCGGTTGGAGCATAGGTATAGCAGCAACTCCGACTCTTTGGCTGTTAACTTTGTGAGGTTATCTGCATGAATAAGGGTTTGCTTGGTCGGGTCAAAGGTGTACTCGCCAATTTTATATATCTGCCCGTCTGCCCCCATGTGGTTCACTTGCGTTCGGCGCAAAATAGCTTCGATTCGAGCAACCAGTTCCTCGATGCTAAATGGTTTGGTCATGTAGTCGTCAGCACCGGAGTTAAAACCCTCCAGCACATCTTCCTTCATCGACTTAGCAGTTAGGAAAACGATGGGAATGGTTGGAGCCGTCTGCCGAATTTTTTTTGCCACCGTAAAGCCATCCATGATTGGCATCATAACATCAAGAATGCATATCTGGTAAGGCTTTTGAGAAAAACCGGCGAGTGCTTTTTCGCCATTGGAAAAAAGATCGGCCTCATACCCTTTGGCAATTAGATACTCCCGAAGAAGCATGCCCAGGTTCTCATCGTCCTCGGCAAGTAGAATTTTTATGCTGTTTGCTTCCATCTGCTATATATTTTTTTAAATAGTGAAGATGATTCTGCGTGTTTCATGGTATCAGTTTCCCAAGGAAGAAAAATAGTGAATTTAGAGCCAACTCCAATTTCACTCTCCACCCAGATGCTCCCTCCGTGAATCTCCACCAACTTCTTAACATAGCTAAGTCCAAGTCCAAAACCTTTTACATTATGAACATTACCGGTAGGAACTCGAAAAAATTGCTCAAATATGCGCTTTTGATTCTCCTTGCCAATGCCAATGCCATTATCCTTTACGCTGATTAAAATACCTTTGGGATGGTTGGCAGTGGAGATTGAAATCTCGGGTCTATTCCCAGAATATTTCAGCGCATTTTCCACCAGGTTAGCAAGTATGTTGGTAATGTGAACTTCATCGGCCATTACCATTGATTCGGTAGCCTTAAGGTTTAAGAGGATAATTCCTCCACTTTTCTCAACCTGTAGGGCAAAGTTATCGGTAACCTTTTTTGCAATGGCATGGATATCCACCACCTTTCGTTTGAGCTTTACCTTACCCTTGTCGAAAATGGCCATTTGAAGCACTCTCTCCACCTGAAATCCCAACCGGCGGCTCTCCTCCCAAACCACCTTTGAGATATAATCGTAATTTTTTCGTTCTGATGGTAAATTTTTATCCATAAGCATCTGGGCGGCCAATGATATGGTGGAAATAGGCGTCTTCAACTCATGGGTCATGTTACTCACAAAATCGTTTTTAATCTCAGAAAGGCGTTTCTGGTGAATGATGATGTATATGGTGGTGCTAAAGGCAAAAATAATGATTAGCGTAAGGATAATAGTCGCTCCCAAAATGAGCCCAAGCGAGCTGAGAATAAAGTGTCGCTGGGATGGAAAGTAAATGCTCAGGTAATACTTGGGTGAAAGTACGTCGTTGGGAAAGAGTAACCCAGTGAACAGCGAGTGAGTTTTAGGTAGGTAATTTTTCGATTTATAAATCACCGTACCCTTGACATCCGAAACAGCAAACTGGTAGGGTATATCTACCCCCTTCTTCATCAGCTCTGTTCGAAGGAGGCTGTCGAGCAACACCTGCGACACTCGCTCCTGAATGGTGGACTCAACTCGAATCAGCTTATTTACAATATTTTCAACAAAAACCGTTTTTTGTGTAAGCCGATTGCTCAACGGGGCAAGGCTGTTCTCTACCTCTGGACGTGTTACCTTTTGGTTTGGAAAGGCGATCAGCTGATCTCTGTTAGTCCTATACTTGGCCGAATCGGAGGTTACAATATCGTAGTTCGGGGTAATAAAAAGGCTATCGGCTTTGTCAAAAACAAAAATTTGCCTCTTTCGTTGAACCGACCTTATGCTCCACGGTGTTTTCTCTACCTTGCTGATTTCGTACTCCACCTTAGGTTTGCCATCGTCTTTGTTGTTGATGAAAGGTTTTATTTCATCAATAATCTGAGAAACGGTTTCCTGCTTTTCAACCTCATCGATTACTCTATCGAGGGTATTATTTACCAACCTATCAAACTCCTCCTCCTTCATCTGGTAGGAGTTCCTAATCCAAAGCATTTGCAGAAGCACTAAACCAAGAGAAGCAAGAGAAATGATAATTGTGAGCAACCAGATATGGCGTCGGTTCATGAGGCAAGTTTTAGCAAGTGCTTGATAGTTTGCAAATTTAGGTTATTGATTTATCTTTTTATCAGAACGTTAACAAAGTTTAACATAAGATTTCTTGAAGGAGGTGGCCTAAAGAGTATCTTTGAAAAGCAGTAAAATAAGTGTAGGCTTTTGTGCAAACTTTTCAATTTGCTTAATGGTGGGTGAACCCTATCGCAAAGCATAAATTTAGGGATGGACTTTGCTCCATCCCTTTTTATTTTATGAGCAACGAGGCCAGCTTCTTTAAACCACCCTTCTCTGTACCAAGCAAAAAGCAACCCATTACTTCAGGGATTTTCTTTACCTGGGCACACCACTCCATGATTAACTCCGCGGAAGCTGGTCCGGTACAAGCCAGCAGGTAGTCAAGATTTTTCATGTTGGGCAATAGATTTTTCTCTCCACTGCGTGTGGCAATTAGCAATAGATGATGCTCGTTTGCATCGGTCGAAAAATGGAAGGTGGCAAAAGGCTGCAAGATGGATCCTGCGGCCGTGTCGGCAATATCAAAAAAGGAGAATTCAGCCCCAGCGTATCGGTTTAGCAACCATGATAACCGCTGAATGGGCTCCGCACAGGCAATGCCCAAAAAGGCAGCAGTCTGCAAGGGGATATCCAGCTTGTGAACAGTTTTGGGCATACGCTAAAGGTTAAATGACTGCCTACCTTGCAAGAGTGTCAACCGAGGTCATGCTAGATTCCTCAGTCCCAGATTGGGCTAATGCAGCAAGTTCATCTTCATTCGAAAGCACCACCATTGCTGCATTTTGCTCAGCTTCTTTTTTGGAATACCCCTGACCTTCGCCTACCTGCACCCCTTCAATAAAGAGTGAAGCATAAAAAATGGGAGAGGTTTCATGAAGCTCATGCTCCTCATGATAGTCAAAGGTAACACTTCTCCTCTGTTTTTGACCCCACTCAATAATGCGGCTTTTGAAATCTGTTTCCAGTAGTTCCAGCGCATTAAGGTCAACAAAGCGTCTAAGAATTTTTCTCGTGAGAAATTTTCGGGTGCGATTATAGCCCTGGTCGAGGTACATAGCGCCAATGAGGGCCTCCAGTGCATCGCCAAATATGTGTCGGTGAGCGGAGCTGCTTGTTTGAGATACCACTAACCGCTGTATGCCAATTTGAACCGAAAGTTGGTTGAGATTGGTGCGGCTTACAATTTTTGCCCTCATCTTGGTAAGAAATCCCTCCCTCTTTTCAGGGTAGTGCACAAAAAGGAAATCGGCAATAATGGCGTCGATGATGGCATCGCCAAGGTACTCCAACCGCTCATTGTTGACCGTCTGTCCCGATGCTAGCACTGCCGAGGCAGACTTATGAATAAAGGCCAGCTTGTAAAGGTTGAGGTTTTTAGGATAAAAGCCAAAAATAGCCTTAAACTCCCGATAAAATATTCGGTCCGACTCAGACTTGAATCTTCTTAGGTGAAATGGAACCACCCTGAAATTAATTACTGAAGCTTCCGTAATAGGATCGATGAGTTGTGCCCGCCAAAGCCAAATGTGTTGCATAACGCCACCTTAACCTCACGCTTTTGGGCATGGTTGAGGGTAAGATTTAACCGCGCATCGATGGCCGGATCGGGAGTAGTGTGGTTGATGGTTGGTGGAACTATCCCCTTGTTAATGGCTAAGATACAGGCCAATGATTCAACTGCTCCAGCTGCTCCTAAGAGGTGGCCAGTCATTGATTTAGTGGAAGAGATATTCAACTTAAAAGCATGGTCGCCGAAAACGGTAATAATAGCCTTTGCCTCAGCGATATCGCCCAGTGGAGTAGCCGTGCCGTGAACGTTGATGTAGTCAACCTCTTCCGGGCGAGTATTGTTATCGGAAAGGGCAAATTTCATTACGTTAGAAGCCCCTAAGCCCTCTGGATGGGGCGCTGTAAGGTGATAGGCATCGGCAGTCATTCCACCACCAGTAACCTCACAGTAAATTTTTGCACCGCGCTTAATGGCGTGCTCATACTCCTCAAGAATTAGGGAAGCACCACCTTCTCCCATCACAAAACCATCGCGGGTACCGTCAAATGGACGCGATGCCGTAAGGTATTGCTCATTGTTGGTAGAAAGGGCCTGCATGGCATTAAAACCGCCAACCCCTGCTTCGTTTATTGCTGCCTCCGAGCCTCCCGTAATAAACACCTTGGCTTTTCCAAGGCGAATAAGGTTGTATGACTCAATCATGGCATGGGTTGACGAAGCACAAGCAGATACAGTAGAATAGTTAGGACCGCGGAAGCCATACTTCATGGAGATGTGGCCCGACGCAATGTCCGAAATCATTTTAGGAATGAAGAAAGGGCTAAATCGAGGGATGTAACCACCCTCGACAAACCCTTTAACTTCCTGGAGAAAGGTTTGGATTCCTCCAATTCCAGAACCCCAAATAACCCCGGCATGATCAAGGTCTAAAGTCTCCAGCTGAAGACCCGAGTCCTTCACTGCCTCCTCGGCTGCAATGAGGGCATACTGGGCATACATGTCCAGCCTTTTTGCCTCCTTACGCTCAAAGTAGTTGTTGGGATCATAATTTTTTACTTCACAAGCAAATTTTGTTTTAAAA
>DATKTT010000216.1:0-5649 GCA_035530955.1 Williamwhitmania sp. | reverse complement strand
TCCTTTAACTTCTTCTAACTCCCGAATAACTCCTGCATTTTAAAAACTCTGCCGCAGCCGAAAGAATACCAGCCCTATATTTTGGTAGATGCCGCCGGAGCTGAGGTGGAACACCTGGCTGCTAAGGTCTACCTCCAGGTTGTCCGAAAGCGAATAGGTGGCCGAGGGCCCAAAGTATAAGGCGTTGGGCTGGCTGTAGGCCATGGCCGCAAGGCTCACCGAAAGCAGCGGCGTTACGGGGTAACTTACCTGTGCAAATGCTGAATACTTCGAGAAGGAGAGGTTTTTAATGTCGAGTGGCCGGTAGTAGTAGCTAAAGAAGTCGATGTTGCTGCTATCGGTAGCAAAGCCGTTGTAGAACACCTCCCCCTGCAGCGACAGCGAGTTGGCAAAGGTGTAGCTGCCACCCACCGAGGCAAGCAAATGCCCCTGTGCGCTGCCAAAATCGGAGATGGGATGAATGTAGGTAACCTCGCCATCGAAGCCAGCACCACCAATGCTCCCCGACCAACCGGCACCGGCAAACACATCGCTGCCCTTGAGCTCACCACCCAACAGCTGAATGTCGTAACCCCAGTGGTTAAACTTGTAGAGAAACCCAACGGTGACGGTGCTATCGTGCTCCATCTTCACCGCCATGTCCACCGTAGAAAACGAACTGGGGTAAAGCGAAAGGCGCACCGCATCGCTACCCGGACGCTCCTCGTAGTCGAAGTCGAAGAAGGAGTAGGAGTTAAACACATCGTTGGCGTTCCACACAAAGGTCTGCCCCCAGTTTATGCGCTGCCGACCCACGCGCAGGTCAAGTCCCTGCTGGTGGTAGTCGAGCCAAAGCCTATCGGCGGTAATATTTAGAAAGTAGGAGCTACCCGAGGCAATATTCTTGGACATGTCCACAAAACCGGGGTCATTATCGGCCATGGCGGTGTAACCGGGAATTTGCTTCACAAAATCACCATAAATAAGGCGGTTGCGCAACCCCAACCCGGCCGAAAAGTGCAACGAAGGTGCCCACTGGAAGTTAAGGCGATTGTGAAACATGTTCTCCGAGAGCCAGTCGCCCTTGAGCGACTCAATCAGATTGGTGTTCATAAACTTAACATAACCGCCAAAGGTAAGCGGTGAGGCGGTAGAGTCCACCAGTTGGGCATTTGCCGAGGCTATGGCCAAGAGTAGCGCACCAAGAATAAAGCCGATTTTTTTCATGAAACGTTGTTTAATGCGATCGTTGAAAAATGTTTGTTAACCACCTACACTATTATTTACCGTCAGCGGCATTGTTGTCGTCACAGAAATTGACCATCTCCTTGAAGCAGTTGAGGGCAGAGCATACGATAAGCCTCACTACCTGCACTATGGTACGAACCAAAAAAAACATCTTTTCAAAATTTATAGGTTAAGTATTACGTGTGAATTTTTCACTGCGGCGAATCGGCCATCTCCTTTCGTCCATTCTTGGTTATAACATCGGAAACAACCTTGCCATCCTCCACGGTAATCACGCGGCGTGCCCTTTGCACCACACGCTGGTCGTGGGTGGAGAAAACGAAGGTAACCCCCTCCTCCTTGTTAAGCTTTAGCATAATGTCGAGGAGTGTTGCGGTGGATTTGGAGTCGAGGTTGGCGGTGGGCTCATCGGCAAGCACAAACTTGGGGTGCGATGCCAATGCACGAGCCACGGCCACGCGCTGCTGCTGTCCGCCCGAAAGCTTCGACGGACGGCTGTTAATCCTATCGCCCAGCCCCACAGAAGTTAGAAGATTCTTGGCCCGCTCACGCCGCTTTATCTTATCCACACCCTGAAGGTGCATTATAAACTCCACATTCTCCTCGGCTGTAAGCACGGGAATAAGGTTGTAGGACTGGAACACGAAACCAATGTTCCGAAGCCTAAAGTCGATGAGCTGCGACGAGGAGAGCTGGCTCAACGCCGTTCCATCCACTACAACATCGCCTTCGGTTGGAGTATCGAGGCCTCCAATAAGGTTCAACAGCGTAGTTTTTCCACTTCCCGATGGTCCCACAATGGCGGTAAACTCACCCTGCGCAACGGTTAGATCGATACCGTTAACTGCTCTTACCTCTACTTCGGTTTCCCGATATATCTTTTTTAAGTCTTTAAGCTCTATTACGTTCATGGCTATAGGTATTTAAAGAAACAACATTTTAAAAATCAATCTTGGCGAAGCGCTTCCACCGGCTTTAGCTTCAACGCTCTAATGGCCGGAAAAATTGATGCTACCAGTCCGGTAATCAAAACAAGCGCAGTAACCATCAGGAGAAAGAAAATATCGATATGAGGGTAAACCATTGGTGAGTAACCCATGGCTCTTAAGCCCTGAGAAACGCTGCTCAGATTGATTCCCGTATGGCCAGTAATCATTACTGTTCCATAGCCCAGCATCATACCAACTACACCACCGGTAGTGGTTAGCAGCACCGTTTCAACCATTATCATGCTAAAAACACGCCCTTTGCTCATTCCAATGGCCATGAGCATGCCCAGCTCTCGAACGCGCTCCAGAATCACCATCAGCATGGTATTTACTATTACAAAACCGAGTGCCAGCAGAATGATAACCAGAAAGGCAACGATGTAGAGAAGCATTAGGCCATCAATCATTCCGAGAATAGGGTCGCTCTCCTGCCAAGTAACCACCTTTAACTTAGGAAATAGGGCGGTGACTTGCTGGTCCACAATGCTTAGCTGATCTCGGCTTTTCAACCTCAGCGCCAGCTGCGATACCGTATTTTCTGGTACCGCCATTAAGGCTGACAGGTCGCTCCGAAGCACAAAGGCATTGCCCTCCTCAAACTGTGTGTTGCTGGTTCTAAAAATGCCAACAACGCGAAAGGCACCACCAGTAAGGGTTCCATCATAGTTTTGCATAGTAATCACAAGCTTTGAGCGAACCTTGACCTTGAGCTTGTGCGCCAACTTCTCACCAATAATAATGGGGATGTGCTGGTTGTCAGACAGGTATTCGCCACAAGAATCAGCCACAAACTGGCTAACATCAGCTATGTCGGGTCTATTCTTGCGAACGGCAGTGCTGTCCCAGATGGTTTGGTAGAGCATCGATACCGTTTTCTCCTTTTCGGGATCGACACCAAAAAGGGTAATGCCGGAGCTGGTGGTTGCCGTTTGCACCATGGCTGAGGCAACCTCACGAGGTGAAACACCCGAAATAAGAGGTAGTTTTTTCAACTCAACTATCTTTTGGTCCGCATTGGTGATGCAGAAATGAGGCTCTAAATTCTCCTCAAACTTAGGATGTTCAACCTTGAGTTCCGGTGTTTCGTACCGAATACCCTCGCTAACCCGCTCATCGGCCATGCCAAGCATAAAGGAAGAGGCAAAAAGACCGCCGAAGAGTCCTAGGGCAATGGCCACAATAACCACTAAACTTCGGGTGCGATTTCTCCAAATATTTTTCCAAGCAATTGAAGGTATCATGGCTTATCGTCTTAAATCTTTAGAAGGGATTATGCGAAAAATAGAAATCACTGGGTAGAGTGCCGCCACCATTGCAATTACGAATATCACCATGCTCTGCGCCACAAAAAAACCACCTTGAAGGGCAAATGGCATTATGGGATCGAAGCCCATTTTAAGCATGGCATCGGCCGTTTGTCCGGTTAGCCAAATTGGATGGTGGTGGTAGTAAAGAATAATGGGCATGGCTCCAGCAATTCCAGACATCAACCCAATGAGGGTGATAAACAGAACCTCGCAGGCGATTACCAGCGCCAGCTTACCCTTTTTCATTCCCACGGCAACCATAACTGCCAGCTCGCGACGGCGCTCGGAAATCATCATCAATAGAGTTCCAAAGATGCCAAAACCAACCACCATATAGAGGATGGCAAGCATAAATAGCCCGCTTACGTTGTCGGCTTGTATCTGCTGCATCAGCTGCACCATCAGCTCCTTCCACGTCATCACCTCAAATTGGTCGGGCCCAAGCTTCTCTCTTAAGGCTGAAGTAACCTCTTCAAGATTGCTGTTTTTATCGATGAGCATGGCGTAGGAGGTGAGCCTCCCTTGTGCTGAGTAAAAAGACTGCGCTTGCGAAAGCGTTATAAACACAAAGGAGTTGTCCATTTCTGGCGCCGGAAGCTTTAGTATTGCTCTTACGGGAAAGAGGTTGGCCGCACTCATGCCTTGGTAACCCACGCTCATAAGCACCAGCGTATCGCCAACATTTACGTCAAGATAGTTGGCAAGTGTTTGCCCTAGAGCAACACCGTTATCGCTGGGTGTAAGCCAGCTTCCCTTTACAATATGGTGCGAAAGATTGGTGAGTTTATTCTCCAGTGGTGGATCTATCCCAACCACCATTACCCCCTTAGTTTTAGAGCGAAAGGAGGCTAACGCAAAGGACTCAAGCCGAGGAACCACCAGCGTAATGCCAGGAACAGAGGCAATGGCATGAACAAGGCTATCGGATGCTGCAAATGAGTTATCGAGGGTCTTGTCGTCCCAGTAACCCTTGGCATGCACCTGTATATGTCCGGTATAGGAGTGGACAACACTGTCGATCATATAGCCATAGGAGCCCAGCTGCATGGAGCGCATCACCAGCGCCAGCAGGATGGCAAAAAATACTGAGCCGATGGTTATTAAGGTTCTTCGCTTGTTTCGCCAAATATTTCGCCAAGCGAGCGTCACAATCTGTTTCATTGTGTCTACTTTATGGTTTTCATGGTTTGCTGTGAGAAGGTATCGTCGCTGAGGCCAATATTAAACTTAATGGTCTCCAACACAATCACCGTTTTCTGGTTAGGCTTGTCGGCAGGAATAATTTCTATGTGGGCTGCCACCTTGCGCCCCCCCATCTCCTTAACATCCGATGCCAACTCAGTTCTTACCAGGTAACCATCCTCGTCGTAGTATTCGGTCTTCAGCATGAGGTAGTCGCCTTTGGAAATCCATGTTATAAGCTTACCCCAAACCACCGCAGCATCGGGTTTAGGCTTCATCTCAATTTTGTAGCAGTTAAAGCCACCATAGGCCTCTTCGCCCAATAGCGTATGGTTGTAGTCGTTGGTGAGCGACGATTCCTTGAGCACATCATCGTTGGTGTAGTCAGAACCCATCCACCCCTGCGACATCATGGAGGCCGGAATCTTTATCATTCGGTTTATGGAGGGCAACCAATTCCACATATTGCTTCCCACTTTTAAGAAAGTTTGGCCCTTCTCCTTGGCCGGATAGGTAATGAGGGTAAGCGCCTTGTCGCGCTCCTTGGTCCAGAGCTTCATCTTGAGCGTACGCTCCCACTTGGGCCGAACAATGGTCATCGACATCTCGCAGTAGGAGGATTTCTCGCCAAGTGAATTATTCTCGGCACGATTAACTATCTCCTTGGCATCTGGCGTTTGAGCAATGCTAAAGGAAGGCAGAAGTATGGTTAACACCATACCCCAAACAAACTTTTTCATAATGTTCCTTTTGTTAGAAGATTGAAAAACATCGGCTTAATTTTCTCTATTTGAAAGATGTCTGGATTAAAAAGGGAGTTGAATATTAACCCATCTGCCGTTGCATGTATAAAGAGGATAACGCTTTGCGGATCCTCATAACCTTTTGCGGCAAAATAATCCAGAAAAGGAGTAACCATGCGCACGGCTATTTCTTCCATCTCA
>DATKTT010000215.1:0-4000 GCA_035530955.1 Williamwhitmania sp. | reverse complement strand
GAACCGGATACATTGGTTCCCATACAGTAGTAGAACTATTACAGCAAGGTTTCAAGGTTGTGATTGTGGACAACCTCTCCAACTCTTTTATTGAGGTCCTCGATGGTATAGAGCACATTTGTGGGCAGCGGCCAACATTTTTTGAAGCAGACTGCACCGATATGGCGGCCATGAAATCTATATTTAATCAGAACCCGGATATTTCGGCTGCAATTCATTTTGCAGCCTCCAAGGCGGTGGGTGAATCGGTTGAGAAACCGCTACTTTACTACCGAAACAACCTAGTTTCGCTGATTAACCTCATTGAGTGCTTAGAAAACAATGGAGGTGGTAATCTTGTGTTTTCCTCCTCCTGCACGGTGTATGGCCAGCCCGACACACTACCGGTAACGGAACAAGCACCAATAAAGTTGGCAGAATCACCCTACGGCAATACCAAGCAGATTTCGGAGGAGATTATCACCGACGCCATTAAGGCCAATAAAAAACTAAAAGCCATTGCGCTGCGCTACTTTAATCCCATTGGAGCCCACCCTTCAGCTGAGATTGGTGAACTTCCCATTGGCGTCCCAAATAATCTCATTCCCTATGTCACCCAAACAGCCTATGGCCTTCGCAATGTGCTCAACATATTTGGAAACGATTACAGCACCCCCGATGGAACGGCCATCCGAGACTATATAAACGTTGTAGACTTAGCCAAAGCACATGTTGCTGCCATAGAGCGGCTTGCAACCAGTAAAGAAAAACAAACGCTTGAGGTGTTCAATATAGGAACAGGCAACGGCCTTTCGGTTTTAGAAATTGTGACTACTTTTGAAAAAGTTACAGGAATAAAGCTGCCCTATCAATTTGTTGACAGACGTTTGGGCGACATTGAGCAGGTTTGGGCCGACACCTCATTGGCAAATAAGGTGCTAGGCTGGAAGGCCATTATTCCACTGGAAGATACACTGCTTAGCGCATGGAAATGGGAGCAACGTTACCGTTCGAAAAACAAAAAATAGATTATATGAAAAAAAGTATTTTAATTACCGGAGGCGCTGGCTTTATCGGCTCCCATGTAGTTCGGCTTTTTGTAAAGAAATATCCAGACTACCGCATTGTTAATTACGACAAGCTTACCTATGCAGGGAATCTTGAAAACCTTGCCGATATAGAGAAATCGCCAAACTATACCTTCGTTAAGGGAGACATTTGCGACGATGCCCTGCTCGACAAAGTGTTCGCCGAATATGCAATTGATGGAGTTATTCACCTTGCAGCAGAGTCGCATGTGGACCGTTCGATTGCTGACCCTATGGCATTTATAAGAACCAACATAGTGGGAACCGTAACCTTATTAATCGCAGCAAGAAAAGCGTGGGGTTCCAACTTTGAAGGAAAAAAATTCTACCATATCTCTACCGATGAAGTGTATGGAAGCCTTGGTAAAGAGGGCCTGTTCACAGAAGAAACCTCGTACGACCCTCGTAGCCCATACTCCGCATCAAAGGCTAGCTCCGACCATCTTGTAAGAGCCTACTTTCACACCTATGGTTTACCAACCGTTATCTCCAACTGCTCCAACAATTACGGACCAAACCATTTCCCCGAAAAGCTTATTCCTCTGGCTTTTCACAATATCAAAACCAAAAAATCAATCCCAATTTATGGGAAGGGTGAAAATGTGCGCGATTGGCTTTACGTGGAAGACCACGCCAACGCCATCGACCTAATTTTCCACAAAGGAAAAGCTGGGGAAACTTACAATATTGGCGGGAATAACGAGTGGACCAACATTGATCTAATTAGGTTGCTCTGTAGTATAATGGATCGCAAATTGGGAAGAAAAGAGGGTGAATCGGCAAGTCTAATAACCTTTGTAAAGGATAGAGCTGGGCACGACCTTCGCTACGCCATCGACTCATCACACTTGCAGAAGGAGCTTGGTTGGCAACCCTCTGTTCGATTTGAAGAGGGCCTAGAAAAAACCGTTGACTGGTATTTGGCCAACGAGATGTGGCTGTCGCATGTGGTGTCAGGCGATTACGAGAAGTATTACCAAAAGCAATACACCCAGAGATAAAAAAAGGCCCGAATGTTTTTCACTTCGGGCCTCCTCTTGAAATATAGGTGGTTACTCAACCGTAACTGACTTCGCTAAGTTGCGAGGTTGATCAACATTACAACCCCTCATCAAAGCAATGTGGTATGCTAAAAGTTGCAGCGGAACAACTGCCAGCAGTCCTTCCATTGATTCATGAATACTTGGAATTTCGATGGTGTAATCGGCCATGCTCGTAATGGTTGTATCACCCTCGGAAACAATGGCAATAACAACTCCCTTGCGAGCCTTTACCTCCTGTACGTTGCTTACAACCTTGTCGTAGGAACTATCCTTGGCAGCAATTACCACAACTGGCATCTTGTCGTCAATTAGCGCAATAGGCCCATGCTTCATTTCGGCTGCGGGGTAACCCTCGGCGTGTATGTAAGAAATTTCTTTCAGCTTTAATGCACCTTCCAACGCCACAGGGAAGAAATATCCACGTCCTAAATAGAGGAAATTGGTTGAATCCTTAAACCGCTTGGCAATGCTTTCAATTTTCTCGTTTAACAAAAGGATTTTTTCAATTTTCTCAGGAACAGAGCTAAGCTCTGCAATAAGCTGGCTGGCCTGTTCGGTTGTGATGGTTTTTTTGCGCTTGCCCAACAAAATGGCCATCATGGCAAGTACGGTAACCTGTGCTGTAAATGCTTTTGTAGAGGCAACACCAATTTCAGGTCCGGCATGGGTGTAAACGCCTGCATGTGTTTCCCTGGGGATGCTGGAGCCAACCACATTGCAAATTCCAAGCACTAAGGCACCTTGGCTTTTTGCCAACTTGATGGCAGCAAGTGTATCGGCTGTTTCTCCACTTTGGCTGATGGCAATAACCACATCGTCGGGATAAATTACCGGGTTGCGGTAACGGAATTCTGAGGCGTACTCAACTTCAACGGGTATACGGGCTAAATCTTCTAATAGGTATTCACCAAGAAGTCCTGCATGCCATGAGGTTCCGCATCCAATAAGAATAATACGCTTGGCCTCAACAAGCTGTGGGAGAACGTTGTAAAGCCCACCGAGATGTATTTCCTGCAGATCGGCAGATAGCCTTCCCCTGAAAGTGTCTTTAATTGAACGCGGCTGCTCATAAATTTCTTTGAGCATAAAATGTTCAAATCCACCCTTTTCAATCTCTTCAATATCGAGATCAATGGTTTGTATCTTCGGCTCAAGAGGATGGTTAGAGATTGTCTTTAGGGAAAGTTCCCCTCTACGAATTATGGCAACATCGTCATCGTTCATAAAGATAACGCTGTTGGTGTGCTCAACAATTGGGGTTGCGTCGGAAGCTAGGAAGTATTCCTTGTTGCCAACACCGATTACCAATGGGCTACCACGTCTTGCTCCAATCAATAAATCTGGATCATCTTTGCAAAGGATAGCAAGACCAAATGCACCAACAACTTTCGACAATGCAAGTCGCACTGCAATTTCCGGACTAACTTGTCCCTTGAGGTAGATGTACTCAATGAGGTTAACCAATACCTCCGTATCTGTTTCGCTAGCAAAGGTGTAGCCACGTTTTTCAAGCCGTCTCCGCAACACGCCATAGTTCTCAATAATACCGTTGTGAATTAGCGTGAAGTAGCCGTTTTGTGAGCTATGAGGATGAGCGTTGATATCGTTTGGTTCACCGTGGGTTGCCCAGCGAGTGTGGCCTATTCCCAAAGTTCCAGCAGTGTCTGATTGTGCTGTGTGAGCCTCTAGGTCGCTAACTTTCCCCTTGCACTTATAAACTTCTATATCCTTATTAAAAAGGGCAACGCCAGCAGAATCGTAACCACGATACTCAAGTCTTTTTAGTCCATTAATAATTATTGGAAAGGCTTCCTTTTTTCCAATATATGCAACAATTCCACACATATTAAGTATGATTTTTGAAAAGGTAATGATTGACTGTGCTCGGGT
>DATKTT010000214.1:0-2175 GCA_035530955.1 Williamwhitmania sp. | reverse complement strand
GCTTCTCCCCCTTGGGGGATCCACTCGCTACAGCCGGTCAAAGATCCTCGAGCGGTTACCCGCCCTGCTTCCGCCAATTCCCGGTCGTTACCGGTTCGAAAGCGGATGCAAAAGTAGTACTTCTTCCATTACACTCCAAATCTTTTAGAATATATTTTCAAACAAATATTGGGCCGTTGCTTTATAGCATTGGCTTACAGCCACAATAGCCCTAAAAATAATTACCTGAAAAAACATTGAAAATAAAAGAACTATTGTGATAGAATTCTGCAATACATTTTGAGACTACTGACTATCTTGTTGTTGAGAATTTCATCGAATTTATCAACCATAGAGCGTGCGGCTGTTGCTTCTCCTGCAAAAAAGCAATTACTTAGTCGCAAAAACGGCAAAAACCGGATTTTACCTACCTTTGAACCTTAAAAATCATTGATTAGAAAATATGAGAGTAGACATTGTAGGTTCACCTGCAGAACTTCAACCCAAAATAATCAAGGGCAAAAATGTTGCTGTAATTGATGTATTGCGAGCCACAACGGTAATTGTTACAGCCTTGCAAAATGGAGCCATCGCAATAATTCCGAAGGAGCATGTTGAGGATGCAAGGCAATGCTATACCACCATAATGAATACTGGTGTCCTTTTAGGTGGTGAGCGAAATGCAGTTAAAATTGAGGGATTTCACCTAGCCAACTCTCCGTTTGAATACACAAAGGAAGTGGTGGATGGGAAAACAATAATACTGACGACCTCCAACGGAACGAGAGCACTTACGGGCAGCGTTGAGGCAAAGAATGTAACCATTGCCTCGTTTCTAAATGCAACGGCAATAGGCAACTGGCTGGGCAACGAGGGTGAGGATGTGACTATTGTGTGCGCCGGATCGGCAGAGAGCTACACGCTGGAGGATGCCCTGTGCGCAGGCATGATTGCCAGCATTTTGTCAGAACGTTTTGCGGCAAGCCTGAGCGATTATGCATTTACACTAATGCACTTGTACAAAGGATTTGAAGGAAATCTGATGTCAGCCTTAGAAAACTGCCACCACGCTCAGCTCTTAATAAAAAAAGGATTTATTGCAGACGTAAGCTACTGCATGCAAAAGGACATCTCAGGAATAATACCAAAGCTGTCGGAGGGAATCATTGCCATTTCTTAGGCCTTAAAGAACTCAATGGCTGCTAACCGATAGTGCTCAGCCTTGGTAGCCTTGACAACCTTTTTAAGCAACTTTCTGCGTTCGGGAAATCCAGCAGCAAAGTAGTCCCAAAATGGTCCTATTTTCTTTAATAAATGGCTATCGCCCGACAGTACGCCAACGTAGTGTCTAAACAATTCGTCATGAATAATCTCAATTACTTTGAGTTTCTCGTCGGAAGTAGCCTCTACCCCACTCCTGATTTCGGAGAAAACGAGAGGGTTTTGTAGCGCTCCGCGACCAATCATCCAACGGTTTATGGAAGGGAAGTGCTGCTTCCGTTGCCTGAAATCGGACAGCGTAAGAATATCACCATTGAAGCAAATGGGGGCATTTAACTTTGCCGACACCTTAGCGAAAGCATCCAAATCCACTTCACCTTTATAGAGCTGCTTGCCGATTCGGGGATGCACTACCACCTCGGTCAACTTATACCTGTTCAGCACGGGGATCAAGCCTTCCAACTCCAATGGATCAGCGTAACCTAAACGTGTCTTAACCGAAAGTGATATATCGGGGAAAGCGGAAAAAAGTTTTAAAAGAGTGAGGTCAACTACCTCTGGATGTGCTATAAGGCCTGAACCTGCTCCCTTTAGCGCTACCATAGGATAGGGGCAGCCAAGGTTTAGGCTTATGGTTTTGTATCCCAACTCGCGAAACCACCCGGCAAGCGCCACCAACTCATCGGGATTTGAACCAAGTAACTGAGGTGTTAACGAAATAGAACTGTTGTTTACTACCTCCAAATCCTTGAGCTTTCGTGCCTTTCCTCTGGCAAATTCATGAGCATCCACAAAGGGCGCAACAAAGCCATCGACAGCCACACCAGCAGCCGCGAATGCATTTCGCAAAGGGAATTCAGTAAAGCCCTGCATGGGGGCCATGTATAAAACAATCTGTTCCATAGGTCAATATTATGGCTGCAAAAGTAGCATAATTGGAGAATAGTTATAGCGAAGCTGATTCTCTTGTTAATA
>DATKTT010000213.1:0-12388 GCA_035530955.1 Williamwhitmania sp. | reverse complement strand
CTGGAACCACTGTCCAACAACAGCCTCATCTATCGATAAGAGCTTTTGCTGCGCAAATCCGCCAATAGTAAAGGCAAATAAGCTTACTAAAAGTAGAATCTTTTTCATCAGGAACGATAAGTTATTATAAAGCATACAAATATTATTTTCGATAGAATGGCCGCCACATCCAACGCGCTACTGCAGCCATGTTTTGATATTGTGCCACAGTATTGCCTATCATTAAATCATTACCAAGTATTTTTCACCTACAAATTGGATGGTATGCACAGACGAAATCTTGGCTAAAGTGCAAACCTGATAAATCATTTATGCAAATACATACCATAAGATGAGATTTACAAAAAAAGGTTTGCTACGCTTCTCAAAAAAAAATAATATATTGGATAAAAGCAACATTACCGAGCATATTATTCTGTAACAGATAGCCTTAAAATACGATTATTCAATCGGGATTTATGTAAACAGGTTCAATCCCATCTCCTATATAACCAAGAAAGCTGAAATATTTGAGGTATTTAGTATAACGACAATTCGAACAATTGTGAGTTTTTCTTACTTTTATCTCAACAATTTGCATATACATGGCTAAAACAGGGTGAGATAAGCCTTGAAATACAGCCAACCGGCCTTTGATAATTGCTATTTAATTGTTTACTTGCCATATATTGTGCAAAAATTATTCGTTTAATGGAGCTAGTAAATCGTATCAGAAAAACTTCTCTAATACTACGCATTCTTGAAGGGGTGTTAGTAACTCTATTGTTGGCATCATGCAGTGGGACCGGATCCAAAGAACAGCAGAAAAGCAAAGATGCCGACGCTGATACATCCTCACTCATTTTAAAATACGACAATACCCTCTTTGCACTTCCCTCACCCTACCAAGCAAGTACCATTCTTAAAAAGAATGGCATTCCATTTAACGATGAACTCAGCAACCCAGCCAATAAAGTGCAAGGTTATAACTCTTCCTTTAAGCGGGGCCTTAACCTAGGCATCTATGGAACCGATTTAAGCTACTACAATATATATGATCGATCTCAGGAGTGTGTAACCTACTTTGGGTCGGTAAAGAAACTTTGTGACGAGTTGGGCATATCGTCCTCCTTCGATACCAATTTTTTTGCTAAGGTGGAGAAGAATATTTCTATCAAAGATTCTCTTCAATACCTAATGAGCTATACTTACCGAAATGCAGACCTCTACCTCAAACAAGATGACCGAAGTGATGTGGGTGCACTTGTCCTTGCTGGGGGTTGGATAGAGAGCGTATACATACTAACGCAAATAGCCTCGAAAACTCAAAACAGGGATATTATCAACCGAATTGGGGAGCAGAAGCACCCTCTCGATAATCTTATCGATATTCTTAGCCCCCATTACTATGTGTCACCGGAATACTCTAAGCTGGTAGACGACTTGGTTGATTTAGCTTACGAGTTCGACGGAATTATTTATAATTACTACTATAAACCACCTAAAATTGATGTGGAAAATAAACTAATTACCATCAACAGTGAATCGCAAGTAGTGCTTAGCGGATATCATTTAGAGGTAATAACCAACAAGATTGCAGCCATAAGAAACAAAGCTGTTCAATAATTGTGTTTGCCATGTTCAAGAAAACGATTTTTGTCTTCTCCCTAATTATACTGGGAGCCACCTTTAAGGCTTTCCCACAGCTGGAGCAACTTCAAAATATTTGTTCGCTATACTTTCCTCCCGATTTTATTTCTGACGGTCAACAATACTATGCACCGCTAAAACAAGACGAGGTAGTGGAGTTCAGAACTACTTTCTACGGGGAGAATATCTACCGAATAGTGGCCTGCACTAATGTTAAAAAAGGTCAACTGAGTTTTTCGGTGTACGATACTGAGAAAAATCTTCTGTTCTCCAATGAGAAATATGACTATTCGCCCTACTGGAATTTTAAGTTCAAGTCAACCGTTAGCTGTATTATTCGGCTAAAGGTTAATTCTGAAAAGTTCCAGCCGGGATACATTATGCTGTTAGTTGGTTTTCAGCAACCTAAACAATGAGCTAAAAAATGAGCGAGTCGATACTCAAAGCATTAATGCAGCTTTTTGCCATCATTGCTTGGCCGGAGGAGAAAGGCAGTAGTGTGGGCGACCGTCGATCTATCGTTGAATCATTCCTTAAGCTTCAAATCAATCAGGAATTAGTTGATGCCTACCTTCGGGTCTTTGACTCTTACTACAATCTATACCAAGAAAAGTTAAGCGAGAAGAGTAAATCAGTTAAGAGAGCCTCCAGCAGCTCCGTACGCCTTCTGAAAATATGTACGGAAATTAACAACCAGCTTACCCAGCAGCAAAAGTTAGTTGTTCTTGTTCGACTTCTTGAATTTGCCAGAAGTGCAGCAGGTAATGTCTCAAGCCAAGAGATGGCATTTATTTCAACCGTTGCCGAAACTTTTCATATTTCCGACCAAGAGTTCGAAACCATACTTAGCTATGTATTACCCTTCTCCAACTCCATTTACTCTGGCAATGAAATTCTTACCATAAATAATATTTCAGATGAGGATACTCCCATTGGGGTAAAACATATCTACTCTGAGGGGTTTCGAGGTGAGGTCAAAATATTGCGGATTTTTTCTGCTAACATGTTTTTCATCCGCTACTTTGGCGAACACGAGCTTTACCTTAATGGGCATCTGCTTGTTCCAAACAGAATTTTTGTGCTCAATGCAGGAGCGTCCATCCGAAACGCGAAGATTAAACCGATATACTATAGCGATATCCTCTCTCGCTTCACGCTCGACAAGATTAAGGAGCCCATTATTTTTGAGGTGAAGGACCTAGAATACAGGTTTAGAGGAGGCCAATATGGCATTCACGCCATGCGCTTTAGGGAAGAGTCGGGAAAGTTGGTTGGTATTATGGGAGCCTCCGGAGCAGGCAAATCGACCCTCCTCAACGTGCTCAACGGTAGCGATCGACCCACTTCAGGTGAGGTGCTAATTAATGGGACGAGCATTCATACCAACAAGGAACAAACCAAGGGATTGATTGGGTTTGTTTCTCAGGATGATCTGCTCATGGAGGACCTAACAGTCTACCAAAATCTTTACTATAATGCGAAGCTATGCTTCAGCAACTATTCGGAGGAGCAAATTGTTGATACTGTAGATCAAACGCTTCTGAATCTTGGACTTTACGATATCAAGGAAATGCGGGTGGGATCGCCACTCAACAAGAAAATCAGCGGAGGGCAGCGCAAAAGACTTAACATTGCCCTTGAGCTTATTAGGGAGCCTACCATTCTCTTTCTCGATGAGCCCACTTCGGGACTCTCCTCTCGGGACTCAGAAAACATAATGGACCTCCTGAAGGAGTTAACCTTAAAAGGTAAGCTGGTGTTTGTGGTAATTCACCAGCCATCGTCCGATATTTTTAAGATGTTCGACAAGCTGCTCATCTTGGATACCGGTGGCTACCTAATCTACAATGGGGATCCGATTGAATCTATCATTTACTTCAAGTCGAGAGTTCAGCATGCGAACTGGAATGAAAGCGAGTGTGCCGCATGCGGCAATGTAAACCCCGAGCAAATTTTCAACATTGTTGAGGCCAACGTTCTTGACGAATATGGAAACTCTACGCGAGTTAGAAAAACCAGCCCGAAGGAGTGGAATTACTACTACCACGAATTTTCCGCTAAGGAAAATCTTTCGGCCATGGTATACTCCGACGTTCCTGAAAACCTCTTTAAAATTCCAAACAGACTAAAGCAGCTATGGGTGTTTATCAGCCGAGATCTGATATCCAAATTCGCAAACAAGCAATACTGGGTGATAAACCTTGTGGAACCTCCGCTGTTGGCCTTTATTCTCTCCTACATTATTAAGTTCTATAACGTTGATGCAAGCAATCAATTTGGCTATACCTTTTCGAACAATAGCAACCTACCGGTATACATCTTCATGTCGGTAATTGTAGCCATTTTTGTGGGATTAACTGTCAGCGCAGAAGAGATCATAAAGGATCAGAAAATCCTCAAACGAGAGTCGTTCCTCAATCTTTCAAGAGCGAGCTACCTCTCGTCGAAAGTTGCCATACTAATTGGGATCTCAGCCCTTCAAGCCTTCTTATTCGTGATTGTTGGAAATACAATTATGGAAATCAAGGGGATGTATTTTGCCTACTGGTTAGTATTGTTTAGCGCTTGGTTTTCGGCAAATATGCTTGGGCTGGTCATTTCCGACAGCTTTAAAACAGTGGTTACCATCTATATCTTAATTCCCTTTCTGGTTATTCCTCAAATTATCCTCAGCGGCGTAATTGTGAAGTTTGAGAAACTCAACCCCAATATTTCCTCCCCCGATCAAATTCCCTTTTATGGGGAAATGATAACCTCCCGTTGGGCATACGAAGGACTTGCGGTTTACCAGTTTATGGAGAATAATTACGAAAAACAGTTCTACCAGCTCGATAGGGCCATGAGCATTGCAGATTATCGGAGAAACTACTGGATTAAATCGTTGAGCAACAAGGTTGATCAAGTTGAGCGCGAATTAGATAATGGGAATAAAGAGAAAATATATAATGCAATAACCCTCATCAATAACGAACTGAAACGCCATGCCGCGATTTCACCACAACTTGCACCGCCAGCCATACTTCTTAGCAAGCTGAACTCAAGAATGCTCAGCCCTGAGGTTATTACCGATTTAAGAAATTACCTAGAATGGGTGAGAAAGTATTACGTTCGCCTGTATAATGCTGCCAGTTCCAAAAAAGATGAGATGATTTCGGAGCTGCAAAGTAGTGAGAATGGAAGGGATTCCTTTCTACGGCTTAAGCAAAATTACTTTAACGAAAGCCTCGATGACTTTGTAAGAAATAGTGACGAGGTAGATAGGATAATCGAGTTTGACAACCATCTAATACAGAAGGTTGATCCTATTTTTGAATATCCAGAAGGCTCCTTTATACGAGCACACTTCTACTCTCCAGTAAAACCCATTTTTGGCCATTTCTACAGCACGTTCTGGATAAATGTGGTAGTGATTTGGCTTATGTCCGGTATGCTCTACCTTATCCTCTATTTCAGATTGCTAAGAAAGTTGCTAGAGATATCCGAGATAATGCACCGCAAAAAGAGCGGGGAATAAATATAAAAAAAGAGGAGCGAGCTCCTCTTTTTTTATCGTACCTTATTGCAAATACGGATGCAAAGGTATTAATTAGTCTACAATTTCAATCATCTTAAAAGGTACCTTGATAATGGATTCATAGTCCTCACCAGCTTCAAGCATGTCCTCATCATCCTCTTCGTAGTACCAATTGACCACAATATCGTTTTTACCTTTCTTTAAATTTTCAAGTTTTTTGAAAACATCAAGAATGCACTTCGACGAGCTGGTATTGAAATATTCCAGCTGGATATTTACCACCGTTTTCTCCTTTGGCGCTTTAGCGTAATCCTCTAGCCAATCCACAATAGGTTTGTAAAACTCGATGGAGTTCTCTGGGATGGATCTTCCCTTAATTTCGATAATGCCACTCTCGGGGTTAAGAGTGATAGTTGGCGTTTTTGGGGTTCCCTCTATGTTCATGAATTCCATGGCTATCGTATTTATTATTATTCTTCATCAGGAATTACAACAGAAAAGTCAAAGAAATGGAAGTTTTCATCGTAGGGCTCAAAGATGTAGATTAACTTGCTTCCTGTTTTACGAGCAATATCAATTAATCCAAGTCCTCCTCCTCCCTTGGCAGAAAACTCCTGATTGTTCAAGACAAATTTATAAAAATCCTTCAATTCATCCCTTGTGAGCGAGTTTATCTTTTCCAATTTCTCGCGAAGAAGTGGTATTCTCTCGTTTCGAATAAAGTTCCCTGTGATGATTTTAAATCCCTCGCTGGTTTTTGAAAGCAAAAACAAACCGTAACTATCGCTCTTCCCATTCAAGATTCCAGGAGGGCAGTCAACATGGTGAAAAAGATTTTGCAAACTCTCAACCAACACATTATACACCTTTTTCCGAACCGATCCCTTCTGAATAATCTCATCGAGCTTTGCCTCAACTAGGAAAAGGGTATTGTTGATAAAATCGGTGCTTATAGCTCCCCTATATGCAAAGATAGCCTCTCCCTCATTATGGATTTGAGAAAAGTGTCTATCTAGATCAAATAAGGTAGGCTTACTCACTATTGTCCAGTTCAGTAATTAATCGACAACTTCGAATCTAAACAAATTTAGGAAAAAAAAGAATAGTTAAAAATATTTGACCAAAGAATAAAAGAACAATTGCATATTTTTGATTAAAAGCCCCGATCATTTATTAATGCTCGGGGCTTCATTGAGAATTCTATCGATCGCGAGATCTTCTAGGTGGTCGAGAGGAACCTCCTCTTTCTCGACCGCCATCTCTTCCTCTACTACTATCTCGACCTCTATCTCTATCTCGACCGCCGCCCTCACGACCACGATCGCGATCTCTTCCTCCACCACCACCCTTGGATTCGCTAGCTAGCTCAGCAAGGGGACGACCACCTCTACCCTCCTTGTTCAAGGCAGTAAGTAGCGTTTCAGCATCATTAAAGGGAACAGTTACAAAAGAAAAGTTCTCCATAATCTGAACCTCATCTATATTGGAATCGGGAAGTTTTACTTTCTGCTTGATCATATTCACCATGGTGGCAGGATCGTATCCATCGCGCTTACCTAGAGCAATGAAAACACGAGCCTTACCTCTCCGGTCAACATTAAATGTCCGGAATTCAGGATAATTTGCCTCGGAAAGCTCATTTTTAAACGCCATCTTGAGCAGTGCCGCCAAGGTAACTTCGGGGCTAGTAGAAGTAAGCATGTCTTCAGCCATTCCCAAGTAATCGCCAAAGGTGCCTAATTCAATTATCTCGGAAAGTTCACCTAATATACGCGCCTTTTTCACCGCAACCACGTCACGACCGTGAGGTAGTTTCTCCTTGCGAATGGTGTTTTTAGTTATTTTCTGAAGCGTAACAAAACTGCGGTATTCATTGGCAGAGATAAAGGTAATTGCTGTGCCCTCCTTACCTGCTCGGCCTGTACGACCAATACGATGCACATAGCTTTCGGAATCCTGCGGTAGGGAGTAGTTGATAACGTGCGAAAGGTCAACAATATCGATACCCCTAGCGGCCACATCGGTAGCCACCAAAATATTAATTTGGTGAACCTTAAACTTCTTAAGTATTTTTTCTCGCATAGCTTGAGACACCTCGCCGTGCAATCCATCGGCAGCGTATCCATGCTCAAGTAGCCTGATTACGAGCTCGTCAACAGCAACACGGGTGCGACAAAATACCAAGCCATAGAATTCCGGCTCAATATCAATAATGCGGGTAAGCGCATCAAACCTGTTTGACTCATGTACTTCAAAATAGATCTGGTCAGTAAGGTCGGTTGTCATCTGCTGACGCTCAATCTCAAGGCGCTTTGGACTCTTCATATACTTTTTGGAGAGTCGAGCAATTCTATCGGGCATGGTAGCAGAAAAGAGCAGTGTGCGACGATTTTCTGGTGCATGAGATAAAATAGACTCTATATCTTCAACAAAACCCATATTGAGCATTTCATCTGCCTCGTCGAGCACAACCCAACTAACCTTGTCCAGATTCAGACTCCCTCTCGAAAGATGGTCTAGAATTCTTCCTGGGGTCCCAACAACAATTTCTACACCTTGCTTGAGACGGCGCAGCTGCTCGCTAATGGATTGACCTCCATACACTGAAATTATCTGCAATCTATGACTTCCCTTAAAAGAGTTCATCTCCTCGGTAACCTGGAGTGCAAGCTCCCGAGTAGGAACTAAAATAATTGCCTGAACATAGCCTGCTCCCTCCTCAATTTTATCAACAATTGGCAGGCCATATGCAGCTGTTTTTCCCGTGCCTGTTTGTGCAAGGCCAATAACGTCTGATTCCGTATTTAACAATACTGGAATGGCTAACGCCTGGATAGGCGTGGGCTTTTCAAATCCTTTTTTTCTGATTACTTCATTGGTCTTTTCTGACAAGCCCAGCGAAGTAAATTCGTTGTAATTCTCCATTAAAAACTAATTTCTGTTTGTCTTATTAAAATTCTCAGTAGTCTTTGCCAACCATGTTTTTATAGTTCTTCCAGTTAGCAATTACGTCCAAGGCTTTTGCATAGGTGGGATCGTTTCCCTGATTTACTATCTCAAAATACTCGGAAGTGGTAAATAGTTGCTGCGCAATTAGCCCCTTAACAATGAGCTTAATCACATTTCCGGACTTTGCCAGGTCCTCATCATTCCATGTGATTTCATTGTCCTTGGCCATTTTCAGCAATCCGGACATAACCTCTCCATCAACGGAGAAGTCTTTCTTAAAGTTCGCAAACGTAGGATACTTCACAGCCAACGCTTTGCGGTTTTGATCCATATATGAAATAACAAACTGGTAAAAAAGCCCTTTCCGAACCAACTTACCATAAAAGTCGGAATAGAAAGTGGTATCAACCGGAACGAAGATATCGGGCATTATGCCCCCCCCTCCATATACCGGACGTTTTTTCTCCAGCGTAAAATATTTAAGTGAATCAGGGAAGTGTATACTGTCAGGGGTATTCATCTCTCCATCGGTATATCGCTTGTAAAAATCCTGATAGTATTTTTCAATATTTCCATCCTTATAAGGGCGCTGTATTACGCGTCCTGTTGGAGTATGGTACCTAGCAACGGTGAGGCGCACCATTGATCCATCGGGCAAGGGAAGCTGTGTTTGTACTAACCCTTTTCCAAAAGAACGCCGTCCAATAATGATGCCTCTATCCCAGTCCTGAATTGCTCCAGATGTAATCTCGCTAGCAGAAGCAGATCCCTCGTCGATCAGTACCACAAGCGTTCCTTTTTCAAAAATGCCCTGGCTGGTACTGGTGTAATCGTAGCGAGGAGAATTAGCACCCTCCGTATAGAGAATTAGTTTTCCAGCAGGCAGGAACTGATCGCTCAAACCAATTGCAGTGTTTAAATAACCACCACCATTGCCACGCAAATCCAGAATTAAAGACTGTGGGTTGTAAGGTTTAAGTTTATTCCAAGCATCCAGAAACTCCTGAACAGTTGAGAGCGCAAATCGGCTTATTTTAATATAAGCAACCTTAGGTGCAGCCATATAAGCCGCATCAATGCTGTAGATGGGAATTTTATCGCGGGTAATCAAAAAATCGAGCTTATCCTTACCGCCTTTTCTAACCACTACCAGCTGAACTTTGGTACCCTTAGGTCCACGAAGGAGTTTAAAAACATCGCTATTCTTAAGCCCTATTCCTGCAATATTTTTACCATCAACCGAAATAATCCGATCTCCAGCAACCAGCCCAACTTTCTCAGAAGGACCTCCAGGAACTGGATTCACTACAATTAAGGTGTCTTGGAAAATATTAAATTCTATACCAATACCATCAAAATTTCCCTCAAGCGGCTCATTCATTGCCGCAACGTCATCCTTAGAAATGTATGCGCTATGGGGATCAAGCTGGGCAAGTATGTCAACAATGGCATTTTCTACCAGCTTCGAATCGTTAACCGGTTCAACGTACATGCCCGAAAGCATCCGAAGAAACCTGCTAAATTTAAAAACCTGATCATCTACTCCTTGTGCAGAAGCAAGGCTGGAGAAAAACAGAAAAATCCAAAGAAGTAGTGTACCTTTTTTGAAAGAGCTATTCATATGTAATGTTGTTAAAACTTAAATAGTTACTAATTTCACAAGTTACGGTCTTTTCCAATTGGTTGTATAGAATAAACATAATTTAACAACCGATAGCGCACGACCAACCTTGCTCTCCAGCTTTATTCCCACTCAATGGTGGCTGGTGGTTTTGAACTGATATCGTAAACTACCCTATTAATACCTTTCACCTTGTTAATAATATCATTTGACACCTTTGAGAGAAAATCGTATGGCAGATGATACCAGTCGGCTGTCATACCATCGGTAGAAACCACCGCTCGAAGAGCAATAACATTCTCGTAGGTTCGCTCATCACCCATAACCCCAACCGACTTAATGGGCAGCAAGATTACACCAGCCTGCCAAATCTTATCGTACAGCCCCTCGCGATGCAGCGACTGAATGAATATATGGTCGGCCTCCTGCAGTAGCAGCACCTTTTCTTCGGTAATATCGCCCAAAATACGGATTCCGAGTCCGGGGCCTGGAAATGGGTGGCGGCTTAAAAGATGATCACCAATACCCAATGCCTTCCCCACTCGTCGAACCTCATCCTTAAACAGAAGTCGAAGTGGTTCCACCACCTTCATTTTCATGGCGGCAGGTAATCCACCAACATTATGGTGCGATTTTATGGTTACCGAGGGTCCGTTTACCGAAACTGATTCAATGACATCTGGGTAAATTGTTCCCTGAGCAAGCCAATTCACATTCTGTATCTTGTGGGCCTCCTGATCAAAAATCTCAATGAATGTTTTTCCAATGGCTTTCCGTTTTGCCTCTGGATCATCAAGCCCGCGCAATGCGGTATAGAACTGCTGCTTTGCATCCACACCAATCACGTTTAGCCCCATTCCCTGATAGCTTTGGAGAACGTCCGCAAATTCGTCCTTGCGAAGTAGCCCGTTATCAACAAAAATACAGGTTAAGTTTATACCGATAGCCTTATGAAGCAGCACAGCAGCCACTGAGCTATCCACACCGCCAGATAGCCCCAAAACTACCTTCTCGTCACCAACTCTATTCTGAAGCTCCTTAACGGTGGTCTCAATAAATGAATCGGGGGTCCAATTTTGGCTGCAGCCACATATTTCAACCACAAAATTTTGAAGTATTGTAGCTCCTTCAACAGTGTGGTAAACTTCAGGATGAAACTGAATTCCATACGTTTGCGTACCTTCAACAACATAGGCCCCAACTTTAACATCCTCAGTACCGGCGAGTATCTTGAAGTTATTTGGAAGTTTTGCGATTGTATCACCATGCGACATCCAAACCTGCGAATTCTGATTGACGCCGTTAAATAATGCTGAAGTAATTTCATGGACCGATAACATGGCCCGACCATACTCCCGTGAAATGGAGGGCAAAACTTCACCACCATTGACTTGAGCCATTAGCTGTGCGCCGTAGCAGACACCCAGAATTGGTAGATTCGAGCTGTTGTAGGAAGATAAATCCGGCTTTGGAGCGTAAGTATCTCTTACTGAGAAAGGGCTTCCAGAAAGAATTATTCCCTTTACATTCGAATCGGGGACATATGTATGGTTAAAGGGTACAATTTCACAATACACGTTAAGTTCCCTTACACGACGTGCAATTAACTGTGTGTATTGAGATCCAAAATCAAGAATGAGTATTTTCTCCTGCATGGTAAAGCCAAATATTTTGTAAAAATAATCAAATTCAGCGAATTAGGGGCTTATCCCCAACACTACTCCCTTCGCAGAGGAATTGAAAACTCATCGCCTTCCCTAACTGCAATGGTATGGGGGAAAACTTGCTGAGCCTCCTGTAATAGTGTATCTGTATTCTTATACCTTGATGAAAAATGTCCAATTAAAAGCTTTTTTACTTCTGCTAGCCTTGCAATTTCAGCCGCTTGAGCGGCAGTTGAATGGCCAGTTTTTTTTGCCATTTCAACCAATTCATTTCCGAAAGTTGCCTCGTGATACAGCAAATCAACACCTTTTACGTATTCAGCAATCGCTGGTGAAAAGGCAGTATCAGAGCAAAATGCATATGAACGCGGAACGTAGGGCCGATAGGTTAAAATCCTATTTTCCACAATGCTTCCATTTTCGCAAGTAAAATTTTCGCCATCCTTTATCCTGTGAATTTGAGATAGGGGAATTTTATAATACTCAATCAGCTCCTTGTGGATATTGAGCTTTGGTTCCTTTTCTTTAAAAAGAAATCCGCATGTCGGAACTCGATGCTCAAGTGGAATGGTAAACACTTCGAGGTTTTTATCGGAGTACACCTGCTGAAACAACCGGGTATCCACCGAATGAACAACAACCTTGAAGGGTAAGTTTGGCTCAAAGTATTTGAAGTGATCTTTCAGAATATTATCGAGTAGGTAAAACGAATATATATGGAGATCCTCCTTGCGTCCAAGTAGGCTCAATGTAGAGATTAAGCCAAAGAGACCAAGAACATGGTCACCATGAAGGTGAGAAATAAAAATATGGTTAATGCGCGAAAGGTTAACACCCAAGCGCCTCAGCTGCATTTGGGTCCCTTCACCGCAATCAATCAAAAAAAACCGCTCATGTATATTAAGCACATGAGCGGTTGGAAATTTTGATGAGGTTGGAAGTGCTGAGCTGGTACCGAGTATGGTTAATGTAAACTGCACTACTTCTTCTCGTTCTCAGCCTTGTTAATAA
>DATKTT010000212.1:0-2278 GCA_035530955.1 Williamwhitmania sp. | reverse complement strand
ACTTGCTTTGTTTTTTGGCATACCTTAGTTAAGGTTTTATTTACTAATTCTTTAGCTATGACTATTTACATTGGGAACATTTCCTATTCAATGAAGGAGGAGGAGTTGAAAAGTGCTTTTGAAAAGTTTGGTGCTGTAACTAGCGTTAAAATGATCGTTGATCGGCAGTCTGGCCGCTCGAAGGGATTTGCGTTTGTTGAGATGGAAAATGAAGAAGAGGCTATTGGTGCCATTGCCTCGCTCAACAACTCTCAACTTGACGGCAGAAACATTAAGGTGAATGCTGCCCATAGCAAAGATACAGTGCAGGGAGCATAGCGAAAAGAGATTAAGAGAAGTAGCTGCCAATTATTTGGGGTTGCTTCTTTTTTTATGTAATAACCTCTCGAATTACCATATAAAGCATAAATCCGGAGGTTGCAATCTTTACCCCTGTTCCTAATACAAATCCTGCAAAGCTTCCTATCGCTGCTTTTGTTGCCTTTATGTTTGTGGCACCACCCGTGATTTCTCCAATAAATGCTCCTATGAAAGGTCCAATAACAGCCCCAATTGGTGGGAGCAGGAGAATACCTACAGCTAGGCCAAGGGTTGCACCAATGGCCCCTCTTTTCGACCCGCCAAACTTTTTGGTGGTCCACGCAGGAATTATGTAATCCATTATAGTAACGGTAATGGTTACTGCGCCAAGAATAAATATGGTGGATTTTGTAAGTTCTCCCAAACGCGTAGCCTGCATAAGAAGTATGGCAGCAAAGCTAATGGGCGGGCCTGGTATTACAGGCAAAAGACATCCCAGCAGTCCAATTAGTGCCAGTATAATTGCAAGCGATGCAAGGAGATAGTCCATTTGTCGATACATTTTCGACAATATAGAAAATATTAGGGATTGTAGATTTGTTCTACAATCCCTTGAAAATTGTCTAGGCTAAAAATCGTCGAGCGAGTTGTCGTCAGGTGATTGATCTGGCTTCTTTGAACTTCGCCTGTAGTCGTTAATTTTGTAGGATAACCCTATAAAGAACATGCGGCTATTTCGTCCACGTTCGTAGTTGGTTTCAAAATTATCGCCGTAAGTAGTAGAGTTAAATGTGGTTGTCTTGAATACGTCACTAACTCTGGCAGTAATTGTGGCCTTGTTTTTAAGGATATTCTTTTTTAGGCCAAGATCAAGCGACCACATTTTTGCCATAATACCTTGTCCCCCTGCTGAAAAACCTCTTCCACCTGTACCGCTTGTAACAATTGGCGATCGGTAGTTAAAGTTTTGTTGAAATTCAATGCCCTTTGGCAGAAATACAACAGAGGCGATTTTTGCAGTCCAGCTGTTGCTGCTCTTTGCATCACTAGTTACCCCAGCGCCATTAATCTCGGCGTGAAAATAGCTATAGCTGCCATTAATTCTCCACCATTTGAAGATTGGCGAAGATGCAACAACTTCAACTCCGTAGTTAACTGAGCTGTTAAGGTTGTCGTAGGTGGTTTCAAAAATATCGTTTACCAGCGTTACTCTTTGTGCAATTACATCGGTGGTTTGACGATAGAAAAAGGTTGTAGTAATGTTTGTCTTAACCTTTTTAAACCCATAGCCTACTTCGTAAGAGTTTACGTATTCCGGGTTAATATTTGGATTTCCATAGCTCACATTGTTCGCATCCTGCTTCACTAAGAATGGGTTGATAACCCTGCTGCGCGGTCGGTTAATCCTGCGACTATAGCTAAAGATAAGATCGTGCCCGGTAGCAACCTCGAAACTTAAGTGTAGCGAAGGAAAAACGCTGAAGATATTTTTGTTGAAGGTAGAATCTGTGGTTTTTTGCTCCGATTTGGAAAGGCTTTGCTCAAGTCTTACTCCACCCATGTATGAGAGTTTTCCCCATGTATTGGAGTAGCTGGCGTATCCAGAATAGATCTGCTCCTTGTAGATGAAGTTGTTGGAGTATGTTTGATTCACTATCCAACTTTGGGTTGTGGAGTCGCCCTCCCATACAAGGTAATCCGAGTTGTCGGATCGGAGAATGGCTTTGACGCCAGATTCCAACCTTCCCCCATTCCCAATTGGACTCACATAGTCGGACTGGATGGTGAACCTAGTTCCTGGTTCTTTCGTATCAGTTTTTTCTAGTTCGGGATATTGGTTTGTTAATACCCCTGCAGGAGTGTAAAAATCTTTTCTCCGCATGGATGAGGATGTTTCAGGACCGTTGGAGAAAAAAGCATCGGCGGTTAGAGTCCGACCTTTTACATTAAAGTCCTTCTTATAGCTTAAGGTGAATTC
>DATKTT010000211.1:0-3533 GCA_035530955.1 Williamwhitmania sp. | reverse complement strand
CTGAATAATAATGCAACGGGTTGATGGCTTACCAACTGCTGGAAAGCGTTCAACTTGAATTTTTTACTGTGGACACATTGTTGAACAACTAACCTGTTACTAGCGTGAAAAACAACCTGCTTAAATCATTTTGGCCACACGTTGTTGCCGTTGCAAGTTTCTTGGCCATCTCGTATGCCTACTTCTACCCTCAACTCTCCGGACAAGTACTCAGTCAGCACGACAATAAGATGTACATTGGTATGTCGAAGGAGATTAGCGACTTTAGAGCAAAAACTGGCGAGGAGGCACTGTGGACAAATAGCATGTTTGGCGGAATGCCTGCTTATCTGATTTCTACGGTTTACAAGACCAACCTTATTAAGTATGTTGAAAATGTAATTCAGGTGGGGCAGCGTCCAGCCGCTTACATTTTTGTGGCTATGCTAGGCTTTTACATACTTCTGCTTGCCTTCGGAGTTGATTGCTGGCTCGCGCTGGTGGGTGCCGTCGCATTTGGTTTTTCGTCGTACTTCTTTATTATACTACAGGCTGGGCACAACTCCAAGATGGACGCCCTTAGCTATATTGCCCCCATGATTGCGGGAATCTGGCTTGCCTATCGGGGTCGCTACCTGCTGGGGGCAGCATTGGCCGGTCTCTTTCTGGGGCTTGAAATTAATGCAGGGCACCTTCAAATTACCTACTATGGTGCCATACTTGTGCTGTTTTTACTAGGCTACATTATATACCACACCATTAAGCATAAGACATGGGGGAAGTTTATTAAGGGTTCTGCTGTTCTTGTTGTTGCTTCAATTTTGGCCATTGGAGCTAACTTCTCGTCGCTGTGGTTTACCTACGATTACGGTAAGGATTCCATCAGGGGAAAGAGTGAACTCACCCACAACAAGGATAACCAAACCTCTGGGCTTGACAAGGATTATGCCACTGCCTGGAGCTACGGGAAGTGGGAAACCTTCGACCTATTTATTCCAAACCTAATGGGGGGGAGTTCCATGAGCGGTGTGGGTACCGACGGCGAGTTATATAAAACATTAACTTCAAGCGGTGTGCCTAATGCTGCAGAAATAGCACAATCGGTGCCCGCTTATTGGGGCCCTCAGCCCATGACTTCCGGACCGGTTTATCTTGGAGCCATTGTGGTTTTCTTCTTCTTTTTCGGAATGTTTTTCCTTCGTGGGAGCCTGAAATGGTGGCTGCTAGGTGCAACTGTTTTGGCCATTATGCTGGCGTGGGGAAATAATCTAATGCCTCTCACCAACTTTTTCCTCGACCATGTTCCCGGTTACAACAAGTTCCGAACCGTTAGCATGATTTTGGTTATCGCCGAGTTCACGGTTCCTTTTATTGGCTTTCTTGCCTTAAAGCCAATTGTTTCTGGCGATTTTGACAAGAACCAATTTCTTCATGCATTTAAGTGGAGCCTTTCCATTACCGCAGGCATTGCACTTTTCTTCCTGCTATTTGCAGGTGGCATTTTCGACTTTAATACCAGCTTCGAAGCACAATGGCCGCATAATATCGCTGAAGCTCTGTGGTCCGATAGAGCCTCCATGCTCAAGGCCGATGCTTTTAGATCGCTTATATATGTGCTGCTTGCTGCAGGATTGTTGCTGGCCTATGTTTACAAGAAGGTAGATAAAAAGGTATTTATACTAGGCTTGCTGGCGCTTATTTTAATGGACATGTGGACCATTAACAATCGCTACCTCAACAGTAATAATTTTGAGATGGCCTCGCAGGCAAGCGTTCCGTTTACCCCCTCAAGTGCAGATTTGCAAATTCTAAAGGATACCAGTCCCGACTACAGAGTTTATAATCTTACCGTTTCCCCATTCAACGATGCCTCCACCTCCTATTTTCATGAATCTATAGGAGGATATCACGGTGCAAAGCTTCGGAGATATCAGGAGCTCATCGACCATCAGATTTCTGAAGGGAATATGGCTGTTCTCAATATGCTTAATACGCGCTACTTTATCGTGAAAGGCCAAAATGGACCAGAGGCTCGGTTTAACCCCGCTGCACTTGGCAATGCTTGGTTTGTTGATACCCTTAAGGTGGTTCCCAATGCAGATGAGGAGATGGATGCACTTACCCACTTCAGCCCGGCCACAGAGGCGGTGGTTGACCAGCGTTTTGCTTCCCAGTTTACAAAGGTTACTTTTGCAGCCGATACAGCAGACCATATTGAGCTTACAAGTTATGAACCCAATAAGCTCGACTACAAATATAAGCTCGCAGCTGACCGTCCGGCGGTATTCTCTGAAATATACTATGCAAAAGGATGGCACGCTTCCATTGATGGTAAACCAGCACCGCATTTTCGTGTAGATTATGTGCTACGCGCCATGATGCTGCCAGCCGGAGAGCATCAGGTGGAGTTTGTATTTAGGCCGAAGATGTTTGCGATTGGTAAAAATATTGACTTGGTTTCGAGCTTAATTCTTATTCTGGCTGTTTTTGGAGCATTGGGCTTTGAGTTATTTCGCTACCTTAAGAATGAGGAATAATTTGTTAGAAAATGAGAAAAGGCGAAGGACAGCAGGTTAATGCAAAGAGAAGTTTACGGTCTTCATACTTGAGTTCTATAATTAGCATAGCCTTGGTGCTTTTCACATTGGGGGTTGTGGGACTTTTGCTATTGCACGCAAAGCGGCTCTCCGATTTTGTAAAGGAGAATATTAGCTTTTCGGTGGTGCTGAATGAGGATGTAAAGGAAGTTGATGCAGCCGTTCTTCAGAAGTCACTCGATGCTTCGCCCTACGTAAAAAGCACAAACTTCATTTCCAAGGACGATGCGGCCAAGATAATGAAGGAGCAGCTTGGCCAAGACTTTGTTCAATTTCTTGGCTACAATCCGCTGGGGGCCTCAATTGAGGTGCGCTTAAAGGCCGATTACGCAAACACTGACTCAATTTCGGTTATCGAAAAGGACCTCAAGGCGTTCAATCAGATAAAGGAGGTAAACTACCAAAAGTCGCTGCTCGACCTTGTAAACGATAATGTGCGCGAGATAAGCTTGATTGTTCTGGCGTTTAGTGCGCTATTGCTTTTTGTTTCGCTAGTGCTTATCAACAATACTATTCGGCTCTCAGTGTATGCACGACGGTTTTTGATTAATACTATGCGGTTGGTTGGTGCCACCAATGGTTTTATTCGACGTCCTTTCCTATTGCGAGGCATTTTGCACGGCGTTTATGCCGGTATTATTGCCGATTTACTTTTACTTGCACTAATTTGGTTTGGGCAGGAGCAGGTGAAACAAATCCTTGATATTGCTGATCTGAATATACTTATGGTCCTTTTTAGTGCGGTTTTGTTTGTTGGTGTTGCCATAAGCTTCACTTCAACTTTTTTTGCCGTTCGTAAATTTTTGAGGCTCAAAGCTGATGACCTCTACTACTAGTATGTTAACTTTGTAAAAAATATTGCTATGGCACAGAAGGAGATTAAGAACAATGAGGTTGAGGGTAAGAAATTTGATTTCGCCCTTGGTTTTGAGAACTACAAGTTGCTACTCATTGGTT
>DATKTT010000210.1:0-9610 GCA_035530955.1 Williamwhitmania sp. | reverse complement strand
CCTGCGCATCAAGGATTCTATAAATTAGTTCCTGTTTCTTCAGAGATTCTATTCTTTTAATGTTCAATGTTTTGGCAATTTCCCGCAGTTCGGGAAGAAGCTTCTTATTCAGCTCCAGAATATCGTACATAACGTTATGTAGGGTTGGTAAATACTAGAAAAATATATGCTTTGCTGAGCAATTCGAAAATAATTGACAAATGAGAATTGGAGTCACTACTGTTGAGGTGGGTACCTCAAGGGGTTGAACCCTAGTGTTTAATGGTGCAATAATAAACAAAATCTTTGGAAGAATGATTTTTTTGATCATTTTTTTTTAAAAATGTGCCGAAAAAGACCAAAAAAAGGTCAATCCTTTTTTATTCTCATTCCTTTTATTACTTTCAGGGCGTAAAGAAACCGATTTTTGTTCCCTGACCTGAACCTGCACTTTACCTATGAGACAGCTCAAAATCACTAAGCAAGTAACCAACCGAGAAACCCCGTCGCTTGACAAGTATTTGCACGAGATTGGGAAGGTTGACTTGCTGTCTACTGAAGAGGAGGTAAGTCTCGCTCGTAAAATTAAGCATGGCGACGAAGCAGCACTACAGCAGCTAATTAAGGCAAACTTACGCTTTGTAGTTTCGGTTGCCAAGCAGTACCAAAATCAAGGATTAAGCCTACCCGACCTAATTAACGAGGGTAATCTTGGTTTAATTAAGGCCGCCCAACGCTTCGACGAATCACGAGGGTTTAAATTCATCTCCTACGCAGTGTGGTGGATTCGCCAGTCGATCCTCCAAGCTCTTGCCGAACAAGCCCGTATTGTGCGCCTACCCCTCAATAAAATTGGCAGTCTAAACAAAATTAACAAAGCTTTTTCGGAATTAGAGCAGCGTTTTGAACGTGAGCCAACCGTCGATGAACTTTCTGAAATACTGGAAATCGCGCCTCGCGATATTAAGGAGGCGATGAAAAGTTCCAATCGCCCTATCTCGATGGATGCCCCCATCAGCAACGACGACGACGGGAACATGTACGACGTGATGTTGAACACGGATACGCCAAGTCCCGACAAGGGCCTGCTTAACGATTCGCTCCGCCGAGAAATTGAGCGCGCTTTGGCTACCCTTACCGATAGGGAATCCACCATTGTAAAGCTCTACTTCGGGCTAAATGGTGCTCCGCCACACACCCTCGACGAAATTGGACTCGAACTTGATCTTACACGCGAGCGGGTTCGGCAGATTAAGGAAAAAGCCATAAAGCGACTTAAACACGCTACCCGAAGCAAAATACTCAAAACATATCTTGGCTAGAACCATCCCCCGGCTTTTGGGGGATTTTTTATTTTCATTAGCTTTGCTAAAAATAGTTATCCATGGATACAATTGTTGCCCCTTCGCTCCTCTCTGCCAACTTTGGCAATCTTAACGACGATATTGAGATGATAAACCGCAGCCAGGCCGATTGGTTTCACTGCGATATTATGGACGGGGTATTTGTTCCAAACCTCTCCTATGGCTTTCCCATTATTGAGCAAATTAAGCGGTTGGCCAAGAAGCCCTTGGATGTGCACCTCATGATTGTAGATCCTGACCGCTACCTAGAACGCTTTAAGGAGGCTGGTGCCGACATCCTGACCGTTCATATTGAGGCATGCACTCACCTCCATCGAACACTTCAGAAGATAAAGGCCTTAGGCATGAAGGCTGGCATTGCCCTTAACCCACACACTCCTGTTAGCCAGCTTGAGGAGATTGTTGCCGATGCCGATTTGGTCCTCATTATGTCGGTAAACCCGGGATTTGGCGGACAAAAGTTTATAGAGAATAGCTATGCAAAAATTGCTCGTTTACGCGAAATGGCTGAGCAGAAACATCACCCCCTTATAATAGAGGTAGATGGTGGCGTGGACACAGCTAATGCAGCAAAGCTTCTTAGTGCAGGTGCAAACGCATTGGTTGCTGGCAATGCCATTTTTAAAGCAAAAAATCCTGAGGAGGTAATTGCAAAACTAAAAATGTCTAAGTAGTTTTTACGGAACTGTTTTTCTAATCAAAAAAAACACTATAATTGTAGTATTCAAAAGCACAATAATGATAAGCCAGAATTCATATTACGCCAGCTCTTACTACTTTTTCTTTAGCGGAAGAAGGGGGCTTGGTTTTGGTATGATTTTTAGATAGATAGTTTGAAATACCAAATGGAAAGCCCCGCGAAAACGGGGCTTTTTTAATTTATGATTATGAACAACCAACAGTATATGCAACTCTCCTCCCCTTGCCTCCAAAATGGAGCAGGTCAGTTTTACTTTTTCTATTACTATTTCTTCGACAACTGGGGGAACTAAGAAAGTGTGTGCAAACAAGGCTTTTGAGGTTCCCCGGATGGGGAGCCTCTTTTTTTTATTAAAAGACAGAAATAATGAACCCTTCAAAAGTAGCAATCCAAGGAATTCAAGGCTCATTTCACGAAATGGCAGCCCAGCAATATTTTATGCACCCCATCGAGATTGATGAATGCATGACTTTTCCCCAGCTGGTTCAACATGTTTCGGATGGTATCGCCAGTTTTGGTTTAATGGCGGTAGAAAATTCGGTCGTAGGCAGCATTCTGCCAAACTATGCGCTGCTGAGGGAGGCAAAGCTCTTTGTCACGGGGGAGGTATACATGCGCATTATCCAGAACCTGATGGCTCTTCCCGGCGAAACGGTTGATTCTATAAGGGAAATTCGCTCTCACCCAATGGCGCTTGCCCAATGCAGCCAGTTTACCAACAGGTTGCAAAACGTTAAACTCGTAGAGGTAGACGATACCGCCCTTGCCGCTCAGCAAATTGCACAAAAGGGTCTACATAGCACTGCTGCAATTGGCAGCAAACTTGCCGCCATTCAGTATGGATTGAACATCATCGCCGCCTCTATTGAATCGAATAAGGAGAACTACACACGCTTCCTAGTTGTAGAAAAGAAACCCCAGCAATTAGAAGGGTTAAATAAAGCCAGCCTCTGCTTTTCAGTTGACCACCAAGTAGGTAGCCTAGCCACGACGCTTAAAATATTGGCCAAAAACGGAATCGACCTCACCATGCTTCAGTCGCTTCCAATGGTCGGCCGAAGCTGGGAATACTACTTCCATGCCGATATAACCTTCACCGATTACCACCGATACCGCAGCACGCTGGAGCAAGTCCGGCAAAGGGTAAACTCGCTACAGCTAATCGGCGAATATACGCAGGGAAAGGTAGTATCATAAACAAAATACTAATTCGACATACAATGATTGTCCCAACATCCAATAGGCTTATCCAGGTAGAGGAATACTTTTTCTCAAGAAAACTTTCTGAAATTGAGCAGCTCAAGCAACAGGGTATTGAGGTTATTAACCTAGGCATTGGCAATCCCGATTTGCCCCCACCCCCCGAAATGTTTGCCAGCCTAGCAGCAGCAAACAACCTTGAGCACAGCAACGGCTACCAGAGCTATAAAGGAATACCAGAACTTCGAAAATCCTTTTCCAATTGGTACAAGCGTTTCTTCAACGTCGATTTAAATCCCAGCACAGAGGTGTTACCGCTTCTTGGTTCCAAGGAAGGAATCATGCACCTCTCCATGGCGTTTTTAAATCCGGGAGATGAGGTATTGGTTCCCAACCCCGGCTACCCAACCTATGCCAATGCCGCGCTACTCGCTGGAGCCACACCTATACCCTACCTTTTGGAGGAGGCAACTGGATACCATCCGGATTTCTCTCTTCTTGAAAGTTTTGATCTGAGTAGGGTAAAGATGATGTGGGTAAACTACCCGCACATGCCCACGGGAGCAAAGGCTACGCCAGAACTTATGACTCAGCTCGTTGAATTCGGAAGGAGGCACAATATCCTCATCTGCGCCGACAATCCTTACAGCTTTATCCTTAACGAAAACCCGGCAAGTATTCTATCAATTCCAGGGGCCAAGGAGGTGGCAGTTGAGCTGAATTCTCTAAGCAAGTCGCACAATATGGCGGGTTGGAGAGTTGGCATGTTGGCTGGCCACGAGTCCATTGTTAAAGCGGTATTGCAGTTTAAAAGCAATATGGACTCCGGCATGTCGCTTCCCGTTCAGCTGGCAGCGGCAGCCGCTTTAAACGTCGAGGACGATTGGTACAGCATGCTGAACAAGCACTACAGCATTCGACAAAAACTTGCGATTAATATGGCCGAGATGCTTGGCTGTAGTGCAGGTGCCAACCAAGCAGGCATGTTTGTTTGGGCAAAGATTCCAGACTGGATATTCAGCACGGAGACCTTCTGTGATGAGATACTAAAACAAACAAGGGTTTTTCTTACACCTGGAACCGTGTTTGGCTCGGCTGGAGAAGGTTATCTGCGAATTTCACTTTGCGCGAGCGAAAAAACGCTTGCCGAAGCCCTGTGTAGAATTCAGTCGTTCGATATACATCGCTAGCCATGGAAAAACCGATTATTACCATTATTGGAACTGGAATGATGGGTTGCTCATTGGCGGCAAGCCTCAACCAGCATTGGCAAGTGGTAGGCGTAGATACCTCGCCTAAAAATTTATGCTTTGCCTTGGAGAAAGGCTACATACACGAAGCCCTGCCAATGGAAATGGCTGTAGCCATATCCAACATAGTAATTCTTGCTACGCCAGCCGATGTTACGCTAGAGTTAGTATCCTCAGTGCTTGATGCAGCGGGAGTCCATACGGTGGTCATGGATTTTTCCTCTACCAAGGAGGTAATATGCCAAGGTATTGCCGATCATCCTTGCCGGTCGAAGTTTGTAGCTGCACACCCCATGACCGGTAGCGAAAAAGCAGGACCACAGTTTGCTGTTCCAAACCTTTACGAGGGCAAGAGAATTGCCATCTGTGAGTCGAAAAAGAGTTCGGGTAAAGCCCTTTTGGCAATAAGTAAACTCATTGTGGAACTCAAGATGAGCCCATTCTATCTCACACCCGAACAGCACGATTCCATTATGGCTGATATTTCACACCTACCGCAGGCGACCGCATTCTGCCTTAGCAATGTTATCGACGGCAGCGAAGGAATTTTGGAATGGGCAGGAACAGGCTTTGAATCCACCACCAGAATTGCCGGAAGCACAGCTGAAGTATGGCTCCCCATTCTTTTTCAGAACAAAGTCAACGTTACAAAAGGAATTCGAAAGTTGATTGAGAATCTCGAAGCAGCTGTAGATGCCCTAGAATCAGATAACATTAATGCAATGCAAGCCATTATAATAAAAGCTAACGCGCTACAGAACAAAGTTGAACAGTTAAAACAACTCAAGAAATAAGAAAATGGAAACAAAAAGATTCGATGGAATAGTTCCTCCCAAGGAGTGGCTATTAGGCATTAACGAGCCGCTAATTATTGCAGGACCATGCAGCGCCGAAACGGAGGAGCAGGTAATGGCGACCGCCACGCAGCTTAAAGTCGATGGCCGTGTGCATGTTTTTCGCGCCGGTATTTGGAAGCCAAGAACCCAGCCCAACTCCTTTGAAGGTGTTGGCAGCATTGGGCTAGAGTGGCTACGACGCGTGAAGAGGGAAACTGGGTTGGCAGTTGCCACCGAAATTGGCTCCGCCAAGCATGCTTTTGAAGCCATTAAGTATGGCGTAGACCTGCTTTGGATTGGAGCTCGCACAACTTCCAATCCCTTTGCCATGCAGGAAATTGCAGAGTCGCTTCGTGGCGTTGATATTCCTGTGCTGGTGAAAAATCCGCTTAGCCCCGACCTTGACCTCTGGCTTGGCGCAATAGAGCGCCTACACGCGGTAGGAATACGCAAGCTGGGCGCCATTCACCGTGGATTCTTCACCTGGGAGAAAACGGAACTGCGGAATCAACCATCCTGGCATATACCCTTGGAAATGATGCGCAAATTTCCCGAACTACCTGTGCTTTGTGACCCTAGCCATATTTCAGGAAAGCGGGAGCTCGTGCCATCCATTGCTCAGCGAGCTTTCGACATTCGAATGCATGGCCTTATGGTGGAAACTCACATTACACCAGAAACTGCTTGGAGCGATGCACGGCAGCAGCTCACCCCTGAAAGCCTCGGTATAATGCTGTCCAACCTTATACCATCCACCGAAACTGAACCTAACAACCTCCACCTTAACAACCTGAGGGCTGAAATCGACGAGATCGATGACCAGCTAATTAGTATAATAGCCCGTAGAATGCAAACCGTTGAAAAGATTGCAGCATTAAAAAGTGAAGAAAACCTTAATGTGATTCAACCTAAACGCTGGAAGGATGTTATGATAAAGGTAAAGACAACCGCACAAAATCGGGGTCTTCGACCAACCTTTGCCGAAGGGCTGTTCAATGCAATCCATGCAGAGTCAGTATTACTTCAGGCCGATATTCTTCGAGAAAAGTGAGACTTAGTATTGAATAATGGTCTAAATTTATGCTGTAATTCCAAATAGCACCGCCATGAAAAAAATAATCGTGCAAGGCCAACACTCCTCTTCTACCATTTTAGTTGGGGAAAGCCTTCTAAAGCTAAAGGAATACATCCCCGAGGAGAATACCTTTATTATTACCGACAAAAATGTTTATCAGCTCTACCAAAGCCATTTCCCTCGAATGCCACTCTTTATTATTGAACCGGGAGAAGAATCCAAATCGCTGAAGGTTGCTGAAGAAATTTACCGATGGTTACTTCAAGAAAATGCTGATAGAAAGTCGTTTATTGTTGGAATTGGTGGTGGAGTGGTATGCGATATAGCCGGGTTTATCGCCTCAACTTACATGCGTGGAATTCGATTCGGATTTGTTTCGACCACCCTCCTTTCACAGGTAGACGCCAGCGTTGGCGGAAAGAATGGCCTCGACCTTGACGGCTACAAGAATATAATTGGTACATTTAACCAGCCCGAGTTTGTGATTTGCGACACAGCATTGCTGTCCACTCTTCCCGTTACTGAGCTGCGATGTGGTTTTGCTGAGGTGGTTAAGCATACCCTCATTGCCGACAAGGCAATGTTTGAGAGGTTGGAAGGCAATTACCACAAAGCCCTTTCGCTCGATAAAGGAATAATAGATGAGTTGGTTATCAACAGCATCAGCATTAAAGCAGATATTGTTTCGCTCGATGAGTTGGAAAAGGGGGAACGACGCAAGCTCAACCTTGGCCACACCTGGGGCCACGCCATCGAAAAGATAACTGGAATACCCCATGGTGAAGCGGTAAGCATCGGCATAGCTTTTACTGCTTGGCTCTCGGAAAAACGCGGGCTACTCAAGTCGAAAGAGAAGGAAAGAACCATTGCTCTACTTAAAAACTTGGGGTTGCCCGTCTCCACCGATGTGTCGCGCGAAGCCGCAGTGGAAGCAATGCTGCGGGATAAAAAACGAGAAGGTGGGTATCTTCATTTTGTGATGATGAACGGGATAGGACAGGTTAAAATTGATAAAATTCCTGTCGATAAACTCAAGGAGTGCATACTTGGAGCGGATCATTAATCGTTCCTAAACGAAACAAATACGATGATTTGTGTTAGCCTTTCAGGCCTCAAAACCTCTGAAATTCTAAATGAAATAAAAGAGTTGCCGATGGTAGAACTTCGGCTAGACCTGATGGCCAATAGCCTTGCCGATATTGAGAAAATATTTCGGTCGCATCCAAACCTTATTGCAACCTGCCGCCCAAATAAGTTAAGCGACCAGGAACGTAAGAAACGTCTTTCAGCGGCCATTACTGGCGGTGCTGCCTATGTTGATATCGAAAATGAGGCAGGGCAGGAATGGAAAAATGAGATCAAAGAGATGGCCCGCCAAAATAGGGCAAGGGTGATAATCAGTAGCCATAACTTTCAGGAAACACCCGCTTCCAGAGAACTCATTAGTCTGGTACAATCCATGCAATCACAAGGAGCAGAATTGGTTAAGCTAGCGTGCCAGTGTAACTCAATAGAGGATTCGGCTCGTATCCTCTCACTCTATGCTCATTTCACAAAACTTATTGCCATTGGTATGGGTCCATTGGGAATAGTAACACGCATAGCGGCTCCATTTCTGGGAGCACCCTTTACTTTTGCCGCTGGCAAAGCAGGAATTACTGCTCCCGGCCAGCTACCATACCACGAAATGCAACAAATTTTTCAAATAATGAATAAAGGTGAGTAAAAAACTAATTTTTGCAGTATTTGGGAACCCCGTGCTACATAGCAAAAGCCCCCAAATGTTCAATCACGTATTTGCCAAAGAAAAGGTGGATGCCTTCTACACGCGTGTTTGGTTGGACGATGGTCACGATGTGGTTGACACTATGCGACAGCTAGGCCTCTCGGGCGCTAACATCACTTCACCTTTTAAAGAGGTGGTGTTAAACTGTTTAGACTCTGTTGGAGAAGAGGCTGCGAGTATTGGCAGCGTAAATACCATTGTAATACAAGGGATTAAAGCTATTGGCTACAATACCGATTGCTATGGTGTTGTTCGCGCGGTTGAAGAAGCAGGCTTTACAATTGCCAACCGAAAGTGCCTAGTTCTAGGTGCGGGCGGTGCAGGAAAAGCAGCTGCTTGGGGGTTACAAAAGGCGGGTGGAAAAGTTTACATAGCCAACCACACCGCTCTAAAAGCTGAACGATTTGCAAGTAAGATTGGGTGTAGCGCAATAAGCATGGCAAAAGCAGAGGAGATGATTGGCCAGTTTGACTTGCTGGTTTCAACATTACTGCCAGATGTAAATCCATTTAGTTTGAAATCACTACCCACTACACTTACCGTGCTTGACGCTAACTACAAAGCATCTAAGGTTGCAGAGATGGCAACGACCTCAGGTTGCAAAGTAATTCTTGGTGAACGATGGTTGGTGCATCAGGCCGAGCTTGCCTACAATTTCTTCCTTGGTGATCCTCCACCGCTAAGTATGCTCGAAGCAGGGTTTCGTGAAGAACTTAATGCCGATAGGATAGTAATCTCAACGCCTGATTTCAGCGAGATCCTTAATATTGGCGCACTCAAACCCGATTTAATTATTCCGGTTGGAGACAAAACTGACTTGGACATTCAGCAAATAATTCATGAAGAGAGTAATAAAGCCTTCGGCCGTTAGCGGCACAATTTCGGTACCAGCCTCAAAAAGCGTAGCCCAACGTGCCATTGCGGCAGCAATGCTAGCCAACGGTAGAAGCACGATAACCAATGTGGGTTCAAGCAACGATAGCATTGCTGCACAAGGCATTGCAGTTGCATTAGGTGCGACGGTCGAAGGCGACGCTACCAAACTCTTCATAACAGGTATAGAGGGTAAGCCAGCGAACCAACTCTTCTGTGGTGAATCGGGTCTAAGCATTAGGATGTTTACCCCCATTGCAGCAACATTCTCAGATGAGATAACCTTAACTGGTAAAGGTTCGCTTGTTACAAGGCCCATGCAGCAGATAGAGGAACCTCTTCGTATGCTCGGTGCCCAGTGCAATACCTCCAAAGGATTTCTTCCAATCTCGGTTAAGGGCCCACTTACTGGGGGTAAAGCTTCTCTCGATGGATCGCTCGGTTCACAAATACTGACCGGTCTTCTGATGGCCGCACCTTTAGCCAAAAACGATGTAGTATTACAGGTGAAAAACCTGAAAAGCAAACCATATATCGACCTTACTCT
>DATKTT010000209.1:0-13785 GCA_035530955.1 Williamwhitmania sp. | reverse complement strand
ACTTGCCATTAGCCAATCCGCCACATCGGCCTCCATTCAGGTGGGCAAAGGCCTCAAGATTGTCATTACAAAGAGTCCATTCAACATTGGCTACTACTACCACGACACGCTGCTTATTGCTGAGAACAAAGGCTATGAGCGTACCGATTCAACTCAAATTATGAGTTTGTCGATACAGCCCAAGGAGGTGCTCTATGGCGGAGGAGAGCGTGCGCTGGGAATGAACCACCGTGGCTACGACCTTACGCTATATAATCGGGCTCACTATGGTTATCAGGAGCATTCGGAATTAATGAACTACACGCTCCCGATGTTCCTCTCCAGCAAGCGCTACGCGGTGCTCTTCGACAATGCCTCGCTGGGCTGGCTCGATCTCGACAGCCACGAAAATAATACCGTAAACTACACCACCGTGAGCGGTACCATTAACTATTGTGTAATAGCTGGCGACAGCTGGTACGATTTGGAAAACCAATATACTCAGCTCACCGGTAGGCAGCCACTACCTCCCCGCTGGGCCTTTGGCAACTTCAGCAGCCGGTTTGGATACCATTCCCAACAGCAAGTTCTCTCTACGGTGGATAAGTTTTTCAAGGACTCCATTCCATTGGATGCCGTTATCATCGATATCTACTGGTTTGGCAAGGGCATTTTTGGCGACATGGGTCGTCTCGACTGGTACCGCGACAGCTTTCCAGAGCCTATCAAAATGATGCAAACACTAAAAGCAAAAGGGGTAAAAACCATATTGGTAACCGAGCCATTCATCCTCACCACCTCTACACGCTGGCAGGAGGCCGTTGACAACCAAGTGCTGGGAACCGACACCAGCGGAAAACCGTACACCTTCGATTTCTACTTTGGTCACACTGGGCTGATTGACATATTTAAGCCTAAGGCCCAGCAGTGGTTCTGGAACATATACAAAGGACTTGCCAAGCAAGGGGTTGATGGCTGGTGGGGCGACCTAGGTGAACCGGAGGTTCATCCGGCAGGGCTGCAGCACGTGATTGGTAGTGCCAACGAGGTTCATAACGCCTATGGCCACATCTGGGCAAAGGTTGTATTCGATGGGTATAAGAAAGACTTCCCAAATACAAGGCCATTCATTCTGATGAGAGCAGGCTATGCTGGCTCTCAGCGATACGGTATGATTCCATGGAGCGGAGATGTTAGCCGCAGCTGGGGTGGGCTTGTACCTCAACCCGAAATAGCGCTCCAAATGGGAATGCAGGGAATTGGCTACATGCACTCCGACCTAGGTGGATTTGCCGGTGGCGATAAGATTGACAATGAACTCTACATCCGTTGGTTGCAGTATGGCGTTTTCCAACCCATATTCAGGCCACACGCACAGGAGCAGATTCCACCTGAGCCTGTATTCCAGAACGATACCACCCGAGCTTATGCCAAGGCGGCCATTGAGCTCCGGTATAAACTTCTGCCCTACGTTTACTCACTTGCCTTCGATAACAGCCAAACAGGCAAACCACTTATGCGTCCGCTGTTTTTCAACGAGCCCAATAATCCACAGCTGCTGACCTACGACAAAGCATACATGTGGGGCGATGCATTTTTGGTTTCACCAGTAAAGGCCCAAGGACTAAAGGAACAGGCAGTGTATTTACCAAAAGGAACCAGTTGGACCGATTTTTTCACAGGGAAAGTTTACAAAGGAGGCAAGGATATTACCCTGCCGCTTACGCTCAACCACATTCCGGTTCTCGTTAAAGGCGGTGCCATAATCCCCATGCTGCAAAAGGTAGCCAGCACAACGCAAGCTAATTTTAACCAGCTGGAGGTACATTACTACCTCGATCCTTCTGTAGCAACATCCAGCTACGACCTATACAACGACGATGGTGAAACGCCCAACGACTACATTAGCGGAAACTATGAAAGGTTAAATATTGAAGCATCAAACACCAGCAAACAGTTAGCATTCATGTTTACACCAGAAATTGGTAAGATCTATACGATAGCCAAAGACAAAAACATTTTGTTGACCATCCATAACTCACTAAAAAAACCGAAGAAGGTATTGGTAAATGGGGAAAAGCAAGCGGGATGGAGCTGGGTCAATGGAGAAGTGGCCATAAACATCACCGTTACAACAACTAGCAACACAAAAGTAACTCTGAAATACTAAGGCGTGTTTAACCCATAGAAAGCAGCACTGCCATTTGCAGTGCTGCTTTCTGTTTATAGGGATGAGATTATTACCTTACATCTTATTATTCTGATGAATAGCCCTATTAATGAGAGGAACCAATCAAAATATTATTGCACCCGTTACCATATCGTATTGTCCTAAAATCAACCCGTTTAGCTTGAATATCTATAAAAGATTTTTACATTTACGGTTACCAAAGCAAAATTTCAGCTGCTGCAATGCAAAAACCGTTCAAGGTATTCTCACTTCTTTTTATTGCTCTGGCGTTGCTTGGCGCAATTTCATTTATTTATCCACGAGAGGGAATAACCATAGCAAATGGCACAACGTTAACCTTCCCATCGCTTACCGACTTATTCCTTCCCGATACAAGTGGCGTAAAGCATATCAACCAGCTATTTAGCCGCGATGTGTTGGCTAAAATGGGGTTAAGTGATACCCTTACGCTAGCGGATACTGCAATTACAGACACTACAGCACAACCGTTGGACTCTGTATCTAACAAATCCGACACCACCATCCGATTGGTAACCATCAAAAATATTGAAGCCAACCTGCCATCCATCGACATTGAATACCCTGACAGCGGAATGGTTACCCTACACAGCTTCTTCGATGCGCTAACAACCATAAAGAGTAATTCAGCCCCAATACGAGTACTGCACTACGGCGATTCTCAGATAGAGGTTGACAGAATTACCTCCCGATTGAGGAGTAAGCTACAGCAGCAATTTGGCGGTGGAGGTTATGGGTTTCTAACCATGGAGAGCGCAGAACAAAGCTACCAACTCAACATATCCAGTACAAACCTGTGGGACACCAGAAAGATTAAAAATAAAAACGATAGGTCGAAAAAGAATTTTGGACCATTCTTTAGCTCAGCACGAATAGGCATCGATGAAATCGCAAAGAAAAACGAAGGATCCATCACCATTAGCCGGAGCAATCTCGGCAGGGTCATCCGGCGCTTTTCCCTTATGTTTAAGCCAACTTCCCCCCTGCTGCTCGAAACCAAGGCGGACGATTCAATCCTCTTTGCCGACATCATTCCACCATCGGAAAACACTCAGCTGGTTACGGTGGAGCTGCCCCCGACCACAAAAACAATCAGCGTAAAGATGCAAGCCGATGTTAGCCCCCTCATCTTTGGCTTAGGGTTCGACCAAAGCCGAGGCATTGCGGTGGACAACATCCCCATTCGGGGGAGTTCCGGACTTGAGTTTACCCGTGAAAACGGCAAACTTTTGGCCGATTCATACAAAATGCTCAACGTTAAGTTGCTCTTGCTGGAATTTGGTGTAAACGTGGTTCCCAATGTGGTGAAAAGTTACACCTACTACGAGGAGGCACTCTATCAACAGCTGGTGTTTCTGCGACGAGTTGCTCCCAATGCCTCCATAATCCTCATTGGTGTTTCAGACATGTCGCGAAACAACAACGGGAAGATGGTCTCCTACCCAAATATTGAGAAGATTAGGGATGCACAAAAGCGTGCCGCCTTTCGGGCAGGATGTGCCTTTTGGGACTGCTACCGAGCCATGGGCGGAGAAAACGCAATGCCTGCTTGGGTAAACGCGCAACCACCATTAGCAAACAAGGATTACATCCATTTTACACTCACTGGAGCCAACCTGATTGCCGAGATATTCTACAAAGCTTTGATGAAGGACTACCAAAGATATTGTGCCACACAAAAAACAGCAAAACAATGAGTAGGCTAAAGATCTCCTTGATGCTTGTGACAACCCTGCTCCTTGCCGCCATCCCATTTGGAAGAACTGAAGGATTGGGCAAAATCGGCAACAAAGCTATCATTGAAAATCCCGACGAGATGGGCACAGGCAGTATATCGGAGGTTAGGATATTGCACATTGGTGACTCCCACATTCAAGCAGATTTCTTTACCGGTGAAGTTCGTCGACTGCTACGCCAATACCTACACGATACCATTCCCCAGCGCGGATTTATCTTTCCCTTTGCCGTGGCAGGAAGCAACAACCCTACCGACTTTAAATCGACGGCAACCGGCAGCTGGCAAACGCTAAAGAGTACCAATAGTCTAGTAACAGAATCGCTAGGCGTAAATGGTTTAGCGCTCTCCACCAGCGACGCTAAGGCGACCATCACCATTAAGATTAAATCAGAAAATAGCCGCTTTAATCGCGTCAGGGTGTTTTACAGTACAAAAGGAGGCTTTAAACCAAGTGTTGCGGGCAACTTCACCGTTACCCAAATAATGGAAGAGAACCCACACGAAATTACCTTCAACTTAAGCAGAAAGAGTGACTCCCTTACCTTAAGGGTTTTGTCCAAGGAAGAGGATGGTGAGCTGCTGCTCCACGGCATTATTCTGGAGGACACATGCAGCAAATTCTCCTACAACGTTGCCGGTCTCAACGGTGCCTCAACCACCAGCTTTATACGATGCAAAATGCTCCAATCGGAAGTTGAGAGCATAAACCCCACCGTGGTGATAATTTCATTAGGAACCAACGATGCATACATCCCCTCATTCTCTCCAATTGAGCTAAAGAATAACTTAGATGAGATAATCGCCAACATACATCAATCGGCTCCAAACGCGCTTATTGTGCTTACCACTCCCGGCGATTTTCTGGCAAGGGGGCACCGACGAACCACCAGACCACAAACGGCAGCAGAGGTAATCGTCCAAGTTGCCCATAAGCATCACCTCCCCGTTTGGAACTTTTTTGAAGTAATGGGAGGTAAAGGCTCCATCAATGCATGGAGAGGCAAAGGGCTGGCTGCACCCGATGGGCTGCACCTCTCCAAGGAAGGATACAAGGTGCAGGGACAAATGTTTTTTGAATGGCTAACCGGTCTAAATACTTAGGAGAATGATGGAGACGGTTACACAGCTGGTTAGGCATTTCTTCATCTACTCCGAAACGGAGCCAATGCTCTTTTCTGGGATTATTTTCTGGATTTTCCTGCTTGTGCTGCTGGCAGGTTATCAGCTGGTATACCGGCGCAATCATCTCCGCAACGTATACCTGCTGGCGTTTAGCCTTTTCTTCTACTATAAGTCGGGAGGGCTATTTTTCTGGCTACTGGTGTTCTCCACCGTTGTTGACTATACTCTCGGTTTAGCCATTGGAAAAACGGAAAAGAAACTGTTTCGAAAGATGCTGGTTTCCCTCAGTGTGATGGTAAACCTTGGAGTGCTATCATACTTTAAGTATGCCTACTTCTACATCAACACCATCAACTCCTGGTTTGGCACACACTGGCATGTGACTAACCTGCTGGCTGAGTGGAGCAACCAACTATCAGGAAGTCACTTCGATCCGCTAGTAATCATCCTTCCAGTAGGGATTTCATTCTATACGTTTCAAACCATCTCCTACACCGTCGATGTTTACCGTAGGCTGATTCCACCCGTAAAGAGCATACTCGATTTTGGGTTCTACGTGAGCTTTTTCCCACAGCTGGTGGCTGGCCCCATTGTGCGAGCATCGGAATTCATACCCCAGCTCTATACCAAATACCACCTGTCCAAAGACGAACTTAGTCACGCTATATTTCTCATACTCATTGGGCTGATAAAGAAAATTGCCGTTTCTAACTACATATCAATAAACTTTGTAGATAGAATATTCCTATCACCCACCTCCTACTCCGGCTTTGAGATCCTGATGGGGGTTTACGGATATGCACTTCAGATATACTGTGACTTTAGCGGATACACCGACATTGCCCTTGGCGTGGCCCTTCTACTGGGTTTTCGCCTACCGGTAAACTTCAACTCGCCCTACAAGGCCACTAGCATCACTAACTTTTGGCATCGATGGCACATATCGCTTTCGCGCTGGCTTCGCGACTACCTATACATACCGTTGGGTGGAAACCGAAAAGGGAAAATTCGTACCTATGCCAATCTGCTAGTGACAATGCTTCTGGGAGGGCTATGGCATGGGGCCAGCCTTAAGTTTATGGTTTGGGGCGGAATGCATGGCGTTGCGCTGGCAACGGAAAGACTGTTTGGCATTGGCCGTAGCGAAAGCCAAAAGAAACTTTCATGGTGGAAGAAAGGCGCAGCTATAATCCTCACATTTAACTTTGTGTGCTTAGCCTGGATACCGTTTAGGGCAGGCAGCTTCGCCGATGCTGGCTTAATAGTTTCACGCATTGCTTCAGCTTTCTCTTTTACAGCAATCCCAAGCATTTTGTTGGGCTATAAATCAGTATTTATAGTGATGGCAATTGGATATGCGGCACACTGGTTTCCATCGCAGGCAAAAGAAAACCTCAGGGGGAGATTTATTCAAGCTCACTGGGCTATTAAAATCCTTGCTATAATAGCCGTTGCATTTACACTTGCACAGGTTCGGTCGGCTGAGGTGCTACCATTTATTTATTTCCAGTTCTAGCCATCCTATCTCTCTTTGTGCTTTTAAAAAAAAGCATTACTTTAGTTTGTGCATTTAGGTTACACAGTTCATGCACCAAATTCAACTACATAAGTATTAAAAAAATACAATCTTCGAACAAGCCAAGATGACCAAAAACCAAAACCCTAGAACAATGAACAATGTCGATGAAGACACACTTCAAAAGAGTCAACGAATGGCCATTGAACTGGGAATCCCATTGAGGATTTCCGTTAAGTTCATAGTAGAAATCCAGCTAATTTTCACCATTCTTGCACTCTTAACTATTTTTTACTTTGCCCCAGTACTCTATGCCCGAACTGCATTTACAAGCATGGAGATTATATCATTACTTGTTGTCACTCCATTACTATTAATTACAACATTCTTGATTTACGCCATCTCCGATGCGGTAATTGTAAAAGGAGCGTTGCGCATTAAAAACATTTTGGTTAAGCCACGCCACCTTAACCTACTCATAGTAAACAAGGTATGGATGCCCTTTGGCCCAGGAACAAAGATCGCAGTGATTTTCTACCACGGTTTTAAATTATTCCCTCCATTTAGCATTATCATTATACCAAATTGGATTCCAAGTGCTGCAAGCCTAAAAGAGATGATACTATTTGGAAAAGACTTATCTGCAACCATATTCCGTCCAGAAATAAAACTCAAGCATCAGCAATAGCTGCCGACAGTCATCCGACAAGTTCAAATCGGGACTGATGTTGACTTTGCGAATCGAAACCTATTCCAAACCATAAGGTGTGTGTCAAAACTTTTGCTAATTTGGCGATTGTAAAACAGCAGTGCCATGAAAATTTCTACCAGCTTCGACTCAGGGAACATAGAGGTTGTAAGCCTAAGTTCACATGAAAATATTCAGTTAAAAATCCGAAAGGATACCCAGTCCGAATTCCTGCAGTGGTTCCACTTCAGGCTTTTGGGTGCACAGGGTTACCCCTGCACAATTCACCTTGTAAACGCAGGGGAGACTTCCTACCCTGAAGGATGGGTAAACTACTACGCTTGTGCTTCCTACGACAGAAACACTTGGTTTCGAGTACCAACCACCTTCAACGGAAAGGAGCTTACCATAGAGGTTACGCCCAACGAAAACAGCATCTTTATCGCGTACTTTCCTCCGTATAGCTATGAGCGTCATCTGGAGTTGGTTTCCACTGCACAATCAGAGGATATTTGTGTGCTCGACTCCCTTGGCAAAACGCTGGAAGGTCGCGACATCGACTTCCTAACGCTGGGAGAATTTACCAAAGAGAAGCGCAAGGTTTGGATTATTGCCCGCCAACATCCGGGGGAAACCATGGCCGAATGGTTTATGGAGGGGCTTATCCACCGCCTACTCGACAGCGATGATCCAGTGTCGCGCCGATTGCTGGAGCAGTGTACCTTTTTTCTTGTTCCCAATGCCAACATCGATGGCTCCATTCATGGCAACCTTCGCACCAATGCTGGCGGGGTGAACCTCAATCGGGAGTGGGGAAACCCTTCACCGCTAACAAGCCCAGAGGTTTACTACATTATGCAGAAAATGAACGAAACTGGGGTAGACCTCTTTTTGGATATTCATGGCGACGAGGCCATTCCATACTGCTTTGCCTCTGGCATTGAGGGTCTTCCGGGATACCATGGACGGCTTCAAATGCTGCAGGAACGTTTTATGGAGTTGTGGGAAGCCTTCAACCCAGACTTCCAAACCAAGCATGGCTACCCTAAAAACGAACCAGGAAAAGCCAACCTCAAAATAGGGGCCAAGGCCGTTAGCCACCGATTCGACTGCCTCGGGCTAACCATTGAAATGCCATTTAAAGACAACGCCGACTTACCCGATCGGGCATTTGGATGGAGCCCTGAACGATCTATTAAACTTGGAGAATCGGTGCTCAACATCATCCTTCAAATTCAAAATGTACTCCGATAGATATTTTTAGAAACAAAAACACCACTGAAAATTACTCAGTGGTGTTTCATTTATATATAATTGTGCAATAGCATTAATTTAATTTTGGCCGCACAGCAACAGCAATCTCCTCTGCTGTAGGTTCGTCCGATGTGATTACCAACGTTGCAGTTGAGTAGTAGGGTTCGCGCAGCCTAAGCATCTCCTTAATGTAGGCAGTAAGCTCATCCACCGATTTTCCCCAAAGAAGTGGCCTATCAACCTTTGAATCGGCCAAACGATTCACAAGTGTTTCCACACTGACCTTAATGTAAACAGTAAGCCCCTTGGCATTCATCGCTTCCATGTTGTTGTAGAAGCAGGGAGAACCACCGCCCGTAGCAACCACCAACCCAGTCTGACTGGTCAGGTCAAGGAGAATTTCGTTCTCCACTTTTCGGAAATGCTCTTCGCCCTGAGTAACAAATATCTGACGAATGGTTTTCCCAGTTTGCAGCTCTATGTGCTCATCCATGTCGATGTAGCGCATGCCTAGGAGATCGGCGAGTTGCCTACCTAGGGTCGTCTTTCCCGAAGCCATAAAACCAACGAGGTATATATTCATAGTCGAAAGTTATGGTGGTTAAGATAATACATTTTATTTATTGGACTAAATTTCCAACGACATTTGTGTTATTTCGCCCTCTTCCTCATCGTTACCACCTTCAGGAAGTGAGTCGGTAACCTCAGGTTCTGTAGCATCCACCTCAGCAACGGGCTCATCCTTTACCAATGGTTCCACAAACTTTGCTTCTCCCACAACGTAAGTTGTCAGCCTCTTTCCGCGTGCTCTAAAACTTTTAACACTGATAAATTCAGAAACGTCAACCAACTCGTTCAGCCTATGGGCGTGAGCCCCACCAAAGGTAATCTCTACCTGCGGCCACTTATCCAATGAGAGGGCAATAAGGTAAGAACCTTCGGCTTCCCCAACAAAACTCTGCGGCTTATCAATATTCTCAACAACAAATCGCTTGAGGTAAACAAACGACTGTTCCGCATCGAAAAATAGGGCAGAGTATACCTTCTCGGAATCAAACTTTTCAATATGGATGAGGTCATCATCGTAGTGGTTCGATACGTCAAACGAAGTAACAGCGTACATGCCCCTCTTGTAGAACACCACAATTCGATCGTTGGTTCCAAATTCACCAAGCGAGGCACCTCTGCCGTCAGCATTTAGTCGCAGCACATCGGCATCGAACCAAATTTTTTGTCCACCAAGGGTAGAAACACCCTTCTCCTTCACCTGAATTTTATGAATGGCGTAGCGGCTAAAAATATTTCCAATGGAGCTACGTCCCTTAATGGCCAACTCACTAAAGTCAAGATCAAGGATAGGTTTTTTGAGCTTAGGCCTTGGCTTTAGGAATACCTTCAACACCTCTGCTTCACCATTGGGATTCACGCTCATGTATAGAACCTGTGACGCTTCGGTACCTTTAGAGATATCGTACTCCTTATCGCGAGTTATCCCCGTAATGGCACAACGCTTTATCATAATAGCACCGTTACGCCCATCACGGTACACCACGTTGTATATGGTTCGGGTATCGTTTCTCCTAAAAACCCCAATATGTATAATATCCTTGCCGAAGAACGACTTCTCAGCCACCTTGGCAATAATATACTTTCCACTCCGGAGAAAAACAATGATATCGTCGATATCGGAGCAATCGCAAACGTACTCATCCTTCCTTAGGCCAATACCAAAGAATCCCTCCTCCCTATTCACGTATAGCTTTTGGTTGGCTACCACCACCTGGGTTGCCTGAATGGACTCAAAGCTCCGAAGTTCAGTTTTTCGTTCCCGTCCCTTGGAGTGCTTTTTCTTTATCTGCTCGTAGTAGGCTATGGTGTAATCTACCAAGTGTGCTAGGTGGTTCTTTACCACCTTCATTTCAGCCTCAATGCCCTTGATGAGCTCATCCGCCTTTTTAATATCAAACTTGGATATTTTCTTTACAGGTTTTTCGGTCAACTTTTCCACATCCGAGCGGGTAATTTCCCTCTTGAATATTGGGCGGAAAGGATCAAAACCGCGCTCAATAGCGACCAAAATATCCTCCCACGTTTCGGTATTCTTCTCCAACTCGCGGTAAATTCTCTCCTCGAAGAAAATCTTTTCTAGCGATGAAAAATGCCACTCCTCCTCCAGCTCGGAAAACCTAATTTCCAACTCCCGCTTGAGCAAAAACTTGGTTTTTTCAGCAGTAGCCTTCAGCATCATTTTTACTCCGTAGAAGTGAGGCTTATTATCCTCTATTACGCAGGAGTTTGTGGAGATTGAGATTTCACAGTCGGTGAAAGCGTAAAGGGCGTCAATGGTTTTATCGGGTGAGGTTTCCGCCGGCAGATGAATAAGTATCTCAACGTTCTGCGCCGTGTTATCGTCAATCTTCTTAATCTTAATCTTTCCCTTGTCGTTCGCCTTTAAAATACTATCGATGAGCGTGGTGGTATTCTTACCAAATGGTATTTCAGTAATAACCAAGGTTTTTTTATCCAACTTACTAATGCGGGCTCTTACTTTTACCACTCCACCACGTACACCATCGTTATAGCGACCGCAGTCGGCAAGACCACCCGTAGGAAAATCGGGGTAAAGTTCAAAGTCCTCGCCCTTTAGGTAGGCAATGGAGGCATCGATGAGCTCGATAAAGTTGTGAGGTAAAATTTTGGAGGCAAGGCCTACGGCAATACCTTCCACACCCTGAGCCAATAGCAATGGGAACTTAACAGGTAGTGTCACCGGCTCTTGGTTTCTACCATCGTAGCTCTGCATCCACTCTGTGGTTTTTGGATTAAAAACCACATCGTTGGCAAACTTGCTCAGGCGAGCCTCGATATAACGAGGGGCTGCCGCGCTATCGCCGGTAAGGATATTCCCCCAGTTTCCCTGACTCTCAATGAGCAATTCTTTCTGGCCCAGCTGCACCAAGGCGTCGCCAATGGAGGCATCGCCATGGGGGTGATACTGCATGGTGTAACCAATAATGTTTGCCACCTTGTTGAAACGGCCATCGTCGAGCCGCTTCATTGCGTGCAAAATGCGTCGCTGAACCGGCTTAAGCCCATCGTAAACATGGGGCACGGCACGTTCAAGAATTACGTAGGAGGCGTAATCGAGAAACCAATCCTTGTACATTCCTGAGAGATACTTTTTCTTCACCCCGTCGCCCGTTAGGCGAGCCAACTTCTCCATGTCGGCCGACCCCTCGGCCGGCTGACCCTCTACATCGTCCAGCTCTTCGCTTTTATCTAAATCTTCAGCCATTTCAATCGATAATTACAATTGAGCCTCCACGGCCTGTTTTTCCTTCTTCTCCGCTTCACCATTCAAACTAGGTTTGCCGTTGATCTTATTCAGTTCCTCCAGCAAGTCCTCCTCAATCCTTAGGTTTTCAATGATAAATTCTTGTCGCTCTGGAGTATTCTTTCCCATATAGAAAGTAAGGAGCTCCGAGATGATGTCGTCCTTGGTAATGCGAACTGGGTCGAGCCTGATATCAGCCCCAATGAAGTTTCGGAACTCATCGGGTGAGATTTCACCAAGCCCTTTGAATCGAGTAATTTCCGGATTTGGGCCCAACTCCCTAATGGCCTTTTCGCGCTCTTCGTCGTTATAGCAGTAGGAGGTTTTCTTCTTGTTTCGAACGCGGAAAAGCGGCGTTTGCAGAATGAAGAGGTGCTCCTGCCGAATTAGATCGGGGAAGAACTGCAAAAAAAAGGTTATGAGTAGCAGGCGAATGTGCATTCCGTCAACGTCAGCATCGGTAGCAATCACCACTTTGTTGTAGCGAAGGTTATCCATATCCTCCTCTATGTTCAGCGCTGCTTGAAGCAGGTTGAACTCCTCGTTCTCATACACCACCTTCTTAGTCATGCCATAGGTGTTAAGCGGCTTTCCCTTCAAGCTGAATACGGCCTGAGTATTCACATCGCGGCTCTTGGTGATGGATCCCGAAGCAGAATCGCCCTCCGTGATAAATAGGGTTGACTCCTCGGTAAGGGCATGCTTTTCGTTATAGTGAACGCGGCAATCGCGTAGCTTACGGTTGTGGAGACTGGATTTTTTAGCTCGCTCACGCGCCAACTTTTGGATACCGGAAATGGCCTTTCGCTCCTTTTCTGAGTCCATTATTTTACGGAGTAGGCTTTCGGCGCACTCCGAGTTACGGTGCAGGAAGTTGTCAAGCGACTCCCTCAGAAAATCACCGATAAAGTTTCTAATGGAGCTACCCCCAGGGCTAAGATCCTTCGACCCCAGCTTGGTTTTCGTTTGCGACTCAAAGATGGGCTCCTCCACCTTAATGCTTACTGCGGCAACAATGGAATTTCGAATATCGGAGGCATCAAAATCTTTGCGATAAAATTCGCGAATAGTCTTCACTATAGCCTCCCGAAATGAGGTTAAGTGTGTGCCGCCTTGTGTGGTATGTTGTCCGTTTACAAACGAATAGTATTCCTCTCCATAGTGAGTTCCATGGGTAATAGCCACCTCAATATCGGGGCCTCTTAGCTGAATAATTGGGTAGAGTCCCTCCTCCGACATATTCTCATTAAGCAGGTCAACCAAGCCGTTGGCCGAGTAAAATTTCTGCCCATTGAAGAGGATGGTCAATCCTGTATTCAGGTAAACGTAGTTGCGCAGCATGGCCTCGATATACTCCGGCTGAAAGGTGTAAATGCCAAAGATTGCCTCGTCGGGGGTAAACTGCACCAACGTGCCGTTCTTCTGACCTGTCTCAGTCTGAGGTTGCTCCTCCACCGTTATGCCGCCCGAAAAGGTAACGAGCTTTGTTTGCCCTTCGCGGAACGCCTGAACGAGGAAAGATGAAGAGAGCGCATTAACCGCCTTAATACCCACACCGTTCAATCCTATCGACTTCTTGAAAGCCTTGGAGTCGTATTTCCCACCAGTATTCATTTTAGAGGCCACGTCCACCACCTTACCAAGCGGAATTCCTCGTCCAAAGTCGCGTATCGAAATCGTTTTATCCTCCAGCTTAACCTCAATAACTTTCCCATAGCCCATCATGTACTCGTCGATGGAATTGTCGAACACCTCCTTGAAGAGGACATAAATGCCGTCATCTGGTGCCGTCCCATCGCCCAGCTTGCCGATGTACATACCCGGTCTACGGCGTATGTGCTCGTACCAAATGAGCGTTTGAATTGAATCTTCCGAATAATTCGCAGTCATATCTATTGAATTGCTGTCACAAATATAAGTATAAACAAGCGTAAAGAGGACTCAT
>DATKTT010000208.1:0-10914 GCA_035530955.1 Williamwhitmania sp. | reverse complement strand
ACTCGTTCAAAGGCACCGGCATCTGGTGCCCCATCAGCAATTCTAGAATCACCCTTTAGATCCATTGGAAAAAGAAGCCCATACTGCAATAGACCTAAATCCTTGGCAGGTGAAAGAGTATCCAAAAGGTATGAAAAATTTTGTGGATCGATGAATTTCGGATCGTCGGTAAGAACATTAATAAATCGTGAAGCTGGCATGGTTTGACCACTGGGAATTTTAACAACAGAGTTCACAAATTGGTAAACCATTTTAGCGGAGGAGATCATGCCATTGTTGGAAGTATCTACCCACACCTCGTTCGACATGCTCCCATACACAATACAGTTATAAAAATCAGCTCTTTCAATATCGCGCGAAACCATGGTAAATGCACCACCGGCAGGTTGATACAGGTAATAGTTGTTAAGCCAGAGTTGCGGATACTTACGCGAATAGTAATCGCCCCAATAGTTAGCCATCGTGCATTGGTTAAACTCGTAATTGCCACCTAAAGTCAACGCAACAGTTGCCTGCCCACAGTTGGCAAATAGACAATTCCCTGCATTAACAATTGCACCCCTTGCTAACAGTCCGAAGGCGGACATATTTTCAACCCGAGTATTGGTAATGGTCAGGGTAGCTTCATTCGCCACCTTAAACGTATCGACCTGAACACCGGTAATGGCATTTTTTATATCACACCAATTCATTAGATTGCCAGAGCTTCCAGCCGTAAAGTAAATGCCGGCCCACTGGCCAGCCTTATCCTGATAGAACCCCTCGAGTCGATCGCCCATAAACGAAACAGGATTATCGAATGTGCCATTTACCACCATTTTTCCTTGTACATATAATCGGGAGTTATTGTGGAAGAAGAACCTTGCCCCTGCATCAACTGTTAAAACCGCTCCCTCTGGAACTAATGCCGAATTATATATCAGGTATGGTTTTGCTGCCGTAAAAGTTTGAGAAGTAACTATCGACCCATCCAAAAGCACCACATCCTGTCCCCACGAAAGCAACTTTACCGCCTCAACATTACCATTGAGATTAAACATAATAGAATCTTCAACGGCCAACGGCGAATCTTGGTTTGAAGGATCAACCGTAACGTTTACAAAAACATAGATGGAATCGCCCGAGGCAAGTTCGATATCATTTACAGCAGGTCCAGGTTCGCCATCAACATTAATTTTATAGGGAGAAGTGCTCCCTCCAGCCAACCAAACTTTTGAAATTTTTATTCGGGCATTGCCACGATTATAAACCATAAAATTTCGGGTAGAACTTCCAATTGAGGAAAATACTGTATCAAAAACAACCGTATCGGCCGAAAAGGAGAGCCTATCGGAAGGGTTTGTACTTATAACCTCCTTCTGACAGGAGATAATTGCCATACAAATAACGAACAAAATTGGAATAGCTATCTTCATAGGGGTATTATACTTGAGCTCAAAGCTATTACATTACCATTAATAAACGGCAACTTTTTTTTAGTATTTTGGTTGATAAGAAAAACAGATGCAAATGACATTAAACAAGGCCATAAAATACACCTACATTTTCTTTTTATCAAACCTTGCCATATCCTGCAATCAAATGAAAAAAGCAGACCTTATAGTCTTCAACGGGAAAATATATACCGTTGACTCCTCCTTCACCATTGCCAGTGCAATGGCCATTGTGGATGAAAAAATTGAAGCAATAGGAACTGACTGTGCAATTTTAGCTGGCTACACCTCAAAAAACAAAATCGACCTTAAAGGAAAATTCGTGTATCCCGGATTTATCGACCCTCACTCCCACTTTACAGGGTATGCAGAGTATTTGGCTACGGCAAATCTAGATGGTACAGATTCGTACGGTGAGATGTTAAAACGGTTAATAGAGCATGAAAAGAACTACCCATCTGAATGGGTCGTAGGCCGAGGTTGGGACCAAAATCATTGGAAAGGCAAAGCAATGCCAACAAACGTTGAACTCAATAAGGCATTTCCAAATAAACCAGTCTTTTTGGTTAGAATCGATGGTCATGCTGCACTGGTAAACGATGTAGCCTTAAAATTAGCAGGAATAACCACCTCTACAAAAGTTGAGGGGGGCGACATTACAATTGAAAAAGGGAAGCCAACTGGTGTTCTCCTCGACAATGCCATAGAGCTAGTTCAAAAGCATATTCCTAAGATTGCTAATGAGAAGTTGGATGGGTTGCTTAAAATTGCAGAGAAAAACTGTTTTTCAGTTGGTCTAACATCGGTTGCCGATGCTGGTATCGATTATGAGATGCTTAAATTCTTAGAAGATGAGTATAAGAAAAACACTTTAAGCATAAGAGTTTACGCAATGCTAAATCCATCGGAGGAAAATATTGATTCAGTAATTCATAAGGGACCATTTCACACTAAAAATCTATACGTTAGTTCCATAAAACTCTTTGCCGATGGAGCACTTGGCTCCAGAGGTGCCAAGCTTCTTAAGCCATATAGCGATATGCCTAACACGAGCGGTATTTGGACTTTAACAAAGGAGGAACTCAACGAAATTTGTGAATTGGGCTACGAATATGGATTTCAAGTGAATACACATTGTATTGGAGATGCAGCCTGCCATCGAGTACTCACCACGTATGGCAAATATCTCAAAGGAAAAAATGACAAGAGATGGCGAATTGAGCATGCGCAGGTTGTTGCCCTAGATGATATTTCACTCTTTGGGAAATTTTCCATTATCCCTTCAGTACAAACTACCCATGCAACCTCCGACATGAGTTGGGCTGGAGATCGCTTAGGACCAAGAATTAGGTATGCATACGCATACAAGGATCTTCTAGACCAAAACGGCTGGTTACCCAATGGAAGCGACTTCCCCATTGAAGACATCAATCCGTTGTATGGATACTATGCTGGTGTAGCAAGAAAAAGCCCAACGCATCCCGAAAAGCAACCTTTCCAACCAGAGAATGCAATTAGCAGCAAGGACGCACTGAGGGCAATGACCATCTGGGCTGCCAAGGCAAACTTCATGGAACAATATGTTGGAAGCTTAGAGGTCGGTAAATTTGCTGACTTTGTTATCCTTCCAACTGACATTATTGAATCTTTTTCTGATGAAATTCCAAATACTAAGGTTACAGCCACAGTGGTTGGAGGGAAAATTGTATTCTCGAAACTCTAAAAAACACTCTTCAAATTCTATATGCAAAGAATTAGTTGATACAATTGATTAAGATTTTTATACTTTTGGGTTAACAAAATTGTGTATTGTTCTTCGTATGAAAACAGAGGTGATAAAGGCCGAGGAGGAAAACCTCCTAGAGATAATGTTTATTTATAAGCTGAACGCAGAGGATCTTATCTCTCGAGGATTCACTCATTGGAATAGTGCCTATCCATCGTATGAAAAAGTTCGGGGTAACGTTTTGAATGGTCAGGTGTTTTTGCTCCGCAAAGAACGAACAACTATTGGCGTGATTACCCTTAACGACGAACAAGACTCAACCTATAATAATCTCACCTGGAAAGGATCGGCTAATGCCTTAGTAGTTCATAGGATTGCTGTGGTTCCATACTTTCAAAAAAGAGGATATGGAACGCAGCTGCTTGAGTACGCCGAAGAATTTGCTAATAAAAATAAATTTCAATCCATTAGGCTCGACACCTACACCAAGAATCGAACCACCAATGATTTCTTCTCAAAAAGAGGATACACCAAGGTTGGGGAGATAGGTCATTCACAGGACCTACTGTTGTACACCTGTTACGAAAAGATTCTCGCCTAAAGGGGAAATGGAACAAACGGACCATTAAATTTCTACTCTAAAGTCAAAGGCTTTCCTTTATAGTAGTCCAATATTTTTTTTCGCAGCATGTAAGAGTACTTTGAATTGATAAAGTTGGTAGTGGCTTCAAAAAGATTTTTTTGAGCAATACCCAAGTCTATTGAACTAGCCGATCCCAAATCGTACTTCTCCTTGGTAGCATTCCAAGCCGCACTGGAGGCTTCAAACTTGTCCTTGGATGCCACATAATTATTCCAGGCACCATTTGCTTCTAAATAGGCATTAATAACCTCCTTGGTTGCAGCATTCACCGTTTGTTGATAGCTTAACTTTGCATCGTTATAGGCAATCTTTTTCCTCGCCCTGTTTGTTTGAGCAGAGAACCGATCAAGAATTGGTATAGAAAGACCGACCGATATAGATCTTAGGCGATTATCACCGACTTGGCTTTGATAGCTATAGGCAGGATATGTAGTCATTCCTGTTGGATCTCTTGGATCTGTTGCATTATCGGAATACCACGACGACAAACTATAAGAAAAGAATAATCGAGGTGCCAGCCCTCCAAGGGTTGAATAGTAGTTCATCTCCCTGGCCTTCATATTATTCTGTGCCACCTTTAGTTCAGGAAACCAAGAGTCCTTTTCTGCAAGAACACCATCCAGCTGGGGCAGATCGTTGGTTAGGGTAGTATCCACACTTGAAGGCGAAGCAACATCGAAGTTCATTACATCGGGAACTTCCAAAAGTTGAGCCAAATCGACAAGAACCAGTTGGTACTGGTTCTGATAGCTTACCACATCGGCGGCACTACGAGCATATTGCGCTTTAATTTCAAGATACTCAGCATTGGAAACACCACCTAGATTATAAAGATTTTCCTCCTTGTCTAAATCCTGCTTTGAAATTGTCTCCTGCTGCGCTGCGGCTTTGTACAGGTCTCTTTTAAATAGCACATCAATATACTTTACCATGATATTCAACGAAAGATTTTTTCGTTCAGTGGCCAGCGAAGCTTTGGCTTTCTCAAAATCGTAGCGAGAAGCACGGGCCTCATTCACCAGACTAAAACCTTGAAAAAGAGTTACACTACCCGAAAGAGATAGTGAGCCCCCATTTACTGTTGCATCTTGATACGAGTTGGCGTTGTAATTGTATGCGCGACCTATTGCCTTGCCATAAGACACATCACCAGATAATGTAGGGACCATCTCCATGACAGACTGTGCAGCATTTGCTGAACCCAACTTGACCGCTAGTTCGGCACGCTTATACTGTAGGTTGTTGTCTAATGCAAACTTAAGACAATCATCCAACGTCCACTGCTTTTGAGCAAAAACTCCACCCCCAGCCAACATGACCAGAACAAACACAAAATATTTTCTCATTTCAAAATGCAATTAAAGAACCGGAACTGGCAAATTCTTCCCGTTTATAAAAATCGTTGAGTCGGTAGAACCGTCTACTTTTGAAGAATCATTCTCGCAATTTTCTTGACCAATACAATCAGACGTGAGGTAGGGCAATAAATCTTCCTCGGAAAAATTGACAAAGGAAGCGGTATTGTCCACCGACACAATCTCTAGCGCAAACGAGGAGGCCATAGCTCCTGCAGGCTGTGATGAGCTTACCTTGGTAGGCTGTGGAGTAACCTGCTTTTGCTCGCTATTTCCTTCAGAACCTAAAACATTTGCGCTGAAACCAAGGAGAAAAAAAGCGAAACAGGTAAATAAACCCTTCTTCATAACCCTAAAATCTTAGTGTTAATAATTAGTCGTTCCTTTTTCTAAACAATACCTGAATATGCTTTGCGCCAAGGGCAGGCGTAAATATCTGAATTAACTCCCACTCCACGCTTAAGGCAGCAATGTACTCCCTTAGCGTAATAATCCGCTCCAATGTTTGTGAAGGATTCCCTTCATTACCCTCTTCCTCACCATTTTTAGCTTCCCACGGTAGTGATTCCAACTTATAGCTATAAGTCACCTCCTTGCCTTCTAATCGAAAAATAATGTCGGCAACCTGACCTTCGGGAATATATGGGACTGGTATGCAAAGTTGTCTCATGGCAGTATATATTAGTTACAGCAACTTCTTAACATTCTCGGTTACAACATGACCGTCGAAGAGATGAATGATGCGATGGGCTTTTTCAGCATCGCTTGGAGAGTGTGTTACCATTACAATTGTGGTTCCTTCACTATTCAATTCCGAAAGCAGATTCATCACCTCTTCACCATTAGCTGAATCGAGATTTCCGGTAGGTTCGTCAGCAAGAATAAGCTTAGGATTTGCAATTACCGCACGGGCAATTGCCACGCGCTGCTGCTGTCCACCTGACAGCTGTTGAGGAAAGTGATTTCGCCTATGTGACATTTTCATTCTGTCAAGCACGGCTTCAACCTTCCGCTTTCTCTCTGTAGCCGAAACACCCAAGTAAAGAAGCGGTAGCTCAACATTTTCGAAAACGGTGAGTTCATCAATGAGGTTAAAACTCTGAAAAACAAATCCAATATTTGACTTTCGCAAGTTTGTACGCTGCTTCTCCTTAAATTTTGAAACTTCGTGGCCCAGAAAATGAAGTTCACCGCCACTAGGATTATCGAGCAGCCCAACAATATTGAGTAATGTCGATTTCCCGCAGCCAGAAGGTCCCATTATAGCGACAAATTCGCCCTCCTTTACCTCAATACTCACCTTGTTCAAGGCAGTAGTTTCAACCTCCTCTGTCCTGAACACCTTAACTAAATCAACTGTCTTTAGCATAGTCTTAACGTTTTAGGTAAACCTATATTTATTTTTTGAGAATTAGCTTGTCTACATCGCCAAAAGTATCGTAGCTGGATACTATCACCTTCTCCCCTGGCTTCAACCCTTCAACAACCTCATAGTACAATGGGTTCTGACGATTAATTCTTATTGGCCTTTTGGTTGCAACGGTTCCGGAGGGATCAACCACAAATATCCACTGGCCACCAGTGCTTTGGTAAAATCCACCTCGAGGAATAAGTATCGCCATGTTAGACTCGCCAAGTTCCAAGCGAATTCTTGAAGTTTGCCCAATTCGAATATCAGAAGGAATGGAATCAACAAATTCCATATCTACAGTAAAACGGCCATTCCTCACCTCGGGGTACACCTTTGTAATCTTAGCTTTGTATGAAGTTCCGGAAAAGTCACATGCGCCAATCAAGTTACGGGTAACACGGGAAATGTAGTGCTCGTCTATTTCAACCTTCAATTTATAGGAATCCAAAACGTTAATCTGACCAATTCGAGTCCCCATGCTTACAACCTGGCCAACCTCCAAATCCAGCGAGGCTAACTCGCCAGCCACTGGCGCCCTTAAATTCAACCCTTCGAATCGCTGCCGAACGATAGCTAAATTTTGCTGCATCCTGGTAACATCGTTCTCCAGCGTAACGACCTGCGTTCCTCTGTATATTGAATCCTGCCGAATGCTCTCCTTCAGCAGCTTTATCTTAGCCATTGTATAGTCTAAATCCTCTTTCGATCTTTTATACTCCTCGTCCGAAATCAGGTTCTTCTTATGCAGCTCTATGCTACGTTGATAGGCACGCTCCTGCTGTTGAAGTTTATAATTTTGATCTAACAGCTGGCTTTGAGACTCAACCAGCTGTTTCTGCATGCTTAGTCGAGCATTACGCAGCTCATTGGTTGTTCTTGATGCATCTGACTCCGTTCGCGAAATGTCAATAACAAGGCTTGTGTTGCTAAACCGAGCGATGACATCGCCCTTCTTCACCATTGAGCCTTCACGCCGAACAATCTCCTCCACCCTGCTTCCAGACTCCGTTGCATCCAAATAAATGGTTTGAATTGGAGCAACTGTTCCAATTACAGCGATGTAATCCTTAAACAAATCTTGCTTTACCTCTTCAACAGTAACTTTATCCAAGTCCACATTTAGCCTACGACTTTTATCCCCAAATGCAATCTTAAGAATCAATGCTAATACAACTAGGCCTATTACACCATACCAAATTTGTTTCTTGGTAAACCGACCTTTTTTCTCAATAATCTTATCCATAAAATGAAAAAATAAAGTTCCAACGTTACCCCTTTTAAGCCATTTACGTACCAAAACGCTCACTCAGTTCATTATCTGCAACATAAACATTATTTCCGCAAATATAACTGCACAACAATTGTTCGTAATTGCAACAACCACTGTTCGAATTCGCACAATATGTATTAACTTTAAACCATCCAAAAAAATTAAATTCCAATATTTCGAAGAAAAGTTTATGGCGATGGTAAAGAAGTTTGGCAAAATTCTAGCAATTGACGATAACGAAGATATTCTTTTTGCGCTAAAGTTGTTGCTAAAACCCTACGTGGAGCAGGTCACCACAACGTCGAATCCCAACGATATCCCAAGGTTAATGGGGAATGACACTTTTGACCTAGTGTTGCTCGATATGAACTTTACTCAGGATGCCATAAGCGGACAAGAGGGGTTTTACTGGCTGGAAAAGATTCTCGAACTCGACTCTTCTGCCATAGTGCTATTCATTACAGCTTATGGTGATGCCGAAAAGGCGGTTAAGGCAATAAAAGCTGGGGCAACGGATTTCATTCTCAAACCTTGGCAGAATGAAAAATTGATAGCTACGATTTCCTCAGCACTAAAGCTACGCCAGTCGAAAGACGAGGTGGACAACCTGAAACTGAAGCAGAAAGCGTATACGGAGGCCATCGATCGGCCATTTACTGACTTTATTGGGGAATCAGCCAAGATGAAGGAGGTTTTTGCCACCATTCAGAAAGTTGCGAAAACAGATGCAAATATTCTTATTCTTGGCGAAAACGGCACAGGCAAGGAGCTGGTTGCTAGAGCTCTATATCGATACTCAAATCGCAATGAAGAAATATTTTTAAACATCGATCTTGGCTCATTAAGCGAATCGCTTTTTGAAAGCGAACTCTTTGGCCACGAGAAAGGAGCCTTTACCGATGCCAAGAAGGAGAAGCCAAGCCGATTTGAGGTAGCCCATAACGGCACCCTTTTCCTCGATGAAATTGGCAATCTTTCGATGCCACTACAGGCGAAACTTCTTACTGCCATTGAGCGGCATGAAATAACAAGAGTTGGTGCAAATCGTCCTACTCCAGTCGACGTAAGACTCATTTGTGCCACCAACAACGACATTCACCAGCTCGTATCCAGTGGCCAATTCCGACAAGACCTACTTTACAGAATAAACACTGTTGAAATACACCTTCCTGCTCTAAGAGAAAGGGGGGATGACATTGCCCTTCTGGCAAGGCACTTCCTCTCCATTTATGCCAAGAAATACAAAAAGCCTATCCGTGGAATTGCAGGTGAATCGGCAAAAAAACTTCTACAGTATCCTTGGCCAGGTAATGTAAGAGAGCTGCAACACAGCATTGAGCGCGCTGTAATAATGAGCGAAACGGACATGCTCATGCCCAATGATTTTTTCCTCACCGGTTCAAAAGAAAAATGTGCGGAAATCGACCTCGAGAATTACAACCTTGAGCAAATTGAAAAAAATGTGATAATGAAGGTATTGAAGCAGTTCAACGGGAATATCACCCAAGCGGCCACCGAGTTGGGCATTACCAGAACCGCACTCTACCGCAGAATGGAAAAGTATGATCTATAAAAACTTTAGGGTTAATATAATTATTCGGTTGCTACTTCTGTCGGGAAGCATTTTCGCTCTCTTCTACACCATCAGCAACTTCAACTTTTTTATTACCCCACTTCTAATTGGGGTATTCATCTTTCTACAAATCTATGCCCTCTTTAAGTTTGTTGACAAGAGTAACCGTGATTTGGCCAGTTTTCTTGAGTCGATTAGGTTCTCCGAGTTCACCAGAACCTTTCAGGTTGAGGGTATGGGCAGCTCGTTCGACGAACTCAGCAAGGCTTTCAACGATGTAATCAACGACTTTCAGGCTGTTCGTTCGCAGAAGGAAGAGCATTTCCAGTATTTGCAGAGCATCCTGCAAAACATCGACGTGGCCATTATTGCCTTTCAAAAAGATGGCACTGTTGAGATGATTAACAAGGCAGCCAAGGTACTATTCCAGGCTCACAGCCTTAAGAATATCAAGCAGCTTGCCGCTGTGAGCTACGAGCTGGTGGACAAGTTGCTCAACATCAACCCAGGCGAAAATACGCTCGTAAAGGTTCAAATTGACGATGACCTGCTCCAACTGGCGGTATTTTCAACCGAGTTTCACATTCACCGCAAGGAGATAGTTCTGGCCACCATCAAGAATATCCAAAGCGTGTTGGAAGATCAGGAGACCGAAGCATGGCAAAAGCTAATAAGCGTGCTTACCCATGAAATCATGAATTCCATAACACCAATCGCATCGCTTTCCTCCACACTTGACGGCATGCTGAGAGCCATTAAGGAAAACAAAGAACAGGACCAGGAAATTGATGAGGAGACAACCGAAGAGATTCAGCAGGCCATGCAAACTATCCACAAGCGCAGCACCGGACTTCTACACTTTGTTAATACCTACCGCAACCTAACCCGTATTCCAAAGCCAAACTTCAAAATAACCAAAGCAAAAACACTATTTGAAAATATTCGGCCACTGGTTGAGGAAGATATTCGCCACAGCGGCATCGCCCTAGGTATTGAAGTTGATCCTGAAGATTTGGAGTTCTCCATCGACGAAAACCTAATTGAGCAGGTAATTATTAACCTCGTAAAGAATGCATCGCAAGCCTTGGATGGCAAAGTAACCCCGCGCATAGAAATTAAGTGCTTCAGAAACAAACGAGCAAGAGTAACCATCCAGGTTTCTGATAACGGTCAAGGGATACTACCGGAGGTGCTCGACAAAATATTCATCCCCTTCTTTACTACTAAACCGAAAGGATCGGGAATTGGACTAAGCCTCTCACGCCAAATAATGCGGCTTCACGGTGGCAGTATTACGGCAAACTCCGTGTTGGGTGAAGGCACCACATTTACGCTAATCTTCTAACAAAAAGACGTTCCTTAAAGAACGTCTTTTTTGCGTAATCACGCATCGTTAAAATACAAAAGCCTCGTAAAACGAGGCTTTGTGGGAACAATAGGATTCGAACCTATGACCCTCTGCTTGTAAGGCAGACGCTCTGAACCAGCTGAGCTATGCTCCCA
>DATKTT010000207.1:0-9748 GCA_035530955.1 Williamwhitmania sp. | reverse complement strand
ACTTCCCCACCATTCGTAAGGCCGTTAAAAAAATGGCCAATATTGACAAGCTGTTCAGCGATGGAACCTTCAATAACCTCTCCAAGAGAGAGAGACTACAGGTTGCTCGTCAGCGTGCTAAGCTGGAAAAAAACTTAGGTTCTATTTCTGACTTAACCCGCCTACCTGCAGCGCTTTTCGTAATCGACGTACAGAAAGAATACATTGCCGTAAGGGAAGCCAAAAGGCTAAACATCCCGGTATTTGCAATGGTTGATACCTGCTGTGATCCAACACCGATCGATTTCGTAATCCCTGCCAATGACGATGCATCTAAGTCCATCGCTCTTATCGTAGAACTTGTTGCAAGGGCTGTACAAGAAGGTCTAGAGGAAAGAAAAGCCGAAAAGGACAAGGACACTGACGATCAACCTAAGGAAAAGAAAGTTGAAGGCGTTAAGACCAGAGCTCGGAAAAATGCGCCAAAAAAAGAAGAGGTTGAGGGCGAGACTGAAGACAAAGCCGAAGAGGTTGCTGAAGTAAAAACCGAAAAGGTTGCTGAAGTAAAAGCCGAAGAGGTTGAAAATTCAGTTGAGGAGGAAGAAGAATCTTAAACTTAATTAAAACGAAATAACATGGCTCAAATTAGTGCCGCCGATGTTGCGAAATTAAGAAAGATGACCGGTGCCGGAATGATGGACTGCAAGAAGGCGCTGGAAGAAGCTAACGGCGATTATGAAAGAGCGCAGGAAATAATTCGCGAAAAAGGCAAGCTCATTGCCAGCAAGCGCGCCGACCGTGAGGCAACCGAAGGGGTTGTTTTCTCCAAGGTGTCTGCTGACAACAAAAAAGGCGTTGTAATCTGCCTCGCTTGCGAAACCGATTTCGTTGCCAAAAACGCTGACTTCATTGCTCTGGCAAACCAAATTCTTGATATCGCTCTTACTAATGCTCCTGCAGACATCAATGGTCTTCTGGCACTCAATGCTGGTGGAAAAACTGTTGGAGACTTGGTTACCGAGAAATCTGGAATTACCGGTGAAAAGTTCACCTTGGCTTACTACCAAAAACTGGAAGCCGCTTTCTGCGTTCCTTACATCCATATGAACAACAAGTTGGCCACCTTGGTTGCCTTCTCCAAAGTTGTCCCAATTGAAGTAGGTAAGGATATTGCCATGCAGGTAGCTGCAATGAATCCTGTGTCAATCGACAAGGATAGCTGCCCCGCTGAGGTAATTGAAAAAGAGCTGCACATTGCTCGCGAGCAGGTTCGCTTAGAAGGAAAACCGGAGAACCTAGTTGAGAAAATTGCTCAAGGTAAACTTGGTAAATTCTTCAAGGATAGCACCCTTTTGTCTCAAGATTTCATTAAGGATAGCAAAATGACTGTTGATGCATACCTCAAGGGTGTCGATCCAGCAGTTAAGGTTATCGGTCTTAAGAGATATACTCTCAACGACTAACCGTTTTTGCTTAGATATAAAGAGGGCTCATTGCCCTCTTTTTTTTCGCGCTATCGAACGATTTTTTCAATATCTTTAAACAAAAAAATGCTGAAGTATAAGCGGGTACTGCTAAAACTAAGTGGCGAATCGCTGCAAGGTGACCAAGGATACGGCATCAGCACCGACATGTTAAATGCCTACTGTAAAGAAATTTCATCGGCTGTAAACCACGGAGCACAGGTTGCCATTGTTATTGGCGGTGGAAATATTTTTCGTGGCCTCTCCGGTACCACCAAGGGGTTCGATCGGGTAACCGGTGATCAAATGGGCATGCTTGCAACCATTATTAACAGCCTAGCGCTCGAATCAGCGCTGACAAACCACCGAGTAAAGGCTAAAGTTCTTACTTCTATTCGAATGGAGCCAGTGGGCGAGTACTATAGTGCTCATAAAGCAAGGGAACTGCTCAACAACGGAGTTGTAGCCATTCTCGCTGGTGGCACAAGCAACCCATTCTTTACTACCGATACGGCAGCAGCCCTCCGCGGTGTTGAAATAGAGGCAGATGTTTTGCTTAAAGGTACCCGTGTTGATGGAATTTACACCGCCGATCCTGAAAAAGATCCAGCTGCAACGCGCTACATCAACCTTACTTTTGAAGAGGCCTACAACAAGCAGCTAAAAGTAATGGATCTTACAGCATTTACTATGTGCGGGGAGAATAATCTACCCATTGTTGTTTTCGACATGAATAAGCCCGGTAACCTTTCTAAGGTAATTTTGGGCGAAAATATTGGGACATTAGTTAAAAAATGAATATTTTTAGCCAACCTTCTGAAATCCACAGGTTATGAATGATGTAAAGGATATCCTAAACCAGACGAGGCAAAAGATGGAAAAAGCCGCTATGCACCTCGAAAACGAGCTTATTACCATCAGAGCCGGCAAGGCTAGTCCCCACGTTCTCGATAATGTGATGGTTGACTACTACGGAACCATGACCCCTCTAACCCAGGTGGCCAGTGTAATTGCACCCGATGCAAGAACAATTACAATTACACCCTGGGAAAAAAAGATGATTGACCCCATTGAGCGCGCAATTTTAGCTGCCAACCTTAACCTTACCCCCCAAAACAATGGAGAGCTGGTTCGCATTATCGTACCTGCTCTTACCGAAGATCGGCGTAAGGATTTGGTAAAAATGGTGAAGCACGAAGGCGAGAACGCACGCGTGAGCATCAGAAATGCACGCAGAGAAGGCAACGAAGCTATCAAAAAAGCCCAAAAAGATGGTGTTGCTGAAGACATCGCCAAGGATGCTGAAGCCGAAATGCAGAAGTTGACCGACCAATTCGGAAAGCGCGTGGATGAAATCCTCGAGAAGAAAGAAAAAGAGATTCTAACAGTATAAGAAAAGCGGCGAATGCCGCTTTCCTTTATTCTACTATGTTCATTTTTAAAGATTTTGCTGCAAGAGATAGTCGCTGAACATAATCGCCTGGCAAAATAAGGTGATGGTTCCCAAAAGGATTATTTCGAAAGTAGCTAACTGCACTATTCGATAATACTAGCTCAACCTGCGTCCTGCAAGCTGCCTTCAACTTTGGTATTCGCTTTACCACTGCTTTGGTGATAAAAATTTGGCTCAACGTATTGTTCACTCTAAAAAGGGTAACCTGCTTGGCGTGAATATTTCCTCGAACAGCTAACCCTTCGTCTGTCTCAAAGTGGGTATCTAACTCAAAGTCGGTTAGTAGGTTCAAGGGTACTGCGCAATGTGCAAACAACCCAATATTACCACCCACGCTAACAGTATTGGCCATCCAAGGAACCACTCCACAAACCTCACGCGAAAGCATCATGCCTGCTGCGCTGCAAAGGTCGCCCTCACATCCTGCCGTAAACAAGTCGCCATTAAATTTCGATAAGGCCAAACATGCCGACACTTTACATTCGGTTACCATTGGAAAACACTCTACTGTAATGGCATCAAGGTTGTGCTTCGAAATGGTTAAGGCCAGCTGTTCATATACCTTTCCTGCATCAACTACCTTTTGCTTCTCCTGCAACTGTGCTCCGGCTTTGTAGGTTTCGGCAAAGTAAGCCGGAACATTAAGGTTGTCCCGAGATGGAATCTCACTCCAGTCAAGCTTTACAAGCTCTACGCCTATCTTTGTGCTCAAGATAAATGGTGAAACGTTGCTTGCAACCAACCAGTCCGAAACGTTTCCAATCAATCCCAGACGCTTTCCTTTAAGTCGAAGCAGTCCATTTTTAACATGATATAGGTCTTCCACAATACTCTGCAACTCTGGTTGTTCTAAATCGCAGATCATTGAAGAAATTTGATTCTGATTACACCAAGCCTTTACCTCTGTGGCGGCAGCATAGGAGTTGTCATCCTTAGAGGCTATGAGCAGGTAAAACCTAAACTCATCAATTTGGGCAACCGCTGCTCGCTCTGCACCACCACTCAGAAAAAGAAGTATATCTGGTCGTTCTGCAACAAACTCAACTTGGTCCTTATTTAAAATATTTAGGAATCGCTTTTTACCTCGCGTATAAACAGCCTCCTCTGCATTCGCAAAGGCAAGAAGCTTAACTCGGAGTTTTTCCATCTGCTTAATCAGGTTAATGGTTAATTATTTCAAATGCGGCCTCAAGATAACTAAAAATATCGTTGGGATGATGTCCCGTTCTAAGCTTGCTACGCTCATGCCCTAACCTCACAACAACCATGTTTTCTGAAGGAACAACAAAAATATACTGACCTAAAATACCTCTGGCATAGTATACCTGATGCCCTTTGTAGCGAATAAGCCACCAATGGTAGCCATAGAAATTAACCCGTTTGCCATTCTCATCCACCAGTAACGTATCCGGCAAAACCATCCGAGCAATGTATGAGGAATCAACTAACGTTTCGCCGCTCTTGGATTTTCCATGGTTCAATACAAGCAACCCCACCCTTGCAAAATCACGCGCAGTGGCATAGAAACAACAGTAGGCCTTAGGCATTCCGCCCTTCGCATCTAAGCTCCAGAAAGCACTTTGAACGGCACCCAATGGTTTCCAAAGTTTTTGGGATGCATATTGCGCGAGGCTTATATGGGTGGCGCCCTCGAGCACCATGGCGAGCAGCTGTGTATTACAGCTCTGGTATTCGAAAGTTCTTCCCGGAGCCTCCTTTGTGGTGAGTGCTAGCATCTGTCCACGTAAATCTGTGCCATAGTATGCCCTAGTTACAGGGGCAAACAGTGAACTATAGCCTTCATCCCACTTAATTCCTGAGCTCATGGAGAGTAGATCTGAGATTCGGACTGTGCCCAACTCATTGCCCTTTAGCTCTGGTAAATAGGTTGAGATGGAGTCGTCTACCGAGTGAATTACTCCATCCGAAATAGCACTACCAATAAGCAACGCCACAATGCTCTTTGTTGCTGAAAAGGCATTGGATAATGAGTCGCGACCACCATCGAGGAAGTAGTGCTCGTATCGAACAGAGGAGTCCTTAACTACAATAAATGCGGTGGTCCTGTATAGGTCCAGCTGCTTCAGGAGCGAATCGGGTAATGGCTTTTCGGGTATATTGCTTTGTGTGAGGTCCAGACCTTTCCCAGAAGAGGCAACAACCGCTTTGGGAAAAATATCCCCGTCGTAAATATCGGGTTTCTGGTAAATCAGCGCCTTAAAAACATACCTAGTGGAGGGCATAATCGCCAAATCGGCAACTAAGACAACTAGTGCAGCACCTATGATTATTAATATTTTTCGCATGATAATTGGTTTTCGGTTTTTTGCAATATAGGGAAATAACACTATTTCGGCAGCCACTGGTTTGAAGTTACCTGAGCATAGATGTTTGAACATATTCGTAACAGTTGGCCCTTTCCAACTAGAGACTACAATAGTTACAAATATCTGGCGTTCCTTCACCATACAATGAGGCTTGCCTTGCACTATTGAATGCTGAAGACTTCCACCCTTGCAACAAATCTACTGAAAGATACCCCACCGCCTCTACCTCCTTGTCCATGCAGCAGAGGGCTAGAGTGCCATTCCATGAAATTACAGCGGTGCTCCAAAGTCGAAAACAGGGCAGATTAAAAAGAGACTTTCTGCCTTTAGAGTTGTAGCGTGAATATTGTAGATTGGTTGGCAGCAGATGCTCTCTATCTATGCCACGATGGAGATGCAGCGTTTTAAATTCAACAGCATCAGCACCAGCGGCTAATGCCTGCTGCCTAATAACCGTTAAGCTATGCTCGTTGGCAGAGGTCACCAGTGACTGAATAGCTATTCGAGGGTATAAAGTTCGTCTGCTCTTGCGTGCAGCCACCATCATTGCCACAGCATTCCATGCTCCCATTAAGCTTCCGCCACGTCGGTAGGCTAGGTACTCCTCCTCGGTTGCTCCATCGATGGAGAAAATAATCTCCTTTAAACCGGAATTTACAAGTTTGTCAGCAATTGCCTCTGTTAGTAGCAATCCGTTGGTTGACATGGAGGTAAATATTCGTCTCGATGAAAAGAGCGCAACCATCTCTGTCAAGTTCGGATTTAGGAGTGGTTCGCCCTGAAAATAGAGGTTTACCCAGACAGCTCGCTTTGCTATGGTGTCAACAATTTGCCTTAGCGTTTCCATTGTCATTGCTCCCTTTCCTCGATGCAATTCGCCAGTTCCAACAGGACACTCTGGGCATGCCAAATTGCAGCCACAAGCAGGCTCAACGGTAATGAAGCAGGGCCTCGACAACACAACTGGACGCCTCAGTAGAATAGAGAGGCCATAGCCAACATAAACCCCCATAAGGTTTAGGAACCTGATGGGGGTAATACTTTTTGCAATGCCCAAGAAGCGTCGCATGTATAATAGCAATTAGTTGTTGTCGAGAATCTCAAGCAACTCGTCAAGTTTTGGGGTAAGAATAATTTCGGTCCGTCTGTTTTTTTGGCGAGCTTCGGCGGTCTTTGCCGGATCAACTGGCAGATATTCACTTCTACCGCTGGCAACAACGCGCTTGGGATTTAACTTCTTATTCTGCAAAAGAATTTTTACAATAGCGGTGGCACGCTTTACGCTCAAATCCCAGTTATCGGTAATTTGTCCCTTCCCTTTGTAAGGCACATCATCGGTGTGGCCTTCAATATTTACGTTAATGTCGGGGTTAGCCACCAACACATCGGACAACTTTTTAATGGCCTCGGCACCCTTGGGATCAACCTCCCAGCTACCCGATTTAAAAAGCAACTTCTCCTCCAGCGATACATACACCTTTCCATTTTGCACCTTTACCGTAAGTCCCTTGCCTTCAAAGCCGAGCAGCGCATCAGAGACTTTGCGTTTAAGCGCAGCCACTACAGAATCTTTTCGGTGCAGCACCTTTTCCAGCTCAAGTAGACGTGCATTTCTAGACTCTAAATCAGACTGCAACTTTGTTAGATTGGTCTGCATTTTATCCAAATCGCTCTTGCGCTGGTTGAGCTTACGCTCCAGTTCGCGAAGCGCGTCTTCACGTCGCTGCAGTTCCACTTGATTCTCCTGAAGTTGGCTAAGCAACTTTTTGGTTTCAACCGAATTGCTGCTCAATAAGCTATTTTGAGCTGCTTCCAAATCGACATAACGTTTCTTCAAATTCTCGTTATCTTGCTTGAATGCCAGATTCTCCTGTGCTAAACGAGTAGAGTCGGCAACCAGATGATCCACCTCCTTCTGCAGAACATCGACCTTGCTCTGTAGTTCCTGATTTTTCACGTTGACCGATTGGTTCTCAACAGAAAATCGTTCCCGTTCCTCTTCACACTTTTGATTCTTGTCCTGTAATGCCTGAAACTCTTTTGCAGGAACGCAAGAGAAGACAATAATGCTGGTTAACCCAACTGCTAAAATGCCAATCGACTTCCTCATATTGCTGTTTTTCAATGATAAAAACTCAATCTCAATGTTAATACAAACCTAAACCATTTTCTAAAATTACACAAAACCATTGGATATGGAAACTACTCCCACCTATATTCGATTTCTACAACAGCTCTATTTTTTTAAATTGGCCCACAAAGCCCGATTCGCTTATTGCTAATAATGTGTAAATTTGCCCCCGTTGAACAAAGCAGAAAAATGAAGGTTAAAGTTTGTTATATGGCTTGTTGTATAGCAACAGATTATTTACTGAGTCGTTTAAACCACATATTATCTCTGCTCCAACAATAAAAAAATGTCAGGGCATTATCCTCTTTTGGAAAAAATAGACACCCCCTCCGACCTAAAAAAGTTAGAGGAAGATAAGCTTGTGCAGGTTTGCTCCGAACTCAGGGAATTTATTATCGATTCGGTTTCGGCAAATCCGGGCCATTTTGGTGCAAGTCTCGGTGTGGTAGAACTTACAGTGGCTCTTCATTACGTATTCAACACTCCTGAAGATAGGCTGATTTGGGATGTGGGACATCAGGCTTACGGGCATAAGATACTTACTGGTCGGCGTAAACAGTTCCACACAAACAGAAAATACAATGGACTAAGCGGCTTTCCCAAACGAGGTGAAAGCATCTATGATGCCTTTGGAGTTGGTCACTCCTCAACTTCCATTTCTGCCGCTCTCGGCATGGCCATTGCGGCCCAACAAAAAGGAGAAAACCGGCAGGTGGTTGCCATCATTGGCGATGGCTCCATGACTGGGGGTATGGCCTTCGAGGCGCTTAACAATGCGGGCATTAGCAATGCCAATATCTTGGTAATCCTCAACGACAACAACATGGCTATTGACCAGAACGTTGGGGCACTTAAAGAATACCTACTTGATATTACCACCTCAAAAACTTACAACAAGTTTAAAACCGATGTATGGAATGCTCTTGGAAAGTTAAACAACCTTGGACCCAAGGCACGTAGGGTTGTTCAGAAGGTAGAAGGTTCCATTAAATCAGCATTGCTGCACAAAAGCAACCTATTTGAATCGCTTAACTTCCGCTACTTCGGGCCAGTGGACGGCCATGATGTGGAGTATCTAGTTAAGATTCTAAACGACTTAAAAGACATACCCGGTCCAAAGTTGCTACATTGCGTCACTGTAAAGGGCAAGGGCTACAAACCGGCAGAGGAAAATCAAACAGCATTTCACGCACCTGGGATTTTTGATAGGGTAACTGGTAAGTCCATAGCTTTACAGCCCATCACGCCGCTTCCGCCCAAGTATCAGGATGTGTTTGGAGAAACACTGGTGGAGTTGGCTCAGGCTAATTCAAAAATAGTTGGGATTACACCGGCCATGCCCAGCGGCTGTTCCATGAATTTGCTTATGGATAAAATGCCCGACCGTGCCTTTGACGTGGGCATTGCCGAACAGCACGCCGCTACTTTTGCCGCAGGCATGGCCGCAGAAGGCCTTATCCCATTTTGCAATATCTACTCCTCTTTTTCGCAAAGGGCCTACGACCAAATAATTCATGACATTGCTCTACAAAAGTTACAGGTAGTTCTTTGTCTCGACAGGGCAGGCATTGTAGGTGAGGATGGCGCAACCCACCACGGCGTTTTCGACCTCGTGTTTCTTAGAACCATTCCCAACCTCACCATTGTATCGCCCCTCAACGAAGAGGAGCTACGCAACATGATGTACACGGCACAGCTCAACGGTCAGGGTCCGTGGGTTATTCGCTACCCAAGAGGGCGTGGTGAAATGGTAGATTGGATAAAACCGTTCAGAAAAATAGAAGTTGGGAAGGGCAAATTACTACGTGATGGTTTGCAATTGGCAATTCTCAGCCTAGGTCCCTTGGGCAACGTTGCCCTTAAGGCCGCCGAGGAACTATCGCTTATGGACGTTGAAGTTGCAGTATACAATATGAGGTTTATAAAACCGTTGGATGAGGAGATACTAGAAGAGGTCCGGCTCCGTTTCCAAAATGTGATCACAATAGAGGATGGCTCCCTTGCGGGAGGTTTTGGAAGTGCTGTAATCGAATACTTTAGCTCCAAGGAGAGCATGCCTCGGGTAGTAAGAATAGGAATTCCAGACCGATTTATCGACCATGGCACTCCAGCAGATCTTTACCGGGAATGCGGTATGGATTTGGAAGGGATTAAAACCACAGCGTTAGAACTAGTTAAGCAGAATACAAGAGGGAAGATAGACAGTGCGAAGAAAAAAATATTTTGATGGCTTGAAACTATTAATTATCTTCGCGCACCCAATGTTCTTAATGTAATGCCCGGATGGCGGAATTGGTAGACGCGTTGGTCTCAAACACCAATGGTAGCAATATCGTGCCGGTTCGATCCCGGCTCCGGGTACATTAATAACCTAAACCCTCAATTTTTGAGGGTT
>DATKTT010000206.1:0-25076 GCA_035530955.1 Williamwhitmania sp. | reverse complement strand
ACATTGTAAGCATCGTTATTACGAAAGAACGTGTTGAAGTTGTGAAAATCTCTTCCGGCAGCACCGATAATGATCACATTTCTCTTGGACATAATGCCTCCTTTTTTGTTAATAGTTACTAGTTAGTTATGGTAAATGCTTTAATCGCTTTCTCAAAAATAGAATTTTAAAACTAAATTAAGGTTGTTTTACGAGCTATTTTGCATTAATAAGGAACATGTTAAGCAGCTGTTTTTCTTTGAGTTTATGGTTATTTACACATAGTGCAAACTTATACATTCGAAAAAAAATATTCCTCTATTTTTGCAGACCCAATTGATGCTGATCACGAGCAAAAAAATAGCCATTTTTGAAATGAACAAAGTAATACAGGGATACACAAAATGAATTTTCTTGCACACATATACCTTTCCGGCTCTGATGAGCAAATTAGGCTAGGAAACTTTTCGGGCGACTACGTTAAGGGCAGCAACTTCTCCTCATTCCCACCAAAGGTTGTGCTAGGGCTAAAGCTGCACCGCACCATCGACTCGCTAACCGATAGCCATCCGGGCTTTTCCAAAAGTAGAAGCAGGCTAATGCCAATCTATGGCAGGTATGCTGGAGTTGTGGTTGACATGTTCTACGACCACATACTAGCAAGCAATTGGGAAAGCTATTGTGCCATACCACTCCTGCCTTTTTCCAAGTCATTTTATTTCAGTATGGTTAAAAACTACCATCTACTTCCTCGACAGGTCAAATATTTCCTACCCTTCATGATTCAAAGCAGCAGATTATATTCATACGCAAGCCTCAAGGGAATTGGTGAATCGCTGGATATTATGAGTCGAAGAACAAGCCTGCCCGACAGGACAACCCAAGCCATTGCTCTTTTAGAACAGGATTACGAAGGATTTAACAGCGATTTTAAAGAGGTATTTCCCTATCTCATGCAGCAGGTGGAAGAGCAGTATGGAATTAAAACGGGTTGTGGACAGCCGTAGGGCTTACCTATCGGTATTAAGTTTAATAAAAATAAACAGCAAGGCGGTGAAAGACCATAGCGATGAACCTCCATAGCTGAAAAACGGCAAGGGTATTCCTATTACCGGCATTAAACCAATGGTCATGCTAATGTTAACAACCACATGAAAGAAGAGTATGGAGAGCACTCCATAGCCGTACATTCTTGAGAAAGCCTGCTTTTGTCGTTCGGCAAGCCGCTGAATTCTTATAAAGAGAAGGACGAAAAGACCAATTACTGTAAGCGAACCCACAAAGCCCCACTCCTCGCCAACAGTGCAGAAAATAAAATCGGTGCTCTGCTCAGGAACAAAGTTGAACTTGGTTTGTGTACCTTGGAGGTAACCCTTTCCAAAGAAACCACCCGAACCAATGGCGACCTTCGACTGGTGAAGGTTGTAGCCCCAACCAAGTGGATTGGAAGCAATACCCAGCAAATCTTCAATCCGATCCCGGTGGTGCTGCTCCATAACGTTATTGAAAATATAGTTGACGGAATAGCTAAATCCAAGGCTGGTGAAAAAGAAAACCACAACCATCAGTAAGGAGAGCATTTTTGCCTTGTAAGCATGATAAAGCGCAACTGGAGATACCACCGTAACCGAAACCAAAATGGCCATCAAGGGAGACAAAGTAAAGCCTACCATTCGGCTAAGGTAGTATAACCCTACCGAAAGCATGGTTATCCCAATGGCAATCCCTGCAACCAATGTACTCTTGCGAATAATAAGCCAGAGTGCAACCATGGTAACAACCAGCAAACTAACGGCAACCGCCAGCACCCCAAACTTCAGCGAAAAGACAAACAGCACTACCGATAACGCCATCATAGCGATAATCCAGCCCGACAATCCCTCCCTGTAAAGCATTAGGATTAGGGCAAAGAAAACCAAAACCGAGCCGGCATCAGGTTGTAGCAGAATAAGCAACATGGGCAAGGCAAGTATGGCACTTACCTTAAGATAACCACTAAACTTTTTGAAAGTAAAACCGTAGGTGCTAACTAAGCGGGATAGCGCAAGAACGGCTGTCACCTTGGCAAACTCCGAGGGTTGAATACCGCCTAGCTTCCCAATAAAGATCCACGATCTGGCCCCATTTATCTCTTTCCCAAAAATCAGAACTGCAATCAACATCAATATGGAAATGCCATAAAGTGGGTAGGCAAAAACAAAGAAAAACTTGCTGTCGATGGCAAGAATAAATATGGCTAAAATAAAGGCTGCGGCAATCCACAGAAGCTGCATCCCATAACGCTGCGTAAAATCGAAAATGCTTTGGTGGCCATCATTATAAACCGCGGCATAGATGTTCAACCACCCCATAAAAACTAGAAGCATGTATATAAACACCAGTTGCCAGTCTATCCCCTTAGCAAATTCACTTCTTCTTGCCATGATTTGGTAAAAGATTTGTATTTAAAATATACTCTTCGAGGGCGGGGCGTGAAATGCTATCCTTGAGGTATTTCTCAATCATTAAGCTGGCGATTGGTGCAGCGTAGGTTGCTCCAAATCCTGCGTTCTCCACATATACCGCAATGGCAATCTTTGGATTATCTTTTGGTGCAAATGCAATAAAAATTGAGTGATCTGCACCGTGTGGATTCTGAGCCGTTCCTGTTTTCCCGCAAATATCAAGCCCAGGAACAGCTGCAATCCGGGCAGTTGAACCGCTACCGGCTGCGCCATTTACAGCTTGATACATCCCGTTGATAATTGGTCGAAAGTAGGAAGAATCAATTAATGTCATATGTTTTATTCCGTACTGCTCGCCAATACCATCCTGCCCTTCAATGCCCTTAACGAGGTGGGGTATATAGTAATATCCCCTGTTCGCCATGATTGTTGCAAGGTTAGCCATCTGCATAGGAGTAATGCCCAACTCACCCTGACCAATCGCCAATGAGATAATGGTTAGCGATTTCCAACCATTTTTCCCATAAATGCGGTTATACAGATCCGCGGAGGGCACAATTCCATTAAGTTCGCTGGCTACGTCGGAACCTAACCGCTTTCCAATACCAAATGACATTACATACCTACGCCAAGCATCTAGCGCCTCGGCCGTGTTGTTATATTTTGGATTATCAAGTATGCTTCGGAACACATAGCAAAAGTAGGTATTGCAGCTAATGGCAACGGCTCCAATTAAGTCGAGCGGTGTGGGATGGTGATGGCATGCAACACCTCGCCCGTAAGGATATCCACCATAGCAACTGTAGCGAGTATAGGGAAAAAGAACCCCCTCCTTCAACCCAATAAGGCCATTCACCAGCTTGAAGGTCGAACCCGGCGGATACATGGCCATGGAGGCACGGTTGAAAAGCGGCTTTAATGAATCCGCTTGCAGCGCTCGGTAATTCTGCGCTCTGTCGCGTCCCACTAGCAGTTCTGGGTCGAAGCTAGGACTACTCACCAGAGCGAGTATTTCGCCAGTGGAAGGTTCAATGGCAACAATGCTACCCAGCTTGTTCACCATCAACTTTTCACCGTAGGCCTGCAGCTTCGCGTCAATGCTCACGGTGATGTTCTTGCCCATTACCGAAGAAGTATCAAACTTGCCATCGGCGTAACTTCCCTTAATGCGGTTGTGCACATCTACCAAGAAAATATTGACCCCCTTTTGTCCTCTTAACTCCTTCTCGTAAGTTTTTTCTAATCCGCTAATGCCGATATAGTCACCCGACTTGTAGTAGGAATCTTTGGAGATTACATTATCGTCGGCTTCACCCACATAACCAAGAAGGCCACCAGCCACACTCAATGGGTAGGTTCGCAGCGTACGGGGTTGGACAAAAAAACCCGGATAAAGGAAAAGTTTCTCCTGCAGAGTGGCGTAGGTCTTGGCAGAAATTTGCTTCAAAAAAATCGATTGCTTAAAGTATGAGTAATGCTTTGCTGCCAAGAGGCTAGCATCAACTTGCTCCTTGGTTATGTCGAGTATTTTACAAAATTCAGTAGTATCAAAGGCCCTAAGTTGTTGAGGAATAACCATTAGGTCGTAGGCCGCTTGATTGGCAACAAGAATCTCCCCATTACGGTCGTATACCAATCCCCGGGCAGGATATTGGGTAACATAGTGTAAAACATTATTACTAGCAGTTACCTTATAGGAGGTATCCAGCACCTGCAGAAAGAATAGCCGAATTAGAATTGCCGATGTTGCGGCAATCACAATAGACATAACAACAAACTTCCTGTCAAAACTAACTTTCACCGTGTCTACCTTTATTACTATAATAAGCTACCGTTTGTAAAACAGCATCTGAGCCAAAACAATAAAAACTAATGTAAATGCGCTACTCAGCACCACCCTGATAAAGGTAAAGAAGAAGCCATGGAACGAAAAGGCCTCCAGGTAGAACAGCGAGAAATGGTGAATGAGTATCAACGCAGTGGCATATTTAATAAACCAAGCACTCCCATAACCTGCCATTGAGGGAATATTACCCTTATCGAACTCCTCGCGACCCGATATTAGATTGAGCACGTATGGACGGGCAAAGGCCATTAACGTTGTTGAAAAGGCATGGAAGCCGAGTGTGTCCGAAAAAATATCAATCGACAATCCAAGCATGAATCCGGAGGCCAGCAGTATCCAGCGTGGCGTTTGAAATGGCAGCACTAGGATAAAAAGAACGTAAACATAAGGGTTCAAAAAGCCACTAAGCTGAATGTTGTTGAAGATGAACTCCTGCAACAGCACAAGCAAAAGAAATAAACCCAGATATTTAATGAATTCCTTAATCATTTTTCACGTTAGTGCTTTCCAGCTGCTGCTGCTCGCCAGCTAGTTTATTGTTGATAATATAAACGTAGTTAATCTTATGAAAGTCAGCGGACAGCCCCACGCGTATGTGATAAAAGTTGCCTCCACTCTTCCTAAAGTCCCGCACGAATCCCAGAAGTATGCCCTCCGGGAATATGGAAGAATAGCCAGAGGTAACCACAGAGTCACCCACTGCAATGTCGGCATGCTGAGGTATTTCCGACAGAATAATCACATCTGGATTAATTCCATCCCATGCGAATGATCCAAAATATCCAGTTCTGCTGAGTTTGGCCGAAATTTTTAGGTCGGTATTAAGCAAGCTAATCACGGTAGAATAGTGAGATGAACAACTTTTGACAACTCCCACAATTCCGTCATTGGATATAACTCCCATTTCCGGCCTAACTCCATCGTCAAGCCCAGCCTTTAAGGTAATGTAATTATGCTGCTTATTTATCGAGTTGTTTACCACTAAAGCCCCCATGTAGGTATACTGCCCATGACCTACTGTATCTGGTTTATAGGGCACGTCAACTTTACTGGCGCACGGTAATGAAGCAATTTTCCTACGAAGGTCCAGATTTTCCTTAATCAGGATATCATTCTGCTCACGCAGCAGAAAATAGCTGTTTAGGCCCGCAAAGTATGAGTGGATTGAACCGCTAAAGCCACGCGCTGCCGAAACTACCCGATAACGTTGGTAAATGCTTTCGGTAGAAATGAGCATAAGCGATATCCCCTCCAAAATGACAAAGAGAAAAATTATATGATATCGAAGCAAGAACCTTAATAAGCTGTTCATCTAAGTTACAAAGGCTAACGCATTAGGAAGGAAAATCTATCTACGTTCTTGAGCGAAATACCGGTTCCGCGTGCCACAGCGTGAAGTGGATCCTCGGCCACGCGAAATGGAATATTGATCTTATCGGTCAACCGCTTATCCAACCCACGAAGTAGTGCACCTCCACCAGCAAGGTATATTCCCTTGGTCACGATGTCAGCATAAAGTTCAGGGGGCGTTTGCTCCAGCACACCCAACACGGCAGTTTCAATCTTCGAAATAGATTTATCGAGGCAGTGTGCAATTTCCTGATAAGAAACTGGAACCTCAATGGGTAGAGCCGTCATAAGGTTTGGTCCGCGAACAACGTAGTCGCTAGGAGGATTATCGAGGTCTGGTAGTGCACTTCCCACCGCTATCTTAATATCTTCCGCCGTTCTTTCCCCAATTTTAATATTGTGTTGATGGCGCATGTAGGCCTGGATATCGCCAGTAAAACCATCACCAGCAATACGAATACTCTTGTTACAAACAATGCCACCTAGAGCAATTACGGCAATTTCCGTTGTGCCACCTCCTATGTCAACAACCATGCAGCCTTCAGGTGCCTCTACGTCGAGACCAATACCCAGAGCCGCAGCCATAGGCTCATAAATCATGTAAACATCACGACCACCAGCATGCTCCGCAGAGTCACGCACCGCACGAATTTCCACCTCAGTGCTTCCAGAAGGAATACACACCACCATCCGTAGCGAAGGAGTAAAGAGCTGATTCTTGGGGCTAATCATTTTAATCATGCCTCGAATCATTTGCTCAGCTGCATTAAAGTCGGCAATCACTCCATCGCGCAAAGGGCGGATGGTTCGAATATTGTCATGCGTTTTGCCGTGCATTTGTCGGGCAGCCTCACCAATTGCAATCAACTTGCCCGTGTTGTGGTCTATGGCCACAATCGAGGGCTCGTCCACCACAATTTTGTCGTTATGAATAATAATGGTATTGGCAGTACCGAGGTCAATAGCCAATTCCTGAGTTAAAAACGAGAACAATCCCATATTTTCAGTACATTAATTGCTTAGTGTTTAAAATGTCGTATTCCGGTGAATACCATACTCACCCCGTTGGCGTTACAGTAGTCGATGGATTCCTGATCCTTTACCGAGCCGCCCGGCTGAATTACCGCAGCAATGCCAGCCTTGTGCGCAATTTCCACGCTATCGGCAAAGGGAAAATAAGCATCGGAAGCCATTACGGCTCCAGCAAGGTCAAAGCCGAAACTCGTTGCCTTATCTATAGCATGCTTAAGCGCATCTACCCTAGAGGTTTGCCCCACTCCACTAGCCAGCAACATCCCATTCTTAGCCAGCACAATGGCATTCGACTTAGAGTGCTTCACCAGCTTGTTGGCAAAAATCAAATCTTCAATTTGAGCCGCGGAAGGAGAGGTGGTAGTAACGGTTTTCATATCAGCCTTCCCCTCAGTGTTCATATCCCTATCTTGGACCATCACCCCATTCAGCAATGAACGGAACTGCTTTGTTGCCAGTATCCCCTCTTTCCTTATCAGTATTATTCTGTTCTTTTTTGTTTTCAGCACATCCAGCGCTTCTGTAGAATATGACGGTGCAATAATTACCTCATAAAAAAGGCTATTGATTTCGTTTGCAACATCGGCTGTAACTTCCACGTTGGTAATCAAAATGCCGCCAAAGGCTGAAACAGGATCTCCGGCAAGGGCATCCTTCCAGGCATTCATCAGAACGGGTCGCATGGCAGCACCGCAGGCATTGTTATGCTTGAGAATGGCAAAAGAGGTTTCCGAAAACTCATCGATGAGGGTGGCCGCAGCGTCGATATCAAGGAGGTTGTTGTAGGAAATCTCCTTGCCGTGCAGCTGAGTAAACAGCGCATCGAAATTACCGTAAAACGCTCCTCGCTGATGAGGATTTTCGCCATAACGAAGTGGCTTCTGACTTTGGACGCTTGCCTTAAAAGCAACGGGCTCTTCACCAGCAAAGTAGGAGAAAATGGCCGAATCGTAATGCGAGGAGATGTTGAAGGCCTCCATGGCAAAATGTCGCCGCTGCTCAAGCGTTGTTTCGCCACCACCTTTCTCCAGCACATCGAGCAGCTCCCCATACTGATTTCTGGAGGCTACAATGGCCACATCCTTATAGTTTTTTGCGGCCGCTCTTATAAGTGAAATACCGCCGATGTCAATTTTTTCGATGATCGATTGGTCATCAGCACCGGAAGCAACCGTTTCCTCAAAAGGGTAAAGGTCAACAATAACCAAATCGATTTCAGGAATTGCGTACTCAGTAAGCTGCTGCAAGTCGCTTGGCTGCTCCCGCCTAGCCAGTATGCCACCAAAAACTTTTGGATGGAGTGTTTTTACTCGACCCCCTAGAATGGAAGGGTAACCAGTGAGGTTTTCTACTGACTCGGCGATGACTCCTAATTGCTGAACGAATGTTAAAGTTCCACCAGTGGAGTATATTTTTACACCAAGGCTGTTTAACTTTTTAACGACAAGGTCCAGTCCATCTTTATAATAGACAGAGATTAAAGCACTTTTAATCTTTCGCTCATTCCTAAACATTACAAAAAATTTCCAGCAAAGATATAAGAACCCTAGGAAAAAAATACTAATTCAACCAATTAACAAGGTAATTTTATGGGCTTTTTCATCATATTATTATTTTTTGATGAAGCGTTTTAATTATCTCAACGTTTTTGGGTTGTTAATCTTTTTAATTGAGCGGTAGTCAAAGTCTTTAATTACCATAAAAAAAACTTTTTTTCGGTGGCCTATATGCTGCAAGAAAAGGAACAAAAACAAAGGTTGCAAAGAAAAACCAAACAAATAGGGTTAACTTGCCCATGTCAAAATAAAGGCCAACGAATTTCTTAACGAACAAGGTACATGAAAACCATACGTCAAATTATTGAAAGTCTATTCTTCGCGCTCCACGCGGCAAGTGTAAATAAACTACGAACATTTCTTTCGCTACTGGGCATCACCATCGGCATATTTGCCATCATCTCAGTGCTAACCCTCATCGACTCTCTCGAGCGTAACATACGAAACAGCCTACAGTCGCTAGGCAATAACGTTGTTTACGTGCAAAAGTGGCCTTGGGTAGTGGATGGGGAATACCCTTGGTGGAAGTTCATGAATCGCCCGCAACCCACCTTCAATGAGTTTGAATCGTTGCAGCAGAGGGTCAAATTAGCATCAGCTAGCGCCTTCTTATTTGGTTCGAGACAAAAACCCAGCTATAAGAATGCCTCTATTCCCGATGGTGTTGTCTATTGCGCCTCCTACCAGTACGATAAAATTCGCTCGTTCGAAATTGTTCAAGGTCGATACTTTTCACAGCTGGAGTCGATGCAGGGTAAGCACCTTGCAATAGTAGGTCAAGACATTGTTAGCGGACTATTTGGAACCGATGACCCTATCGGGAAATCAATTAAGTTAGGGGATGAAAGAGTTCAAATAATTGGAGTGTTTAAAAGGGAGGGGAAAACTCTTGTTGGCGATGAAAGTATCGACAAGGTAGTTCTCGTTCCCGCCGCATACGGCAAAACTTTTGTTAACCTGCGAAGAGCCAACCCTACCATTATGATTAAAGGAAAGGATGGGGTGCCGACTGATGAAGTTATGGACGAAGTGCGGATGGTGCTTCGTGCCGACAGAAGGCTCAGACCAATGGAGGAAGACAACTTCGCACTCAACCAGCTAAGCCAAATCAGCAAGCGCCTAGACAGTATATTTGGCATATTAGATTTAGCAGGAATTATTATTGGAGGTTTTAGCATTTTAGTTGGAGGCTTTGGCATTGCCAACATCATGTTCGTTTCGGTTAAGGAGCGCACCAATATGATTGGTATTCAAAAGGCACTTGGGGCCAAGCAATATTTTATTTTACTTCAATTCCTCTATGAATCGGTACTGCTTTCGCTGATGGGAGGTGGTATTGGACTTTTGCTGGTATTTTTGGGCGCAATGATAATCAGCAACCCCTCCTTTGAGGTTGCCGTTTCGTTCAAAAATGTGGTAACAGGCCTATCAATATCGGCCGCAATTGGAATAATTTCGGGCTTTGTGCCAGCCTATACGGGAGCACGTCTCGATCCGGTCGAGGCCATTAATGCTAAAGTATAAGGAATCAAGAGCCAATGAATATAAAAAAAGCACCTCTCGGTGCTTTTTTTGTTCTATTGCTTAACCGCTTCATTGGCAATTGCCTCCTCCACAATCCGAGTTAGCTCCACAAAATCGGCCACCGACAACCGTTCAGGACGCAACTGCAGAAATCGATTATCGGGCAATACACCTGCATAGGCAGCACGAATTGAATTACGTATTGTTTTTCGTCGTTGATTAAAGGTGGACTTCACCACCCTGACAAACAACTTTTCATCGCAGTCCAACTTCTTTACATCGTTACGGGTCAACCGAACAACGGCCGACTTCACCTTTGGTGGTGGATCGAAAACTTGCTCGTTCACCGTAAAAAGGTATTCAATATTGTAGTAGCACTGAAGCAATACGCTCAAAATTCCGTATGTTTTGCTCCCCGGCTTTTCAGCCATCCTTTCAGCAACCTCCTTTTGAACCATCCCTACCACCTCAGGCACCCTGTCCTTATAATCCAACACGTGAAAGAAAATCTGTGAGGAGATGTTATATGGGAAATTCCCCACAACGGCCAATGGCGCAGGCAAGGTCTCCGCTAAATTTAGCCTTAGAAAGTCTTTGGAAATAAGATGGTCGCCTAGCTGCGGGTAGGCCACATTGAGATACTCAACCGACTCCCTATCTACCTCAACTGCGTACAATGGAATGGGCTGCTTCACCAAGAATTGCGTAAGCACTCCCATGCCCGGACCCACTTCGAGAATAGCTGCAACCTGCTTGTTTTGCAGGCTATCCACTATTTTTCGCGCAATGTTATTGTCGCGAAGGAAGTGCTGACCCAGCTGCTTTTTAGGACGTACGCTCATAGAAAATACAATTAGACGACAAAGGTCGCTAAAATGTTTTGAACTATACCATTTGAGTGAAGCAACTTATTTGGAGGCCATTTGCAGATGGCACACAACACCAACGCCGCGAGCAGGACACAAAAAGATAGAGTTTTCAGCAAATCTTTACCATCTTTGAAAAAAAGATATTTCGTGACTATTAAATCCACCATTACAAAAAGACGAGTGCTGATAGTCTTAGGTGTAACGGTTTGGCTGTTTATATTATGGAAAGGAGTTCCAATGGCTGAATCGTTAATGCACGGAAGGCGGCACTTGGGGGAAAACATGCATCCGCTTGCCCTACTTGGCGTTCTGTTGTTGATGCCAGTAAACTGGAGCTTGGAATCTGCCAAGTGGTTCATGTTGGTCAAAAGTGACTTATCAGGCGGATTCAGGCAAGCCTTCCGCTCAGTTCTTGGCGGGTTAGCACTTGGCATGATCACGCCAAATCGAATTGGAGAACCATTTACGAGGTCCATGCTGCTGAAGTCGGAAAGTTACGTTTCAACCACTGCTGCAGCTCTGCTCTGTAGCCTTGCCCAGCAGGTAACAACCATTGTTTTTGGAACAGCAGGTATGCTAATATTGCTGCATGAGCACAGAATGCCTCTTATGATGCACTCCGTTCATGCTACCTTTCTCATGACGGCAGGTCTATCGGCTGGACTTGTAATCCTTATGCTACTCTTCCCTGCCCTGCTAAAAAAGTTAGCAAAGTTGGTGTTCATGAAACGTTTAAAGCAAAGTTTTCGCAGTCTGTCCCTATTTGGTCTCATAACTACAATAAAAGTCACGGCACTGAGTGTAACTCGGTATGCCATTTTCACCTCCCAATATTTGTTATTAATTTATGGATTCGGAGCCAATGTTCCCATTGAAATTTCCTTTGCCGCCATTGCCTCTATCTACCTTATTGGTAGTGCAATTCCCTCTGTTGCAGTAGCCGACATGGGTGTTAGAGTCTCGCTTGCATTAATCTTTTTAGGACCCATAGTAGGTAACGGAGTGGCAATAATGGCAAGCAGCACACTCTGGCTGGTAAACATAGGCTTCCCAGCTTCCATTGGCAGCATACTACTACTGATAAAACCAGAGCGAAATACAGGTTCAAAAAATGGAAGTGGCCCATTTCTCTGATTAAGAAGAAATTCACCTTACATTTTACTCAGACATCAATAGCATTTCTAACTATCTAGCTTATATTTGCGTAAAGCTCCACTAAATGGAAACCTACCGTAAGCCTAAAGGATCGCTAATTTCTTACTTCAGCAATAAAGTTAAAAATCACGGGGGCATCAACCTTGCCCAAGGAATACCGGGTTTTGCTCCGCCTCCTGAATTGCTCGAGAGTCTTCAACAGCAATCCCTTGAAGGGCATCACCAGTATGCACCCAGCCACGGCGACAGCACTTTGCTGGCCATTCTAGCCGCCCGATACTCTAAAACAATAGATGTCACCACCAAGAGTATACTTATTGTACAAGGGGCAACTGAGGCGCTAAACCTTGTAATTATTTACCTCCGCCAGCTACTCAACCGCTCTTTTACCGTCATGTCGTTTGACCCCTCCTACGAAAGCTACAAAAACTTGCCACCAATTTACGGCTGCAAGTTTGTAGCCTACCCGCTCAACGAAAATAATTCATTTGATCCGGAGGAGTTGCGGTTATTTATGCAAAAAAACGACGTGAAATTGCTTTTTTATGCCTCACCTGGTAATCCCTATGGGAAGGTATTTACTAAGGAGGAGACAGATGCCCTATTAACGTTAAGTCGCGAGGAGGACATTTTTATTGCCATAGATGCGGTTTACCGTGAACTTTACTTTGAAAAACGGCCATACATTCCAATTGAATCATTTAATCACCGCATCTTCTACATCAACAGCTTTTCGAAGGTATTTTCCATAACAGGCTGGCGAATTGGTTACCTTATAGCCCATCAAATACACATGCCTGCAATTCGCTCCATTCACGATTACACGGGTCTTTGCGCACCTAACCTCTTTCAAAAAGCACTTGCCGACTACCTTCCAAAAAACCATTTTGGACGACCATACGTGGAGGGCATCCGTGAAATATTAGGCCACAACTTTACCACCATGAAAACCACTCTCCAGCAGCTCGGATTCTCTGTACCACGCATTGATGGTGGCTACTTTGTATGGGGTAAACTTCCAGCGGGTTTTCCTGATGGCTTTAAAACAGCCATGAAACTTTACGAAAATCAGGAGCTGGCAACCATTCCCGGCGAACATTTCTCCGACAGAGCCAAAGATTACTTGAGGCTAAATATTGCACGACCCGAAGAGGAGGTTGAGGAGGCCTGCCGGAGGCTAACCACCTTTTTTAGTAAATGACAATAATTACTTTTGAATTCGCGCTTCTGTTTACCTATGCTGCACTACTTGCTGCCTTTACCTTTGCAGCTATACGCCAGCGAAAAAACGAACCCGATATTTCAGCCGCTATTGGTATCTCCATTGTAGTTGCCTTGCGTAACGAGGAGAACAACGTTGAAGCCCTTGTCAAATCGCTGCTTGTTCAGCAATACCCCCAAGACCTATTTGAGATTATCCTCGTAGATGACCACTCCACCGATAACACGATCAGAAAAATCCCATCCCACCCGCAAGTGAAGGTTGTTCGTATTAACAACGATTCCAAAGGAAAGAAGGCAGCGCTCAAAGCTGGAATCTCAACTGCACAGTTCCCCTATGCAGCCCTCACCGATGCAGATTGTAGACCAACCCCGTTTTGGCTTGGCAGCCTTGCATCGCTAATTAATCGAGAAGAGCCAACACTAATTGCAGGCCCAGTAGCCATGCAGCATAGCCAAGGATTGATTAGTGCTTTTCAGTATTGGGAGTTAGAAATACTTCAAACAGTAACCTATGGCAGCGCAGCACTGGGGTTTCCAACTATGTGCAATGGAGCAAACCTGCTCATAAGCACAACCGAGTACCAAAATGTCAACCTAAAAGAAGGCAAAAGTTCATCTGGCGACGATATGTTTTTGCTTCACCACTTCCTGAAGCAGGACTGGAGGGTGATGTTCACTCGCTCTTCCAACGCAATTGTTTACACCTTTCCGGAGTCAACCTTTACGGAGATGCTACAGCAACAGCTGCGTTGGGCGTCAAAAAGCAAGCATTACCGACACCCCACCACCATTGCCATGGGAATAATTACCTTTTTGACGAATGCTGGGCTAGTGCTCCTCACTATTCTCACCTCCTTAGGCCTTTGCACCATAGAGTTCCTTCTATACGCCTTCTGGATTAAAATTATGGCAGAAGCAACTTCTGCCTACTTTCCAAGGCAAAAAGTGCGTGGAAAAAAACCCTCCATAATCAGCTTTTTACTAAGTTCGTTAGCAATGCCTTTTTATGCTACCTTTGTTGCAATTGCTTCAACAGTAGTAAAAATTCGATGGAAAGGCAGGACAATAATTTAGAAAATAGATCAGGTTCGCTCCTCCACATTGCACTGCTCCGGTTGTTCAAAAACCGGCTGGCCATGGTAGCCTTAGGCTTTATTGTTCTTCTTACAATTTTGGCCATTTTTGGTTATGCCATTGCACCAGATAGCACACCATATGCCAACGACCAGCATGTGGAGCTGGCCGCAAAAAAACCAGGATTCAAGATAACCTTTCTAAAGCAAAGGATAAACCAGTATATTCCGAAGGTGGGGTTTCTTCACGCCATGCTATTTGGCAAACCGGCACAATTCATTACCACCCCCATTAACAGCTATCAAATTGTTGGTGACAGCGTGATAGTCAACCTTTTTACCGGCGCGAAAGATGAACAACTCACCACCGCCTTCGGCTTGGTAGATGCTCTTTACGCTATCGATCCAGATTATCCAATTCGCTATAGCCGCGATTCAGTGCAGATAAAGCTAGTGGACGGGGTGGTTGTAACCATTTCGCGAAAAAAAATATTAGAACAAGCCAAAAGTAACCTCACCGAATCACGAATCTACCTCCTCGGTACCGACCGATTTGGCCGTGACCTGCTTAGCCGATTAATCTTAGGCACCAGAGTTTCCTTGGCTGTTGGATTTATTGCAGTTTCCATCTCTCTTATAATTGGTATTTTTTTAGGTGCCTTAGCTGGTTACTATGGTGGATTAGTTGACCGTGCAATCACCTGGATTATAAACGTGTTTTGGTCAATCCCAACTCTACTAGTGGCCATGGCCATAACCTTGTTGCTAGGCAAAGGGTTTTGGCAGGTTTTTGTTGCCATTGGGCTAACCATGTGGGTGGAGGTTGCCCGCGTTGTTCGTGGACAGGTTCTTGGGCTGCGCGAAAAGGAGTATGTTGAAGCAGCCAAGGTAATTGGATTAAGCAATTTTCGAATTATTTTTCACCACATACTCCCCAATGCCATTAATCCGGTAATCATAATTTCAGCGGCCAACTTCTCCTCAGCCATCCTCATTGAGGCAGGACTTAGCTTTCTTGGAATAGGCGTTCAACCGCCAACACCTACTTGGGGTGGTATTGTTAAAGACCATTATGGCTATATCATTCTCGACTCGGCTTACATGGCGCTGCTTCCAGGTTTTGCCATAATGTTTACAGTGTTGGCATTCAACCTGCTTGGCAATGGCCTGCGGGATGCTCTTGATACACGAGAAACAACCTAGATCCTATATACACCAACATGCTGATTATGAAAATGCAAAACAAGTTGGCACCTAGCTTCGATTCTACTTCTTCTATCTTGAAGAATAACGCTGCATCGTTAAAATCGGTAGTAATGCTACTGTTTTTCAGTTTTATTGGTACATCCATTTCGGCTCAATGGCTCAAGGAATTGCGCGCCAATACCTATAACTCGTTAACGGTGCAGTATTGGAAGGCACTGGAAATTGAGGAAGTTGCTACCCACTACTCCGACAAGGGGAAAGAGGAGGTTAAAACAGAAACTACCTTTTCCGTAGATCGACGTCAGGTAAACCAAACCGTTTACAGAGATGATGAACGGGTTGCCTCCTACGTATACCAGTTTAATCCATGGAAGCAGCTTATGAACAAAACAATACGGGAGCTGCAAACCGATGGATCTTGGCTATTCACCAAACAGCAGTACTCCTACCAAGGAAAGTTACTTAGAACTATTGACTGCTTCGACGTTGTCAACTCACCGCTTTATTCAGTTAGGATTGAAAACGATAGCTTAGGTCTTCCCATAAAGGCAGTTCAACTATCGGCAGATAGCACGGTGATATCCTCAGAAAAAGCAGTTGCTAACTATACTACAAATAGAATAACCTATATCGGCTACGATGCACAAGGAAATGTAGTTCGAACTGAAGAGGGTAAGATTGGCTTTAAAAAAGTTGGCTGGGAAAAGGTTAACTTACATGGCGACTGCTATTTCTACCCACTAAATCGTGCTACTAACGATTCAATATACTGTAACGTAGATATTAAGTATGACAGCAACGGGAACTGGGTTGAAAAAAAGATTTACCAAGGAGTTGTAAACAAAAGTTGGGAATTGGATAACCCAACCCTTGTAAGTGTCTTAAAGCGAAAGATTAAGTATGTTAGATAGAAACCTTCTACTTGCCTATTCCTTTTGAAAGCACTACATGCCTTGTATTAGCTCAATTGCAAGATCCACGCCAGTAACCCATCTTCGTTATATCACCACCTTCCCTTGGGCCAGATGTACTCCAAGTGCCTATACTTATCAAACTGCACACCAACTGGAGCCCTCTCAAGTTGCTAATGCAGCCAACAGTTTGTCCGATAAATCGAATGCTTTTTATGAGCACCCCTGTGACTTCTGCTGAGAAATACGTAAGAACTTTGTATAAATCCAGTAACCTCCTAAAAACTTCGTCTTCTAACAGTGGCAACCATTGCAATCATATAAGCACATGAATAAACGAAAGTAGCAATAGATGACAACCACAAGCTGGTGGAGTAAGGCGGTGCTAGAGTAATTGACCTTTTGAGCGCGCTCAATTCTGGGTGATTTAGAACAGCCAGCCCAAAGAAATCTGGGGTTGGAGTTAGGTTTTGCATTGCCTGAAACGGCATCATCCAGCTTATGGCTTCAGGTATTATCGAGGGAACAACCGGGGCTAACGAAAATAGCACAACAAAAACAAGGATGGACACAGCCGTATTCCTCAGTATAAAGGCAATGAGCATGGCCACGAGCAGTAAGGAAAAAGTTCGAAGAAAAAATGCTGAAAAAACTTGCAGTCCTGGCAAAAGGGGTAATAGTGAATCACTAGGAGAAAAGTATAACCCGAACGCAAAGCCCAATGTGAGGAGAACAAGGAACCACGCAATCGAAATAACAAATGCCAACAGAATTTTAGAAACAACTAGTTCAATTCGCGTAAGGCCACTAACCAGCTGAAAAAGAAATGTCTTCTCTCCGAACTCCGACCCAACAATCACAATGAAACCAATGGCGGTAAAGAAATTTAGCCATCCCAAAACCCATGCAAAGGTCTCCCATACATGAGGAAACTCAAAGAAAGGCCTTACTGAGACGCCCTGAAGATGGACATCGAAGTTAGCCCCAACAAAAATTAGCACAAGAAATACCACCAGCTGAGCCGTTATAGTAATGCCGAAGCCATATAGCGAACGAGCTTTCAACCATTCTACCCCAACCAAGTGGAACCAGCGTCTCATTTCAACACCTCCTCCTTCATTAGGTTAATAAACTTAGCCTCAAAGCTGGCGTGCTGCAGCTCAATTCTGGAAAGGGTTACCCCATTTTCGAAGGCAAAGCGGTTAACATCTTCGGGAGCAACTCCGTCAGCCAAAGTCACTGCCAAAGTTTCACCCACCAATTCACTGGCCTTTAGTAAAGTGCATTGGCCAAATACCGAAAGAAGCGCTGCCGTATTTGATGAAGCAAGTAGGTAACGTTCCTGACTCCAGAAAACATCCTCCTTTGTTCCGAAGGCAACTCGTCTACCACGTTTAAGAACGGCCACATGAGAACATAGCTGGTCGATCTCGGCAAGTATATTGCTGGTCATCACAATGGTTTTCCCTTCGGCATGTAATCTTTGAATCAACACTCTAACCTCCACTGCTGCCTCTGGATCGAGTGCATTGGTAGGCTCATCAAGCAGCAAAACCGATGGATTGCCAACGAGAGCTGCCGCAAGGCCAAACCGCTGACGCAAGCCGGGCGTTAAGCTCGAAAACTTGTTTTTTATTCTATCCTCAAGATTAACGAGCGATAGTACTGAGGAGATATTGCAGGACGCTTCGTCCTTAAGCTTTGCAACAATAGAAAGATTCTCCCTTAAGCTCAAATTTGGGTAAAATCGGACTGGCGAAAGCATGGCGCCCACCTCCGAACGTTTGTTAGAAATCGACCAAGTGACCTCTCCATCCTCTGGTATGGTAACCCCAAGCATCACCGAAAGAGCTGATGTTTTTCCACTTCCGTTGGGGCCTAAAATACCAACAACCTCTCCTTGGTTTACCTTTAAAGAGAAATTCTTTAAAGCCTTTACCGCCCCATAAGATTTATATACGTGGGATATCCGAATTAAAGGAGAATCTAACTCCATGGCAGCTTAGTTACCCATTTCAGAAATAAACTTTATGCGAACCAACCGAATTTCCTCATCCGTAAAGTCAGCTTCACCAAGTTCATTTAAGGCATCAGCAATCGACTCCGACTCGGCCCCCATGAAATAGTCAAAAATTTCGTCCCGTTTCTCATCGTCGAGAACCTCACCGATGTAGTAATCAATATTGATTTTGGTTCCAGAACTCACGATTGACTCCACCTCATTGAGCAATTCGCCCATCTCAATATTTTTCGCCTCGCAAATATCAACAAAGGAGAGCTTGCGGTCGATACTTTGAATAATGTATACCTTGAGACCCGACTTATTTACCACCGATTTCACCACCAAATCTTGTGGCCGAATAATCTCCTTCTCTTCAACATAGGCCTTAATAAGATCAATAAACTCCTTCCCGTAGCGCTTTGCCTTGCCCGTACCAACACCAGTAATGTTTTGCAACTCCTCCATGGTGGTTGGGTACTGCACCGACATGTCCTCAAGCGATGGATCTTGGAAGAGGACAAACGGTGGTAGGTTTAGCTTTTTGCTTAGCTTACGACGTAAATCCTTGAGCAAAGCAAAGAGTTCCTCGTCGGCTGGAGTGCTCTTATCGCCCGAGGGTCCCGATTGATCATCATCATCACCCTCTTCGTACTCATGATCTTGGGAGAGCTGAATTGAATATGGATTTGCTAAATATTCCTTTCCCTTCTCAGTAAGCATTAAGGTACCGTAGTTCTCAATATCCTTATCGATAAGGTGAAGAACGAGAATTTGTCGAAGAACGCCATTCCAGAAACGAATATTTTGATCCGAACCGCATCCAAACACTTCCAAATGATGGTGCTTGTACGATTTCACCGAGGTTATTGCGTTGCCCATAAGAATATTGGCAACATGGTCGACCTTAAACTTCTCCTGAACGGCAAGAATTACCTCCAATGCCATTACAATAAACTCCTGGCCCTCAAACTTAATCTTTGGATGCAGGCAGTTGTCGCAATGCTCACAGTTCTCCTGATCGTATGCCTCACCAAAATAGTTTAGTAACATTTTTCTACGGCATACTGACGATTCTGCATAGGCAACGGTCTCCATGAGAAGCTGCTTGCCTATTTCCTGCTCGGCAACAGGCTTTCCTTGCATAAACTTCTCCAGTTTCTGGATATCCTTATAGCTGTAAAAGGTAATGCACTGCCCCTCTCCCCCATCGCGCCCAGCCCTTCCGGTTTCCTGGTAGTAACCCTCCAAACTTTTAGGAATGTCGTAGTGAATAACGTAACGAACATCGGGCTTATCAATTCCCATTCCAAAAGCAATGGTGGCCACAATTACGTCGACCTTCTCCATCAGGAACTTATCCTGGTTGTCGGAGCGAGTATTGGAATCCATTCCAGCATGATAGGCTAAAGCTTTAATACCATTAACCTGCAATGCTTGAGCAATCTCCTCTACTTTTTTCCGACTTAAGCAGTAAATGATACCAGATTTTCCTAAATTATTTTTAATAAACCTGATAATCTCCTTGGTAGCACCAATTTTAGGACGAATTTCGTAATATAGGTTAGGGCGATTAAAGGACGACTTAAACTCCTTCGCCTCAAGAATACCAAGATTTTTCTGAATATCATGCTGAACCTTTGGCGTAGCGGTGGCCGTTAAGGCAATCACAGGGGCCTTACCAATCTCGCCTATAATTGGGCGGATTCGCCGATACTCTGGACGAAAATCATGACCCCATTCCGAGATGCAATGGGCCTCATCGATGGCGTAAAACGAAATTTTTATTTGCTTTAGCAGTGCAATATTTTCTTCCTTGGTAAGGGATTCAGGTGCAACGTAAAGCAACTTAGTTCTACCATGAAGCAGATCATCTCGCACTTGGTTTATGGCGGCCTTGGTTAGCGAGGAGTTGAGAAAATGGGCAACCCCCTCTTCCATGCTAAGTCCCCGAAGCGCATCCACCTGGTTTTTCATCAGAGCGATCAAGGGCGAAATAACGATTGCTGTTCCATCAAGAATTAGAGCAGGCAGCTGATAGCATAGGGATTTCCCTCCTCCTGTTGGCATCAGCACAAACGCATCTTCTCCATCTAAGACATTTTGAATAATGGCTTCCTGATTACCCTTAAAGGTTGAAAATCCGAAATATTTTTTTAGATAATCGAAAAGCGAAGAACTTGCAGCGTTCATTATTTATTCCTCCAATATAGAAAATTTCACAATAGTCAGTAAATCAACGACATACAAAAAACACAAATGCCAATCAAAGATAGAAAAAAAGAATGCCTAATCATAGCCGAACCTTCCAATACTTGACGAATATCACCAAAAAATAAAAGAATGATCGCCTTTAATGGGTAGATGTCGGTTTTAAAAATCTTTACACTAAATTTACACAAATTTTCGAGTAAGCCCTACCCGTTTGACTGTTAACCAAAAATTAATTGACAAATCATTGTTTATGACAACAGAACAAGATGTAAACATCAGGGACTTAGCTGTAAAAACTATCCTTACCGAAGCGCAGGCCATCGAAAAGTTGGCCGGCATGATTGACGAAAACTTCGAGAAGGTAGTTTATCGAATCTTTAACAGCAAAGGGAGGGTGATTGTTACAGGAATCGGAAAAAGTGCAATTATTGCGAACAAAATTGTAGCTACTCTGAACTCAACAGGAACACCTGCAATTTTCATGCATGCTGCCGACGCCATCCATGGAGACCTAGGCATTATTCAGCACGACGACGTTATTATTTGCCTCTCTAAAAGTGGTAATACGCCAGAAATTAAGGTACTCATTCCCCTCATCCACAACATGGGCAATACTCTAATTGCCATTGTGAGCAATACAGACTCCTATTTAGCGCTTAAGTCAGACTTTGTGCTAAAGGCCACGGTTGACCAGGAGGCTTGCCCTAATAATCTTGCACCAACCTCAAGCACCACTGCGCAACTAGTTATTGGTGACGCTTTAGCCATATGCCTGCTCAAGCTAAAGGGGTTCTCTGCCGAAGATTTTGCCCGAGTACATCCTGGTGGATCGCTTGGTAAAAAACTTTACATGCGGGTTAGCGACATTTTCTCAGAGGAGGTAAAGCCAATGGTGGGCATCGATGCAAAAATCCGGACTATAATTCTCGAAATTTCAAGTAAAAGGCTTGGTGCAACTGCCGTGGTTGATGAAACTGGCAAAATGTTAGGTATCATCACCGATGGTGATTTGCGCCGTATGTTGGCTAACAATAGCTCCGTTGACCACCTGGTTGCCAAGGATATAATGTCCGTTAATCCCAAAACTGTTGATAAGGATGAAATGGCCATCAACGCTTTTAACCTTATGGAGAAGAACAAAATCACACAGTTGGTGGTTACTTCATCCGGAATGTATGTGGGAATGATTCACCTGCATGACATATTGAAGGAAGGTGTTGTTTAATTTCTGGTTATTTATTCCATTAGCTAATAATTGCTATTAGCCGGCTCATCGATTTAATATGTCACAAAAAAGCCTAAAATCTCTCAGCTTTGCGCTGGGCTTTTCGTTGTTGCTCTTGATCCTTTTTTCAAGTTCAGCAAATGCCCAGACAACCAAAATAAGAGGAAAGGTGACCGATATTTCTACCGGTGAAACACTTCCTTATGTCAACATAACTATCCCTGGCACAACCACTGGTACCATCACCGACTTAAATGGAGAATACTATTTGGAAACTCGAGATCGTGGAGATTCCTTAACAGCCTCCTATGTCGGCTACACATTTCAAACAAAACATATAAAACTCAACATCTACCAGGAGATTAATTTTCAGTTGAAGGCTAGCAGTACAATGCTTGAAGCCATTGTGGTAAAACCAGGCGAAAACCCAGCTCTTCCTATCCTACGCAAGGTTATTGCGAACAAGGCAAAGAACGACCCAGAGCACCTTAACAACTACCAGTACGAAAGCTACAACAAGGTTGAGATTGACCTTAACAATGTTGACGACGACATGAAGAATAAGCGGATATTCAAACAGTTTCAGTTTATTTTCAACTATGTGGATACCTCTGCAGTAACTGGCAAAACTTTTTTACCCATATTCATCACCGAAACTCTCTCTGATTACTACTATTCCAGAAGCCCACGCACAGAGAAAGAGATTATTAAAGCCACAAAAATATCAGGGGTCGATAATGAAAGCGTTGCTCAGTTTACCGGAAAGATGTATCAAACCATTAACGTTTACGACAACTATATCAACATTTTCGACCAAGGGTTTGTAAGCCCCATCGCTGACCTTGCCCTTTTATATTACCGCTATTACCTTATCGATAGCGCCTTTATTGGTAATCACTGGTGTTACCAACTCTCCTTTAAACCTCGGCGAAAACAAGAACCTACCTTTACTGGAGATATTTGGGTGAGCGACACAACCTTTGCCGTTGTTAAGAGCAACCTTCGGATGGAAAAAACTGCCAATGTGAACTTTGTGAAAGACATGGTAATGACCTCTGAGTACACGAGGCTTGGTGATACGCTGTGGTTTCCAAAAACAACAAGTTTATTCGTAGACTTCAACATAACAGAGCGGAAAACAACCGGATTCTTTGGCAAAAAAACAACCACCTTTTCCAACGTCAAAATTAATCAAACAATCCCCGACACCATCGTCAACATGGCTGAGCGAGTAAAGGTTAACGAAGGAGCACTAAAACAAAATGAATCATTTTGGAAAGATGCCAGACCAGTAAACCTTACCCCCAAGGAGGCCGCCATATACCAAATGGTTGATTCCGTTCAAAAAGTACCCATCTACAAGACTTTTTTCGATATTATAAATATGATTGTTAACTACTATTACGTGGTGGGCTATTTTGAGATTGGACCATACTATTCCACATACTCATTCAATGAAATTGAGGGAAATCGATTTCGTATCAGCGGGCGTACCTCCAATAAATTTAGCACCACATACCTGATAAGTGGTTTTGCAGCCTATGGAGATAAAGATAACCGATATAAATATGGGGGTGACGTGCTTTACATGATCAAAAAAAACCCCAGAAACACGCTTGACATTGGCTACAAATCGGATATAGAACAACTTGGTCAAAGCCCCTATGCGCTTACGGAAGACAATATTGTAACGTCATTCCTACGGCGAAACCCTAATTATAAACTCACCCTTGTTAAAGAATTTTCTACAACCTACGGAAAGGAGTGGTTTAGTGGTTTTTCCAATACCATAAAATTCACACAGCGCAGGCTGTATCCAACTCCATACATACCTTTTGTATACTCCAACGGGAGTGGAACACTTTCGATGTTATCTACTTCAGAAATTACACTGAACACTTTGTGGGATAAAGGGGAAAGATTTGTTCAAGGTCAATTTGAGCGGGTAAGCCTTGGCAGCGATAGGCCCATAGTTAACTTTGACCTTACAGTTGGCCTCAAGAATGTATTTGGAAGCCAATATGAATACTATAAGACTCACCTGAACGTCTACTACAAGGTGAATATTAACCCGTTTGGCTACACCCGTATAATTCTCGATGGAGGAAAAATATTCGGTACAGTTCCTTATCCACTTCTCCACTTACACGAGGGCAACGAGACCTATGCATTCGACCGCTATGCCTTCAACATGATGAACTACTACGAATTTGCTAGCGACCAATACGTTAGTTTATTCTTGGAACACCACTTTCAAGGCTTTTTCCTAAACCGAATTCCACTCTTTCGCAAGCTAAAATGGAGAGAGGTAATTTCCGGAAAAGGATTGATCGGGAGCCTGAATAAAAAGAACCTTTCAGTTATGGACTTTCCACTTGGACTCACCAATGTTTCTAAGCCGTACGTTGAATTGGGTGCAGGAATTGAAAACATATTTAAGGTAATCCGAATTGATGCCATGTGGCGGTTGAGTTACCTCGACCATCCAAACATTGAAAGATTTGGCATCAGGGCCGGCTTACAAATTATTTTCTAACTTTACGCAAAATTCTCGAATCAGATAGCCATGAAGCTATACACACAAAACCTTGTAAAGCGTTATCGGTCCCGAGCTGTGGTAAATGGGGTGTCAGTAGAGGTTAACCAAGGTGAAATCGTTGGGCTTTTAGGTCCAAATGGTGCAGGAAAAACCACTACCTTTTACATGACAGTTGGCCTTGTTCAACCAAATGAAGGGCGAATATTCCTTGATGATAGAGATATCACAGGTGATCCCGTTTACAGAAGGGCACAGAGAGGCATTGGCTACCTTGCTCAAGAGGCATCCGTTTTCAGGAAGCTTAGCGTGGAGGATAACATTAGGGCAGTATTGGAAATGTCAGAACTCTCCTCCGCTGAGCAGCGGGATAAGCTCGAAGGTCTTCTAGGTGAATTTGGTCTACAAAAAATACGCAGGAGTCTAGGTATTCAACTTTCGGGTGGGGAGCGGAGAAGAACAGAAATTGCTAGGGCTTTGGCCATCGACCCAAAGTTTATTTTACTTGACGAACCCTTTGCCGGGGTTGACCCCATTGCTGTTGAAGATATCCAGACAATTGTAGCTAAGCTGAAAGAAAAGAATATCGGAATTCTTATTACAGACCACAACGTTCACGAAACACTCTCCATAACCGACAGGGCCTACCTGCTTTTTGAAGGGAAAATTCTCTGCGCTGGGACATCGAAGGAACTTGCCGACGATCCAACCGTAAGGAAGGTTTATCTTGGACAGAATTTTGAGCTAAGAAAATAACCAATACAAGGCACTGGGACTTGTAGGAATAAAAATATTATCTACATTTGCCACGCATTTGCGGGTGTGGCGTAATTGGTAGCCGCGTCAGACTTAGGATCTGGTGCCGAAAGGCGTGGGGGTTCGAGTCCCTTCATCCGCACTGAACTCCAAAGTTACACTTTGGAGTTTTTTTAT
>DATKTT010000205.1:0-2390 GCA_035530955.1 Williamwhitmania sp. | reverse complement strand
ATCCCAGTAGTAGGAACCATCCTGCCGCATTAGCTCGTCTATTTCGCGGGTAACCAGCTGCCGACACACCTTGCCCATAACGGTGGTATCCTTTACCGACTCAATGGTTGTGAGGTATTGGCTCAGGCCAGAATCGTGATCGTAAACCCACTTGGCTCCAACGGGAGCCCAATCTTGTCCAAGGGAGAGTATTGGAGCCAAAGTCAGCAGAAAGAAGAGGGTCGATTTCATAGGAATGGGGGTCGATTATATAACTAAATTCAACATCGCAGTTAAATTAACTATAACCAAATGTAGCGAATTCTAGGAGAAATTGAATGTTTCCGAAAACATAATTTCGGTCACCAAGTTACATAAAGAGCAAAATTTAACAGCCACCCAACGGTATGAATATTGCTATTAGGGCTAATCAACTTTTCTCCTTAAACCCAAGAAACATCTCGCTGCAAGCGGTATAGTGCATCTCAATTTCATCTCCCTCCGAAACACCATCGTAAATCTCCTTGGTTACGCCATACTTGTAATCGGCAATATTCAACATGTACTTGACTACTTGCTTCATTTCCTGCCCCCAAATCTTAGGAAAAAGAGCACCTAAAACAGGAATATATAGTGTGCCACTACCAGCCTCGTAATCAATTGACTCCTCCTTTGATAGAACAACAACAGTTTTGATAGTTTTAATACCCAATTTTATATCCCTGCTATATTTGTAGTTCATTGCGTATGGAACTAACACACAAAGCCCAACTACCAGTAGGTCCATAAGCAGAAGTGTGTTTATCTCCGTGTTTTCATTTGTTACCAGATAGTATAGATTGGCAATCCCTCCCAATGCCAACAAGAATGCGGCAAACAGATAGCCCAGTCGTTTCTCGTATTTTATTGTTCGTACGTCTTCGGTGGTTAATTTCATATAGGTATGTTTTTTGTTCACTATCTATAAAGCTAATCTCATTTTGTGTATAAACAAATCCTAATCATTCAAGGAAGATGATTAATCCCAGCAAGACCTCGCTTTGAAAGATTCATCTTTTTAACGCCAGTGCATCTAGTTATTTTTATTCGTTTTACGTTCCATGTGGTTAATTACAGAATATTTTTTTCCAAACTCGATGCTTAAAATGTCAGCAATTTCTAATCCTTTTGAGTAATAGAATTCATTTGTATCTATATCGCCATAATCTAAAGCTTCCTTCAGATTGTCTCGGTCTGAAATCATCGCAACAAGACTAATCAGTCGGTCCGATCTTTTATTTTTAATAAAAAAATTGCAATACCATTTAATCTTTCCGTAGTCGTTGGGACTAATCAAAGAAGTGCTTAAAAACTCAAAAACCACGAAGTCAATTTCGTTCAAAGAATATTCTTTTTTATCAAACATAGTAAATATTTCTATTTTATTTTTGTGTTTGTCTAGATAAATTTTAAGTTCGTTGTCTTCATATATATGAAATTCATTTTCGTTTGATATTATTCTTAAATTAAAGTAATTCTCTTTTCTACTTCTTTCAATTCCATTAATAAGATTGGGAGAGGAAACAATTTTTTTTCTTCTTTTCTGAAAGTCCAAATATTCCTTTACTTCAACTATCAACCAAATTAAAGAGAGTATTAAAATACCAGCCATTAAATAATCAGTTGATTGTTCAAACGTAGTTGTCTCACGTTTCAAAAAATGCAATGTCGGGAAGACTGCTAAAAGAATTATAAAAATCAGTCTATTTAGTAGTTTTTGAATCATACTGTTTTCTTTTTCCTTTCAAAATGATGATAACTCGTTTATATATGTTGTAAATATCCACCCTATTGAGTCATGTATTACACTACATTTAATAACACATACTCAAATTTAACCCACTTTCCTTTACAAACAAGTAATAAACTCAGATATTTTCAACACAGTTGGTGTAAATGACTACTCCTATGTTTTGTCCATGCTGTTCTTCTTTAACCAAACTTGCTCTGAGGGAAGGCGAAAACCTTGGTGCGAGAAGTATCCCTACCCCTAACTTCCCCAAAGCACAATCGCCACCCCAATATGGAGTGGCGGTTGCACTGTAAATGAGTTAATGAAGTTGAACCTACCAAAAATTTGCTAGCGCGGTAGGTAGCGCGAAATGCGGCGGGCCAACCGGCGGAACTTGAACACCTCAAAGTAGCGTCCAAGGTTGCGCGAGGCGTTGGAGAGCAGCATAACGTAGAGCACCGCACTAAAGAGCCACAGCACCATGGCGTTGAACCAGAAGGTTGGAATTACCAGCCCTCCGATGCGCTTTACGGGTGCGTAGAGCTGCGCCCGACCGTAGCGGTTATCGGGTATGGCAAACACGGGCTCCTTGCGCCTTACAAAGCGGTCGTTGTCCTCCACAATCTTAGTGAGATCGTTG
>DATKTT010000204.1:0-3662 GCA_035530955.1 Williamwhitmania sp. | reverse complement strand
ATGGGCAGCATCTTGTGAACGCTTTGGTTGTAGTGCGCCAGCATCGATTGAATCATATCTCTGTTCCGGGCAGGTTGCAGTAGGTTGAACAGCGGATGTAGCGCCCGATAGGTGTCCCAAACCGAGAAGGTGGTGTAGTCGGTAAAGCCTTGGGCTTGGTGGTTATTTTGGTCTAGCCCACGGTAGCGTCCATCCACATCGGAATAGACTGTGGGACTCAAAAAAGCATGGTAAAGTGAGGTGTAGAAGGTTTCTTTATCTTTATTGTTGATAAACTGTGCTTGCACCTTACCTAGCTCTTGATTCCAATCATCCTGACCTTGCTTTACCACGGCATCGAAATCCCAGCCCGGAGTTTCTGCCTTAAGATTAGCAATTGCACCTTCGGTGCTTACCGACGATATGGCAAACTTAAGCTGAACCGTTTGTTCCTCTCTAGTGTCGAAGTTGAAGTAGAGGCGAACATCTCTACCGGCCATTTCAGGGAAATTTTTGGTCTCGTCAAACTTGCGCCAAAAGCCTCTATAGACGGACTTGTCCAGCTTCTGTTGGCCATACTCCTTGATGGGACGGGAGAAGACCATGGCAAAGTAGAGCGTTCGGGTTCTTGCCCAGCCGGTTGTTTGCCGATAACCCGTAACCAATGTATCGTTTTCTACCCTTACAAAGGTCCAAACATCTTTTCCGGGGTAGTTATAAATACCGTGGATGAGGTCGAGTATTACGTGAGCATCGGCAGCTTTGGGGAATGTGTATCGATGGAAGCCAACGCGGGTTGTTGCAGTTAGTTCGGCCTTTATTCCATAGTCAGCAAGTTCCACCTTATAGTAGTCGGGAACGGCCACCTCGGTGGCATGGCTGTATCGAGAGCGATAACCCGTCGATGGATTCTCTGCTGTTCCCGGATTGAGGTGTAATGCCCCTACCGTAGGCATAATGAGAAAATCGCCAAGGTCGGAGTGTCCGGTGCCGCTGAAGTGCGTATGGCTAAACCCAACTATGGTAGAGTCGGAATACTGATAGCCTGCACAGTAACGGTAAACATTGGGATTATACTTTCCACCAGCTTCGTAGCTAATGGTGTCAGTATCGGGGCTGAGCTGCACCATCCCAAATGGAACGGTAGCGCCGGGGTAGGTGTGCCCCATGTTTTTTGTTCCGGTTAACGGCTTTACATACTGAACAAAATCGGAAGCAGGTTGCTGGGCAAAAGTGGAAATTGCTGTAATACAGAACCCCAAAACAATCAAATGTCTTTTCATCTCTAAGCTAAGGTTGATAGTGAGTGTAGTAGTATGCTCCGTTGAAGATACTGTTTTTTGCTAAAGTCAAGAGGTTTGTTGACCATGCTTTTTTTGCTGAATAGGCAAACTAGAAATTAGGAATTAGGAATTAGAAATTAGAAATTAGACTCACAACTCACAACTCACAACTCACAACCAATCAACCTACCTATTCACCCGAATGGCTCGCTGAACTCCTTTTATTTTTTGAAGTCTGCTGAGTAGATTGCCCAGTTGGCTGGAGTGCTCTATAAACACTTTAAGCGTACCAACGAAGCTGGAGCCCTTGGATTCTATGGCAATAGCGCGCATGTTGAGCTGCATTTCCTTGGAAACAACCTCGGAAATACGGTTTACTATACCCAGCTCATCGTAGCCCACAATCTTAATTGTGACCTGAAAGGCACCCGAATCCTCTTGGTCTCGCCACTTAGCGTTTAAGATGCGGTAAGAGTAGCGTTCCCTGAGCCTGCTTGCATTTGGACAGCTGCTACGGTGAACCTTAATACCCTCGCTTATGGTGACAAAGCCAAAAATATCGTCGCCAGGAATGGGGTTACAGCACTTGGCCAACTTGTAGTCAATGCTATCGAGACGCTCATCGATAATTAAATAGTCGTTGAACTTAGGATGGTGGTGTTCAACAACCTTTTTTGCAGTAACAGGAGTAGGCTCTGTCTTTTTCTCCTCATCGGCACTCAGTAGCGATTTAATGGCACTGAGATCAATTTTTTCTTGAAAAATGGCGGTATAGAGATCGGTGGCGTCCTTTATTTTAAAATGTTTAATCAGCCTGTTCACCACCTCGTCATCGAGGTTCAGCTTCCAATTTTTAAGTCTCCGCTCCAGCAACTCCTTGCCAAGATTGGCAAGTTGTAGCACATTCTCCTTGAGGCTTTGCTTGATTTTTGACTTCGCCTTGGAAGTAATCACAAAGTTGAGCCAATCCTTCTTAGGCTTTTGGTTCTTAGAGATGGTAACCTCCACAAGATCACCATTTTTTAGCTCGTCACGAATGGTGGCATTTTTCTGGTTTACCTTTGCGCCAACGCAGTGGTAACCAACGTTGCTATGAATTTCAAAGGCAAAATCGAGCACAGTTGACCCAACGGGTAGCTTCTTGAGGTCACCATTTGGGGTAAACACAAATATCTCCTTGCTGTGTAGATTTAACTTAAAGGAGTGAACCATCTCCTCAGGTGAAATATCAGGCGTTTCGATGATATTCCGAATCTGCGAGAGCCACTCATCAATGCCGGCTTCCTGTCGAATGCCTTTGTAACGCCAGTGTGCTGCAAGGCCTCGCTCTGCAATATCGTCCATACGGCGGGAACGTATCTGCACCTCCACCCATCTTCCGTCCGGCCCAATTACCGTGGTATGGAGTGATTCGTAGCCGTTTGACTTAGGAACCGAAATCCAGTCGCGCAGGCGGTCAGGATTTGGGATATAGTGGTCGGTAACCATGGAATACGCACGCCAGCAGTCGATTTTCTCTTTTTCCAAAGGTGAGTTAAGGATAATGCGGATGGCAAAAACGTCGTATACCTTTTCGAATTGAACGTTCTGCTTCTGGATTTTTTTCCAAATGGAGAATACCGATTTGGTCCTACCCTTTATTTCGAAGTCGAAATTTTCTGCAATCAGCTTTTGTTCAATGGGCTCCATAAACTCCCGAATGAACTTATTTCGGACAGCGGTGGTGTTTCTTAATTTCTTTATAATGGATTTGTATTCCTCATTTTCGGTGAATTTCATGGAGAGGTCTTCCATCTCGCTTTTCACTTTGTAGAGACCAAGTTTGTGGGCTAGCGGAGCATATAGGTTAAAGGTTTCACGCGCTTTGGCAACCTGCTGCTCCTTGGGGAAATGGTTGAGCGATCGCATAATCTCGAGGCGGTCAGCCAACTTGATAAGGATCACCCGAATATCCTCCGAAATGGAGATAATAAGGTTGCGGTAGTTTTCGCTCTGATCGTTGTCTTTTGAATGGTTGATTGCGGCAATACGGTTAAGGCTATTGATAATACTTGCGACATCCTTACCAAATTTTTTTTCAATCTCAATAATTGGAATGCCTCCAAAGCGGGTAGTATCGTGGAGCAGCGCCGCAATAACCGATGTTGCGCCAAGTCCAACCTCCTCGAGCACGATACGCGCTACGGCAACTGGGTGAAAGAGGTATGGCTCCCCAGAGCTGCGACGCATATTTTGGTGAGTTTCGGCGGCTAGCTTATAGGCCTCCTTAATCAGCTGAACATCGTTCTTTTCGAGAATATGTTCACCTGCTTTTAGCAGCGCCTTAAACCTGTAGATGACTTGCTTGTGCTCTTTTGGCCTTGTTTCTTCCAATGGTCTGAATTGAGATGTGACAGGCAC
>DATKTT010000203.1:0-5189 GCA_035530955.1 Williamwhitmania sp. | reverse complement strand
CGGGAAAAATGTGGAGAAAAACCATGGAGAACAGACGGATTCACCAACGCAATTTGGATTGTGGTTGATTACTTCGACATTATGGTTCACGTTTTTCGTACCGATGCTCGCGACTTTTACAGGTTAGAGGAAATGTGGGCGGACGCCAAGGCCGTAGTTTTTCAGGATGAGGACTAGCCTTGATGCTGCTTTGTAACAAAAAAAGAAATTTGATATGGATAATGAGTTAAACAGCGGTAAGGCTCCTAAACCAAAGTTTAGCATCTATTGGGTGTATGGTATTGTGGCCGTTGCGCTGATAGGTATAAACTACTTTTATACGGCAGGAGGTCCGGTGGAATCCAACTGGCAGGAGGTTAAAACCCAAATGCTGGACAAGGGTGATATTCAGAAAGTTGTCGCTATACGGAACAAGGGAAAGGTTTACATCTACATCAAACCTGATAAGCTTGGAGACTTTAAGGACAAACTTTCGAAGGGGATAGGCCAAGTGCCTAAGGAGGGCCCACAATTTTACTTTACCATTGGCTCGGTGGAGACGTTTGAGAAAAATCTAGCCGAAGCGCAGGTGAATGTTCCTGATGCCGCTAAGATATTTCCTTCCTACGAGGAGGAGCCCGACTACTTTGGAAATATTGTTGTATACCTGTTGCCTATTCTCCTGATTATTGGATTTTGGGTATTCATGCTTAGGCGCATGAATAAAGGTGGTGCAGGTGGTGGTGGCAACATTTTCAGCGTAGGAAAGTCTCGGGCTCAGCTATTCGACAAGGAGTCGAACGTGAAAACCAATTTCAACGATGTTGCCGGACTTGAAGAGGCCAAGGTTGAGATTATGGAGATTGTTGACTTCCTCAAGAACCCTAAGAAATATACCGACCTAGGTGGCAAAATACCAAAGGGTGCTTTGCTTGTTGGTCCTCCCGGAACTGGAAAAACCTTGCTGGCAAAGGCCGTGGCAGGGGAGGCAAACGTCCCCTTCTTCTCCCTTTCGGGCTCCGACTTTGTGGAGATGTTTGTGGGTGTTGGGGCATCGCGCGTGCGTGACCTGTTCCGCCAAGCAAAGGAAAAGGCTCCCTGCATCGTTTTTATCGACGAAATCGACGCCATTGGTCGCGCTAGAGGAAAGAATGCCAACTTCTCATCCAACGATGAGCGGGAGAATACCCTTAACCAGCTGCTTACCGAGATGGATGGCTTTGGAACAAACAACGGGGTGATTATCCTTGCGGCCACTAACCGTGCCGATATTTTGGACCGTGCATTAATACGCGCGGGTCGTTTCGACCGACTGATTCATGTGGAACTGCCTGATTTTAAGGAGCGACTTGAAATATTCAAGGTGCACCTTCGACCGCTAAAGCTCAATGCCAACTTCGATATGTCCTTTCTTGCCAAGCAAACCCCAGGGTTTTCTGGTGCCGATATTGCCAACGTGTGCAACGAATCGGCGCTAATTGCTGCACGTAAGAACAAGCCATCGGTTGACAAGCAAGATTTCCTCGATGCCGTAGACAGAATTGTTTCCGGACTTGAAAAGAAGAATAAGATTATTTCTGTAGATGAGAAAAAGGTAATTGCTTTTCATGAGGCAGGTCACGCCACCGTTAGCTGGCTGCTGGAGCATGCCAATCCTCTGCTCAAGGTTACTATTATTCCTCGCGGAACCTCCTTGGGGGCTGCATGGTATTTGCCTGAAGAACGCATGATTACTACCAAGGAGCAGCTGCTTGATGAAATGTGTGCCACTCTTGGTGGACGTGCTTCCGAAGAGATTATCTTTAGCAAGATTTCCACCGGTGCTGTTAACGATTTGGAAAAAGTTACCAAGCAGGCTTATGCCATGGTAACCTATTTTGGGATGAGCGAAAAGGTGGGGAACCTCAGCTTTTATGATTCAACCGGTCAGTCGGAATTTGCTTTTGGCAAACCGTATTCTGAGGAAACCTCCAAGGTTATCGACGCTGAGGTAAAGGATATGGTGACCGCTTCTTACAATAGGGCAAAAGATGTGCTTCGTGAAAACGGTGAAGGGCTGAACAAACTGGCCCAGCTGTTACTCGAGAAAGAAGTGATCTTTAGCGAGGATCTGGAAATTATTTTTGGGAAGCGTAAGGGAATTACCCCTCCGGAGTTGGAACGTGCAACCCCCGAAACAACAATTCAACCGGAAGGGCGAGTTATTGAATAGCATCAATAGATATACAATATGGAAGGCTGGGTTCTGATACATTCATTCAACGACGCATTTACTGCTGAAATTGCCCGTCAAGTTCTGCTAAATTCAGATATTGAGGCGGTTGTGGTAAATAAACGGGACTCTTCTTATGTCACTTTAGGAAATGTGGAGTTGTATGTGGAGCCAGCCAATGTGGCGATTGCTAATGAACTCTTAAAAGATTTTTAAATTGAAATTTAGCAATTTTGTAATCAGAACAATCAGCGGGTTGCTATTTGCCTTACTGGTAATCGGGAGTGTTTACCTTGGGCAAATCAGCTTTGCAGTTTTAATGGGAGTCATTTTGATTGGCTCCCTTTTTGAGTTTTACCGACTCTCACTAAAGGTTAGGGTTCGCCCTCAGATGTTCTATGGCGTTGCCCTTGGCCTTCTGCTGTATATCACAACCTTCCTTCAAGCAAGTGGGGCGTTGGATTTACCGATTATGTTCTACGCCTTTGTGCCGCTGAGCCTAGGGGTGTTTATTGTGGAGATGTACCGAAACCATAGCCGCCCGTTTACCAATATTGCCTACACTTTACTTGGTGTTGCATACATTGCTGGGCCAATGGCTATGATGAACTACATTGCTTTTACTCCATCCATAGGAGGTGCTGTTTATGATTTTCGTTTGGTGATGGGCTTCTTCTTTTTGCTTTGGGCCAACGATACTGGAGCGTACTTGGTGGGCATGTCGCTGGGAAGAAATAAGTTGTTCCCGCGAATATCTCCTAAGAAATCTTGGGAAGGATTCATTGGTGGAGTGGTTATTGCAGTTGCGGTGGGAGCATTGCTCTCCCTGTTCTTTACCGATTACTCCCTTAACCTCTGGATTTCACTTGGATTCCTGATCGCCGTTTCTGGTGTATTCGGTGATTTGGTGGAGTCGATGTATAAGCGAAGCTTGCAGGTAAAGGATTCGGGAAACATAATGCCAGGACATGGTGGTTTTCTTGACCGATTTGATGCAGTTTTCTTTGCAGCTCCAATAGTTTTCGTTTATTTGCAGCTTATCGTTGTTTAACCATATATCGTTTAACCGCATGCAGATTCATAAAGAAGGTTACGGCATTTTACGAGTGTTGATTTTTGGACTTGTGGTATTCAATTTGTTGGTAATATTATTGTTGCCCTTGTTTGTTCTATACATCACCGCCTTGGCTTCATTGCTGATGACTCTATTTACACTTCGCTTTTTTAGGGTTCCAACACGGGAAGTCGCTTACCAAGAGGGCGTATTAATTGCACCTGCCGATGGCACTGTGGTGGCCATTGAAGAGGTAATGGAGAATGAGTACTTCCATGAGCCACGCAGGCAGGTGTCCATTTTTATGTCGGTGTGGAATGTGCACATCAACTGGTTTCCTGTTTCCGGCAAGGTTGATTATTTTAAACACCACCATGGGAAGTATCTTGTTGCTTGGCATCCAAAATCATCTGAAGAAAATGAGCGAACCAGCGTAGTTGTTTCTATCCCAACCGGTAAGGCTATTCTGCTCCGCCAAATTGCTGGGTATGTTGCTCGACGCGTTGTGTGCTATGCTACAGTTGGAAACTCCATTGCAGCTGGTGACCAGATGGGATTTATTAAGTTTGGTTCTAGGGTCGATATTTTTCTCCCGCTTGACGCCCAAGTAGAGGTTACTCTTAACCAAAAAGTTGTAGGTACACAAACAGTGATTGCCAAGCTGTAGCAATTTTAGGGTTTGGCAATAAAAAAGGAGTTTGGCAATTGCCACGCTCCTTTTTTTTAGTTATGAATGTTGGATATTACAAAAAGAAGAACGACACCCCAACCAGCGAAATTACCGCTCCTAGGAGTTCCATCAGGTTGAACTTCTCCCTAAAGATTATAATTGAGGGCGGAATAATTAAGATTGGCACAATGGACATAATGGTAGAGGCAATTCCGGTGGTGGTGTACTGAACCGATAGCAGTGAAAAGGAGACGCCGAGGAACGGTCCAAAAAATGCACCAAGGGTGATGAACGACATCGCCCTTCTGTTCTTTACAGTGGTCACCGTTTGGTGTAATTTGCCAAGAATAATGAAAAGTATTGTAAAGCCGATAACACCGGTTAATACCCTGATTTGCGAGGCGGCAAATGGGTTATATGAGCCCATGCCCAGCTTACTAAGAACAAGCCCACCACCTTGTCCGATGGCTCCACCTAGGGCCAGTAGTAACCCCCCAATGGGGTATTTTAGCCGTAGTTTTCTCGTTTTTTCGCCATTTTCATTTTCTTTTCGCTTGAGCACTACAATGCAAATACCAGCGAAGGTGAGCATGAGTGCCAGCAGCTGCTTTGCGTTCATGGTTTCTCCCAGCACAAACCATCCAATTCCGGCCGCAACAAATGGAGCCAAGGCCATAATAAGCATAGATATTCTGGCACCAATAACCACGTATGCCTGAAATAGAAAAAGATCGCCTAGCACAAAGCCAACCAGACCTGAAATGGATAGCCATATCCACTGCGATGCCGTGGCATCTATGGGGAATGGTAACCCTCTAACAACAAAGTTGTAGCCGGTTAGAAATATGAAGGCTATTACCAATCGGATAAGGTTAACCGATAGGGAGCCAACTTTTTTCCCTGCAATCTCAAAGACAATAGCAGTAATGGTCCAGAAGAAGGCAGTTATTAGAGCCGCAACTTCGCCAATGTGGTTGGTTAGCATATAATTCAGGGGGGTTAAGTAACTTGCAACAAAAAAGTTTATCTTTGATACGTTTGAAGCAAACAGGTTTAATGCCGTAAAGCTACAGAATTATGAATAAGCTGGCACGTTATGTTATTGTAATTGCCGTTGCGGCTTTAATCGGCTTTTTGGTTTGGTATTTCAAAACCATTGTGGCCTATGTTCTCATTGCCGCGGTACTGTCGCTTATAGGCAAGCCACTGGTAGATATACTTGGGAAGGTGCCGCTGTTTCACTGGCGTTTACCAAAGGCGATTCGAGCGGCCTT
>DATKTT010000202.1:0-7692 GCA_035530955.1 Williamwhitmania sp. | reverse complement strand
CGTTATTCCTCAGGATTCATACTATAAGGATAGTAGTCACCTGCCTATGGATCAGAGGCAGGAAATTAATTTTGACCACCCTTCATCAGTTGAGTTTGAGTTGCTAGTAGAGCATTTAAAGAAACTCAAGAAAGGGGAGGCAGTAAATCAGCCAATCTACTCCTATCTCACCTGCGCTCGGGCGGCAGAAACTGTGTATATCGAGCCAAAGCATGTCATAATTGTTGAGGGGATATTGATTTTCACCAATCCGGAGTTGCGCGATCTGCTGGATATTAAGGTCTTTGTGGACGCTGATCCTGATGATAGACTTAGCCGCGTTGTCCGTCGTGACATTATTGAGCGAGGTCGATCAGTAAATAAGGTTCTTGAGCGTTACGAAAAAACGGTAAAGCCGATGCACCTTCAATTTATTGAACCAACCAAGCGCTATGCCGACATTATTGTTCCTCAAGGAGGCAACAATGAAGTTGCCGTTAGCATTCTTACCACTATTATAGAAAAAACACTTCACCAACATGGCTAGTAGCAATGCTTAATGAAGTAAACATAGAGAACATACTATTTTTAGACATCGAAACGGTGCCTGCTGTTCCTGCCTACTCTGAACTTTCTGAAGTGATGCAGCAGCTTTGGGATAAGAAGGCACTGTTTATAAAAAAGGATGAGAATCAATCCAGTGCCGAGGTTTTTGACCGGGCTGGTATTTACGCTGAATTTGGCAAGGTGATTTGCATCTCTGTTGGCTTTGTTTTTTCTCGAAAAAAAGTTCAATACGTTCGCTTAAAGTCGTTTTATAATTCCAACGAGCAACAGCTCCTGGAAGAGTTTGGTGAACTCCTGCGCAAGTTTGGCCAGCGAAAGGGAGCGTTAATGTGCGCACACAACGGAAAGGAATTTGACTTTCCATATATTGCCAGAAGGATGCTGATAAACGGGGTATCTCTTCCTGGAATGCTAAATGTTGCTGGGAAAAAACCTTGGGAAGTGTCGTTCCTCGATACCATGGAACTTTGGAAGTTTGGGGATCATAAGAATTACACCTCGCTACATTTGCTTGCCACTATTTTTGGCATTCCAACACCTAAGGATGACATTGATGGTTCCATGGTTGCTGAGGTCTACTATCGTCAGCACGATATCGATCGAATTGTAACTTACTGCGAAAAGGATGTGCTCACCATTGTGCAGCTGTTGAGAAAATACCGAGGTGAAGAGTTAATCCCAGCCGAAAATATTGAGAGGGCCAGCGAATCGGGCTCATCCGTTGAGTAAAAACTTTTTCAACTTTTCTAGAAATAAGGCCGATTGTTCAGCGTGAACCCAGTGACCGGCATTGGGAATGGTAACTATTTTATGGTGACGGAATAGGGAACTTATAATTTCTTTATCTCTTTCAACGTTGATGTAAGGCGAGAGTTCTCCTTTAATAAATAGGGTTGGTGTATCAACTGTATTATCCTTTTCTGTACTTAAGGAAATTCCACCCATAAGATTTGTGAGGTTATGGCCAAGTGCATCAAGGTTTAGCCTCCAATAGAAATTATCTTGTTCATCCCTTGCAAGGTTTTTTAGCAAGAAGCGGACTACGGCTAGCGGCTTAATGCTTTTGCTAAGTAGCTGTTCGGCTTCAACTCTGGTGTCAATACTTTTCAACGGTAACTCTTGCAGTGCCGATATTATTTTACGATGTTCCTGTAGTTGAGGTGAATTGGTCGTAATATAGGAGGTGGGAGCAATGTCTACCACTACCAGCTTTGCTATTTTTGCTGGATGATCAAGGGTTAGCTGCATGGCAGCTTTACCACCCATGGAGTGGCCAATGAGTATGGGCGCGGCAATTCCCAAATCCTCAATAAGTTCTAGCAGATCGGCGGCAAGGTCAGGGTAACTGTGCGCAGGACTATGTGGGGATTGACCATGATTGCGCAGGTCCACTAGGATTACCTCAAACTGGTTGCTAAGCGCAGTGGCTATGGACATCCAGTTGTCGGAAGAGCCATAAAGACCATGGGCAATTACTATGGGTTTGCCTTGTCCTAATCTTCGGTGATAGAGTTTCATGTGCTACTCGTACAGTTGTCTTAGGTATAGTTGAATGGTGTTTTCCAACCCAAAGTAAAGAGCGTCGGAAATTAATGCGTGCCCAATTGAAACTTCAAGCAGGCCAGGAATATTCTGGTAAAAATACTTTAGGTTCTCTAAACTCAAATCGTGCCCAGCGTTAAGCCCAAGTCCGCATTCAACCGCAACCTTAGCAGCAGCGATAAAGGGGGCAATTGCAGCAACCTTGTCCATGGGGTAGCCTGAGGCATAGGGTTCCGTATAAAGTTCAACCCTATTGGTGCCTGTTTGTGCGGCACCATTTACCATGGTGCTTTCAGCATTCACAAACAGGGAAACTCTAATTCCCTTTTTATGGAACTCCTTAACTACATCCGTGAGAAATGATCTATTGTGAAGAGTATTCCATCCAGCGCTTGAGGTAATGGCCTCAGGAGGATCTGGAACCAAGGTTACCTGGGCCGGAACAATTTGCATAACAAGGTCAATAAATTGCTCCGAAGGATATCCTTCAATGTTGAACTCTGTTTTTATCACCTTTTTAATGTCGAACACATCTTGGTAGCGGATATGGCGTTCGTCAGGCCGCGGATGAACAGTGATGCCTTGCGCTCCAAAACGTTCGCAGTTTATGGCTGCTTCCACAATATTGGGGATGTTGCCACCTCTTGCATTTCGAAGTGTGGCAATTTTGTTTATATTTACGCTAAGCTTTGTCATTGTTGATTTGTTGTATTAACATCGCACAAAGTTAAAAACAATTACCTTATGCTGGCCAAGGATTTAATCTCCGATGTTATTCCTGCCCTGAGAACTTCCGATACAGGTACAAAGGCTTTGGGATGGATGGACATTTTTAAGGTTGCCCATCTTCCTATTGTAAATAATGAAGATTTTCTAGGGGTAATCAGCGAAAGCGATATTTACGACACCAATATGCCGGATGAGCCACTGGGTAATCATCCACTATCGTTACAACGTCCTTATGTATTGGAGGATCAGCATGTGTTCGAGATTATGGATGTAATGTCGAGGCTGCAACTTTCATTAATACCCGTGTTAAATCTAAAGAAGCAGTACATAGGGGTGATCTCTTTACCTGACCTTCTGCACTATTTTGCAGAGCTGTCAGCACTAAAGAACCCTGGAGGAATTGTGGTTCTAGAACTCAATGAAAATGATTATTCGCTGGCGCACATTGCCCAAATTGTTGAGGGCAACGGAGCAAAAATATTGTCGAGCTACATTACTGCTCACAAAGATTCTACGAAGATAGAGCTAACGCTAAAGTTAAATGTTGTAGACCTTACCTCTATAATCCAAACTTTTACCCGATACGAATATAAAATTATTGGAGCCCACATGCGGGTTGATGAGATGGACGACTTGATGGAGGAGCGATTTGACTTGCTTATGAGGTATTTAAATGTTTAAGTAATGAAGGTAGCTCTTTACGGACGTTATTTCCCAAAATCGCACTTGAGTTGTCTTAAAGTGCTGTTCGAACGCTTTGCTGAGAATGGTGTTCAGGTAAAGGTGTATGAGGCGTTTTACCGGCTGCTGAAAAACGATTTTGGCTTTGATCCACAAGGCATTTTGGTCTTCAATTCTCCATCGGAACTCGATATGGATACAGCCTGTGTGTTTAGCCTAGGTGGGGACGGTACCTTCTTGGAAACGGTGGCACTAGTGCGCGATTCCGGAATCCCCATTGCAGGGATAAATGCAGGTAGGCTTGGCTTTCTGACTTCTATTTCGTGTGAGTTTATAGATGAGGTGATCGATACGCTTCTTAACAAAACTATAAGTGTGGAGAATCGATCACTAATAATGGTTGATGGTCTGCCTGCTCCACTGTCGGATTTTCCTTTTGCACTTAATGAGGTGAGTATACAAAAGCATGGCTCCTCTATGGTATCGGTAAATGTATACCACAACGACGGGTTAATAAATACCTATTGGTCCGATGGCTTGTTGGTAGCGACACCTACTGGGTCAACCGCTTATTCCTTGAGCGTAGGAGGCCCAATTATTACACCAGACTCTGCCAGTTTCGTAATATCACCAATTGCACCGCACAACCTCACAGTAAGGCCGCTCGTGGTTCCCGACAGCTATAAGCTGCGGCTTGAACCTACCTCACGTGATGAAACAGTTATTTGCGCCATCGATAACCGGTCAATGCCCATTGCTTCCGGTAGTCAAATTTTTATTTCGAAGGCACCGTTTACCGTGAAGTTGCTTATGCTTGGAGAAACGGATTTTTTTAAACGGTTACGAACTAAGTTGATGTGGGGGGTAGATAACAGAAGTTTGACCGGGCGGAACATTTAGTGCATTTTATTTGTTAAATATTGTTAATAAACCTTCGCTGAGAAACGCATGTCGGCTTGTAAATAAAAAAAGTTACTTTTGTAGTGCATAGCAACTTAACCATGAAACTGACTAAACACCTATTTTTAGTGTTGGCTTATGTGAGTGTTCAGACTAATCTGGCCGCTCAATCATGGAGTTTTAGTCACTATGAAATTGTCACAGGCCTTTCTATTTATCACGGCTTTGATGATATTGGTGGATCGTCATCCTCAAATAATTTGGGTGGCATTCGAGATTTTTCTTTTACCAACTTGCGACCTGGTTTAACAATCGGTTTGCGGTATAAGGTGAACGATCGGTTTTATGTTAAAGGAATGATCGCTTCTGGTATTATGTACAGTAACGATAAGGGTTCTAGAAACGAAACACGAGGTTATAAGGTAAATATATTTGCCACGGATATAGGCTTTACTGCTGAATACTATTTTGTAAAGCCTGCTCAAAATAGGTATTTTTCAATTATGGCGGTAAGAGGAGGAGTGAGGCCATATGGCAATCCTTATGGGTTTTATGTGTATGCCGGTTTTGGCGGTGCAATGTTTTCTCCGAGCGGCAACGCTGCGCTGGAGGCCAGTCCAAATTTTAACGGTTCATCTTCGTTAGCTGCAATTTTCCCAATAGGAGTGGGTGTTAAGGTGAATTTAATGCCAAGAGTTTCATTTAATGGTGAGTTTGGAACACGGTTTACTACAACCGATCGCATGGACGGTTTTGCGTCCCCCTACTCAAAATCCAACGATATATACTATGTTGTCACTTTTGGCGTTTCATATCAGTTGGTACAAAAGATGAAGTTCAGAAAGAACTGATTCCTATTTCACCCGTTTTCATGAAAAAAAACACCATCCTTTTCGTTTTCCTTAATCTAATTACGACGATTGCAATATCTCAAAACAGTATAGATATTGGTGGCCGTGTTGGTGGGAGTTACTATATTGGTGACTACAACGTAGCCACACCTTTTAGCCACCCCAATATTGCCGGTGGCGTTTTTCTTCGCTATAATTTTAACGACTACTACGCCGTTCGGTTTGGTGTAAATGGCGGTAACTTTTCGGGAGACTATTCCGCAACAAATGGTTACCTTCCTGCTGCAGGTGGCCGATTCAACACGCTGATCTTCGATGGAAATGTTGCTTTAGAGATTAACTTTTTACCCTTCGATGCCCTTGCGTATAAACGAAAAAAGTATGCTCCATTTGTGAGTGCAGGCTTTGGTGTTTCCTATATTGGAGGAGCCTTGTCTCCCTCGGTACCATTGAGTATTGGCGTAAAATACCGGCCAGCACGTCGGTGGACCGTTGGCTTTGAGTGGACCATTAGTAAAACGTTCACAGATAAGCTAGATGGCTATACCAACTGGACGGATCAGAAAAATTCCATAATTCATAACAACGATTGGTACTCAGTAGCCGGATTATTTATAACTTTCCGCCTTTTAAATAATAGCGTGGTTTGTCCTGTTTACAAGTAATTGAATTTTCAGAAATGTCCAAAGAGTGTATCAATTTGCAAAAGGTTCCAATCCATGTTGCCATTATTATGGACGGTAATGGACGTTGGGCAATGCAACGTGGGAATCAACGCATCTTTGGCCATCAAAACGGTGTTAATGCTGTGAGGGAGGCAGTGGAGGCAGCAGGCGAAATAGGGGTTAAGTATTTGACGCTCTATGCATTCTCTACCGAAAATTGGAATCGACCAAAGGCAGAAGTTGATGCCCTAATGGATTTGCTTGTTTCCACCATTAATGGCGAGGTGGATAATCTTTCGAAAAACAGGGTAAGGCTCAGCATTATCGGAGATATTGAAAGTCTACCTAAAAAGGCGCGATTGAATGTGGCTCAGGCGATTGAAAAAACTGCGAATAATGATGGGCTTAACTTGATCCTTGCTCTTAGCTACAGCGCTAGATGGGAAATTGTTGATGCCACTAAGAAAATTGTGGAAGATGTTGTAAGCGGGAAGTTACCTGCTGGTAATATTTCTCAAGAACTTTTCAGCAATTACCTTACAACAAAGGGTATCCCTGACCCAGAGTTGCTTATTAGAACAAGCGGAGAGGAGCGTCTCAGTAATTTTTTGCTGTGGCAACTTGCCTATGCGGAATTTTACTTCTCAGAAGTGCTTTGGCCCGATTTTGACAAGAATGAATTTTTCAATGCAGTACTCGATTTCCAGCGAAGAGAACGTCGTTTTGGAAAAACGGGCGATCAAATAAAACATAAGTGTTAACTACAAATAACAACATCTGAGAATGCTTCGTAAATTAATAGTTTCCGCAGTAGTATTTTTTACTTCTCTTCCAGCTTTTTCTCAAGTTACCGACTCGTTAGCTTCAGTTTCATCTGCAGACTATACTGCCCCAAAACAATACGTGGTGGGCGGTGTAACTATTTCAGGGCTAAAGTTTCTTGATGCACAAACCCTGATAAACCTTTTTGGACTCGACGAAGGTGAAACCATTATGGTTCCGGGCGATGATGTTACACGAGGAATTAAGAAACTATGGAAGCAGGGATTGTTTTCAAATATTAATGTTTCAATTGTTAGGTTTAAAGGTGATACTGCATATTTTAATATAGACCTTGTTGAGAGAGCCCGAGTCTCAAAAATATTTTATACCGGTCTTAAGAAATCGGAGCAAGATGCCTTAAAGGAGAAGTTGACGCTCAAAATTGGGGATCAACTAACGCCATATTTGTTGTCAACAGCAGAGGGAACCATTAAAAAGTATTTTGCCGAAAAGGGTTATCGAAATATAGCTGTTGATATTCTTCAGGCGAATGATACCGTTATTTCAAATGGTGTAAGAGTAACATTTCAGGTGGATCGGAAGAAAAAGGTGAAAATTAGCAACATTGACTTTGAAGGTAATGTGGCGATTTCTGATGGTAAGTTGCGCAGAGCAATGAAAAAAACCCATAGGAAGGACTTAAACTTTTTTAAGAGTGCTAAGTTTGTTGAGTCTAACTATGAGGATGATAAGGAGAAGATAATTACCTACTATAATGAAAAGGGTTACCGTGATGCGCGTATTTTGTCTGATTCAGTATACGCTGTAAACCCTAAACGTGTAGGTATTGTGATTAAGATTGAAGAGGGACCAAAGTATTACTTTAGAAATATTACGTGGGTTGGAAATACCAAATATCCTTCTGAGTTTTTAAGTGCCGTTTTGAAAATTAAAAAAGGCGATGTGTACGACAAAACTCTGCTCGATAAGCGCTTGCTCCAAGACGACAATTCAGT
>DATKTT010000201.1:0-6217 GCA_035530955.1 Williamwhitmania sp. | reverse complement strand
CTTCGCGGTTCAATTTTAAGTAGATGCTGCCATGGCAGAAATAGGACGATATAACAAGTTACGCATTGAGCGGGAAGTGGAATTTGGGGTTTACCTCGACGGGGATAATCTTGGCGAAATTTTGATGCCGCTCCGCTACCTCCCTGAGGCTTATAGTCTAGACGATGAGGTTGATGTTTTTATCTCCCTCGACTCGGAGGATAGGCTGGTTGCCACCACCGAAAAACCTTTGGCAATGGTGGGCGAGTTTGCCTACCTCGAAGTTATTGCGGTTACCAAGTTTGGTGCATTTCTCGACTGGGGAATGCCCAAAGATCTATTTGTTCCTTTCCGGGAGCAGCGGCTTTCCATGGAAAAAGGTAAGCGCTACGTTGTGCGCCTTTATGTCGATTCTGAAACCGACCGTATTGTGGCCACCGCCAAGTTTGAACGTTTTCTCGATAACCTTGTGCCGGAGTATGAGTTTGGTGCCGAGGTAGATCTGCTCATTTATAGCGAGACCAGCTTGGGTTACAATGCCATTGTTGACAATACCTTTACCGGAGTTGTATACCGCAACGAGGTGTTCAAACCGCTCAACAAGGGTGAGCGCATGAAGGGCTTCATAAAGAAGGTGCGCGACGATTACAAAATAGACCTAATGCTCACAAAGCCCGGCTACCGCAAGGTGGACGAAATGTCGGAAATAGTGCTCAATGCGCTAAAGAAGTATAACGGCTACCTCGCCCTTAACGACAATACCAATCCAGACTTGATTTACAAGCTGCTTGGCATGAGCAAGAAGAGCTTTAAGAAGGCAATTGGACTGCTTTACAAGGATAAAATAATCTCCATTAACGACGATGGCATTCGGCTGTTGGAGAAGTAGGTCTTTAATGTGATTTCAACATAGCTACTCTCTTAGTAGTTTCGAAAATACAAGTGCTTATCCGAATGCCCTAGGCTGCGCAGCCGGGGACCCTTAGGCTGAAGTGAGTTTAAAAACGGCGGCTGTTTGAGCGAAGCGAGTATCGCCGTTTTAGCTTACGAAGCCGTAAAGGGTCGGCGAGCAGCCAAGGCTTGATCTTTTGGTTCTTTACCATCAAGGGAAAAGAACAAAGGAATTTGCTTTATAGTTTTTATTAGTGCTGGCGATGAGTAATTGCACGGATGAATTTTTGGCAAAGCGACAGTGAAATAGTTTTTCTAAATCGACCTTACGTTATTTACGATATTCAATAAAACAAAAAAGGCGGCCTTTACGGTCGCCTTTTTTTTATGCGGTGGAAATTACTTCTTCCTATACATCTTTTCCCTTAGCTCCTTTATGGACTCATCGGTGATGTAGTCGTCGTAGTCCATCTTCTTGTCGATGGTGCCGTGGGGAGTAAGCTCAATAATGCGGTTACAAACGGTTTGAATGAACTCGTGGTCGTGCGACGCCATGAGCACAATCCCTGGGAATTTTTGCAACCCGTTGTTGAATGCCTGAATCGACTCCAAGTCGAGGTGGTTGGTTGGGGTGTCGAGGATCATTAGGTTGGCGTCCTTGAGCATCATGCGGGCAATCATGCACCGCACCTTTTCGCCTCCCGAAAGCACGGTGGCCTTTTTGTAAACCTCCTCACCGGAGAAGAGCATCCGCCCGAGAAAGCCACGAAGGTAAAAATCTGTGGTATCGTCCGAGTATTGGGCTAGCCAGTCGATGAGCGAACGGTCTGTCTCAAAAAAGCTGGAGTTGTCGATTGGTAGATACGCCTTGGTAATGGTAACGCCCCACTCAAAGGTTCCGCTATCGGCCTTCATTTTCTTGTTGAGAATCTCAAAAAGGGCGGTCATGGCCCTGGGGTCATGCGATAGGAATACCACCTTTTCGTCCTTCTCAATGGTGAAGTTTACCTTGTCAAAAATCAGCTCGCCCTCAATTCGTTTGCTAAGGTTGGTAACCTCCAAAATTCGGTTGCCCGGCTCACGGTCGGGTTTGAAAATAATGCCCGGATACTTGCGGCTCGATGGTTTTATCTCCTCAATGTTGAGCTTCTCAATCATCTTTTTGCGGCTGGTGGTCTGCTTGCTCTTGGCCACGTTGGCGCTAAAGCGGGCTATAAACTCCAGCAGCTCCTTTTTCTTCTCCTCGGCCTTCTTGTTCTGGTTCTGCTGCTGACGGAGTGCCAGCTGGCTACTTTCGTACCAGAAGCTATAGTTGCCCGAAAACATCTCAATACGGCTGAAATCAATATCTACAGTGTGGGTACAGATGGAGTCGAGGAAGTGGCGGTCGTGCGACACTACCAGCACCGTATTTTCGAAGTTGGAGAGGTAGTTCTCGAGCCAGCTAACGGTATCGAGGTCAAGGTCGTTGGTAGGCTCATCGAGCAGGAGGTTGTCGGGCTTGCCAAAGAGCGCCTGTGCCAGCAGCACGCGCACCTTCTCTTTACCGCTAAGGTCCTGCATTAGCTTTTGATGCAAGCTCTCCTTTACACCCAAACCACTGAGGAGGTTAGCCGCATTGCTTTCGGCATTCCATCCATCCATCTCTGCGAAGTGGGTTTCGAGCTCACCAACACGTAGGCCATCGGCATCGTTAAAGTCGGGTTTGGCATATAGCGCATCCTTTTCCTGCATGATGCTCCAGAGCGAAGCGTGGCCCATGAGCACGGTGTTTAGCACCGTATATTCGTCGAATTCAAAGTGGTCCTGCTTGAGCACCGAGAGCCGTTCACCCTTGCCAAAGCCGATGGTGCCGTTGGTTGGATCTTGGTCGCCGGTTAAAATTTTAAGAAATGTCGATTTTCCGGCACCGTTGGCACCGATTATACCATAGCAATTGCCTGCTGTAAACTTCAGGTTGACATCCTGGAAAAGAATCCGTTTGCCAAACTGGAGTCCCACGTTAGAGACTGTTATCATTAATTGGAATTAGTTTGATGTTGTTGCCTATTTACGGGCGGCAAAAGTAGGCATTTTATTTTTAATCGAGGTAGTTTTCCCCATTCTTCTCCGATATAACCTCTTGGTAGCGAATACCCACGTAGTAAAATCGGAATGCGGAGAGAAACAGCGGAATACCCATGGTGAGGTAGCCGTAGGAAAGATACTCGGGCGAAACAATACCCGACAGGCGCAGCGTAATCCCCAACGAAATCATTATAACCATTAAAAGGTAACTTCTAACGCTGAAGAAGGCAAACATGCAGGGCCGCTCAGTATCCATGGTTAAAATGCGGGTGGTATGCTTGTGCGATATGGTTGAAAATAGAACCCAGTAAAAGAGTAGGCCACCAACGAGACACGACAGCTCTTTTATCCAGAGGTGTGCAGGGTAGTGCATCATCATAATGCCACCCCTAACCAGCAACATGCCGCCGGCAAAGGTCCACACTCCTGCGGCCACAAATAGGAGGCCACGTTTGGGTATGCTCAACTTAAACTTCTCCTTAGCATTCATCTACTCAAGGTTAGCAGTGTTACTTACTCCTTAGCTTGCTCGTGTTCATTTTTCCCCCGGGCCAGTGAAGCCCAAATTCCGAGAACACAGAGCGCCACAAATATAGCAAACGTTACCCTTGCCGAATGCATAAATTGAGGGTGATTTGAGGTAACAATTTTAGCGTCGCCCATAAAGATGTGAATGATGAGGGTAGCAATGCCCATGCTCATCATTTGGCCCGTTAGTCGCATGGTTCCAACCGTGGCCGATGCAATACCCAGATATTTCTTCTCCACCGAGCTCATTATGGCGTTGGTGTTGGGCGACGAAAACAGCCCAAAGCCAAAACCGAGAATGGCCAAGCTGACAATGAGGTAGGAGGTGGTGGTGGCTTCGTTGAGTGGGATGAGCATTACCAGCCCAATGGCAATTATGGCCATGCCGCCCGAGGCCAGCCAGCCGGAGTCGTACTTGTCGGAGAGGCGACCAGAAAAGGAGGCCACCAGCGCCATCATCACGGGTTGCGTAACCAGCAAAATGCCGGCATCGCGTGGCGATAACCCCTTTATGTATTCCAGGTAGAGGCTTAGTAAAAAGGTGATGGCAAAGGTGGTGGCGTAGTTTATGAGCGCAGCAAGGTTGGAGAGGGCAAAGTGCCGATTTTGGGCAAACAGCTGCATGTTGAGCACCGGATAGGTAGCCTTAAGCTCTACCCAAACAAAGAGTGCTACGCCAATGGCACCACCAACCGTTAGGACAATGGCGGTGGGGTCGGGTAGCTGCGAAAAGCCATACATAAAGGCGCTCATGGCCACTAGGTAGAGCAGTGAGCCACGGTAGTCGAACTGTTCGTTTTGAGCCTCCTTCCAATCGGTTTTTATGCCCAAGAAGGCGATAATGGCTACCACAAGGCCAATGGGAGCTGTTACGTAGAACAAACTCTGCCAACCAAACCAACCGATGAGGAAACCACCAACCACCGGTGAGGCCGAGAGCCCAACGTACACGGCAGTAACGCTTAGCCCGATGGCTTTTCCCCGCTCCTTGGGCGGATACACCGAGGTTATTAGCGCCATGCTGGTGGCAAACATCATGGCGCTGCCAAAACCCTGAATCACCCGCATGGCAATGAGCACCTCGCCCGACCAGGAGAGGGCGCACAGAATGGACGACGCAGCCACAATCAGGTTTCCCCAGATAAACACCTTTTTTCGGCCCAGAATGTCCGACAGCTTACCCATGGGAACCATAAACACCGCCGTTGCAAGCAAAAACGACATAGCCACCCAGCTCATGGAGATGGCATTCAACGAGAATTGAGTGCTGATTACCGGAAGGGCAAGGTTTACCGCCGTGCCCATAAAGGGTGTAATAACGGAGGTAACCATTACCAGAATGAGCACCAGCGTTTTGTTAACCGGTGAATGGGCTTCGCTTTGCATGCTACCAATGTTTGTTTGAACGGCATGAATGTAAGAAAAAAGAAGTCAAAGGAGTTAAAGAAGTCAGAGAATTAAGAGAATACAACCAATTGTAGAGACGCTTGGCCGAGCGTCTTTTAATAAAACCTCGGAGAGGTTTAATATGAATAGCCATGGGCTGAAGCCCATGGTGGGCAAGCCACCCCAAGCGCGAGCGGTGCACACACAATCGTTGTTCAACGCACTACTGCAACCATGCACCGCAACAGCAAACGGTTGATAGCTGCACCATCATTTTCAAAACTTGTCCGCCCACTGGCGGATCTCCAAATCGATTAATTTTCAAATTATATCATGCACTGCAATAGCAACGAGGTTGGAGTGAATTTCTGTTACCCGTTCCGGGTTTTCTGCTATGCTTAAAAGCATTTTAGCTGAAAATAACAATCTTGCTTAGAGGTAATCTAGGTGCTTTTTTATATTTGTGCCCTGACTTTCGGAAGTTAACAGTTGATAGTGAATACCGGGGTAGGCCGGTTCCTAAGATTGTTTAAACCAAAATAAAATACCAAAAAATGTCGCATTCGGAGCTTATTGATTTAACTATTCTTGCCGTATTGACTTTGGGATTTTTTGCTTTTTTGCTGAGTGAAAAAGCACATATTTCCTCCATTCCAATACTCATTGTTCTGGGGTTCTTATTCGGTCCCGTGTTTGGTCTTATTCCCAATAACCAGGGACACACCATTTTTAACTATGCCCGTGTTTTAGGACTGGTACTCATATTGTATACCGAGGGTCATAATTTGAAATGGACCATAATTAAAAAGCACTTGGCTACCATTGGGATACTGGATACAATAGGCTTGCTTTTAACAGCAGCCATCAGCGGGTTCCTCTTTTCCTATTTGTTCAATCTACCATTAGGTGCCGGTTTCCTTTTCGGAACCATTGTTTCAGCAACCGACCCCGCTACATTGATTCCACTTTTTAAGCAAAACAAGGTAGACGAGAACATCAAAACCGTTATTGTTACTGAATCCATTTTCAATGACCCGTTGGGCATCGTTTTGAGTACACTGGCCATTGCCATGGTTGCTCCGCATGCCGATCAGGCACATCTCATTGAAAAGATTGCACATTTTACGACTATTTACCCGGCTGGAGCTATTTACTTCCTCTACGTAATGATCTCTTCTGTGGTACTTGGTCTTGGGTTGGGGGCTTTAGGTTACTGGACCATCCGTTGGTTGAAACCGGGACTTTTTCCCCAAATTTTCGGTGTCGCCATCGCATTTGGAGGTTTTCTTATTGGTGAAGCAGCCCAAACATCGGGTTATCTGGTTGCCACGGTCATTGGTATTGTTTTTGGAAACCATGCCCTTGT
>DATKTT010000200.1:0-3808 GCA_035530955.1 Williamwhitmania sp. | reverse complement strand
GGACTATAGTTTCATCTCCAGTAGCTTTACGGCCCTAATCTCGGTGGGTGACACAGCCACCATTAGCGGGAACACTTCTACACCCTGCGCAATGGCTGTCTTCAGCTTGCGGGCATACTGTGGGTCAATGTGGGCGGCAGGAGCAAAGGCCTCCACGTCGGTACGTTGAATAATGTAAAGCATTGCTGCTCGGTAGCCCTGCTGCTTTGCCTTTACCAGCGTTTCGAGGTGCTTTTGACCACGGGTGGTAACGGCGTCGGGAAACATGGCTAGGTTACCCTCCTTGAGCGAAACATTCTTCACCTCCACAAAGCACGCCTCGCTTGCTTTCCGTGCGTATAGGTCGAAGCGGCTATCGTCGAAGGTCACTTCGCGCCTAACCTCGGTATAGCCTTGTAGCCCGGGAATGAGGTTGTTAACCAGCGCTTCGTAGCCAAACTGGTTGGGGTTAGCGGTGTTGATGCCCACCCAGCCGCCATCTATCTTAATCATCTCCCAGGTGAAGCGCGTTTTGCGGTTGGGGTCGGCAGCCGGGGAGAGGTAAACCTCCGCACCATTCTCCAAACAGCTCTTCATGGAGCCGGAGTTGGTGCAGTGTGCCACCACCACCTCACCGCTGTCGAGGGTAACATCGGCCAAAAACCGTTTGTAGCGCTTAACCAGCGTTCCGTGTATCAGAGGGGTTGAAAATTTCATATCTCAGTTTTTCAGAGTAACGGTTTTGCCAACCATAAGTTTGATGGTTATCTAAAATGAGAGTTCAATGTAGCTATTCTCGTTGGTTCATTGAAAGCGACTGTGTTTACACGAGTGCCATAGCTTGGGTTCTTCAACGGTATTTTAGTGACCCACGGTTAAAAACCGTGGGCTATGTTTATCAAAGGCGATAGCCCGGAGACCAGCGCCATACACCATCATTAAAATGTTCAACTCCTACGGAGTATTAGCAGCACGGATGGGATACTCTTGGCTACAATACTTCATCGCTTATGGCAAAGGTGAGCTATTGGAGAGCAAAATCGAATCAAACGGATATCAACGGCCTCGTAGAGGCCTAACGTTGGTAGAAAAAGCAATCATATAATGTTAGCGCTCCGTAGGTGCGCAACAAATTTCTTTTATCCGGTGATTTGGGTAGAATAGTTGCGCGCTAACGCCTCTTCAAACAATGTGCTACCAACGTTTGGCTCCTACGGAGCCTCGGGCACGAAGTTACGCTGCAGGGTACAGCAAATATTTATAGGACAACCATGATAAAAACAAAATTTTAGCATTTAATTTTCAATCAACCACAATTCTTCCCTGAACTCCCATACTTTTGTGCTACAATTTTATGGTAATGAACTCTGTCGTAGTAAAAGTGTCTTTAGGGGTTATGTTGGCCATTCTGGTTGCCGGTTGCTCGGTTACTACCAACATTCCAAAGCCCAACGAATCGTATAAACTCACCGATTTGGGTACCTCGGTCTCCACGGTAGCCATCCCCGTTTCGTTCAACCGTGCGCAGCTGCTGGCATCCATCAACCATCGCTTGGATGGGCTCATCTATGAAGATAAAGGCAGCTCCAACGAAAACATGCAGGTGAAGGTTTGGAAAATTCAACCCATAACGGCCTCCTTTTCCGGAAATTCGGTCACCTACAGCGTTCCCATAAGGGCATGGGTGAGCGCAAGTGTTGGGTTGCTGGGCTACTCGTTATCCTCGGAGCTGGAAGGTGAGCTGGCCATGACATTTACTACAACCTTCACCTTTGGCAAGGACTGGAGTATGGTGCCGAAAACCACCATGACAGGCTATACCTGGCTGTCGGAGCCCAAGGCAAGGGTTGGACGGCTACAGCTGCCTGCCTCCTACATCGCCGACAAGGCTTTGAGCAGGGCAAAGCAGGATATCTGCAACAAGATCGACGAAAATTTTGGTGACGGTATTAGCCTCACGGCCGTTGTGGATCAGCTAACTACATTTGTTAAAAAGCCCATTCTAGTTAACCCCGACTACAATATTTGGCTGGTTTTAGTGCCGCAAAAGGTCTCCATTTCATCCTTTACATCTACCGATAGCCTGGTGTCAACAACCATTGGACTGCAGGCTGTATCGGAGGTTGTAATCGATAAGCAATCGCCCGATCTCTGGCTCGATGCTCCAAAACCACAGCTGGTTGCTGGTAACGATGCCGACCGCTACGTGAACATTAACTTTGGCGTGGACGTTCCCTTTGAGGAGGCTGAAATGCTTTTTGCCAAAGGGGTGGTTGGAAAATCGTTTACACAGGGACGTAGAACCGTTAGGGTAGATAGCTTGCGTATTTACGGAAGCGGCGATAAAATGGTGATTGGAACGCAGCTGGAGGGTAGCCTCAATGGCTGGATATACTTTAAGGGCATTCCACGCTACAACCATGCAACCAATAGTGTTGAAATGGTAAACCTGGACTACGAGCTGCAAACGAGCAATATTCTCCATCGCACTGCTTCTTGGCTCTTTAAAAGCTCCATTCTGGAGTCGGTGAGGAGGGCCATGGTTTTTCCTGTGGGCGATGAGCTTACCAAAACCTTGGCGGAGATTAACCGAAACCTAATTAGGAACCGAAATATCCCCAACTTGGAGCTGAACGGTAAGATTACCGAGCTGGCAATTGACCAAATCGACCTCATTCCCGATGCCTTTCGCGTGAAGGTGAAGGCTAAGGGAGAAGTTGCGGTAGAGGTGAAGAGGATTCAGTAGACAAAGGAGTTAGAGGAGTTAGAGAAGTCAAAGAATTAAGAGAATTCAACCGATTGTAGAGATGCACGATCGTGCGTCTCCTTTGTGACGATACATGAATTCAACCGATTGTAGGGGCGAAAAATTTTTCGCCCAAAGAAATAACCGCGAAGCGGTTTAATATGAATAGCCATGGGCGTCAGCCCATCGTAAAGGCAATTTAGGGTGAAAGCGGTGCACACGCTATTGTTGTTCGATGAACTTTGCCTTCTATGCACCGCAATCCACAGCTTCGTGCCCTGATAGACCACCTCTAAGAGGTGGCATGTTTGTAGCCGGGGGTGCCAACCCCCCGGACAGAAAGGGTCCATAGTGTTGGCGGTGCACGTTCGTAAGATTGCTCAATGCACCAAACCTACCATGCACCGCAATGGACAAAAGGTATTAAATAGAGAAGTTAAACGGAAGTCAGAGGATTTAAAGAGTTAATAGAATTCAACCGAATGCAGAGATGCACGATCGTGCGTCTCAGTGATTTTCATCCACAAAATAGAACAATTGGAATACCGAATTCGCTCAACTAACCAAGGTGCCCATTTCCTAATAATCCAAACAGCCTATTACCTAAAAACCTAATCCCCTCACTACCTCCTTTTCCTCAAAGGCGTAAGCAAGAATTCCAACCCGTTAAGCTGAATTTCGTAGGCTGTTTCGAGCAAAACGCCCAATCGTCCTTGCGGAAATCCCTTCTGCTTAAACCATACGAGGTATCCCTCCGGCAGGTCACAAATCAACCTACCCTTATACTTGCCAAAGGGCATGGGCATGGTTGTTAGCTCTGTCAGTAATTTTATATCAGGTTGGATGTTTTCCACTTTGAACCTATTGGTTTAGAAGTCGTTTTTGCGACGAAGAACTTTTTTTAACGATTGTACCTTTTTCTTATCGAGACGCTTTTCCTTGGATGCTCTGGAGGGTTTGGTTGGGCGCCTCTTTTTGCGAGGGGTAAATAGCTGCTGCAGGAGCTCATAAAACTTGGCTGTGCAGATTTCCTTGTTTTTCAGCTGCGAGCGATCCTCCTGCGAAACAATGAGCAGCTCACCA
>DATKTT010000199.1:0-3193 GCA_035530955.1 Williamwhitmania sp. | reverse complement strand
CCGTAAAAGCCCAGCAGCAGGAGATTGATGCCTTGAAGAAGGAGAATGAACAGATGAAATCATTAACCAAAGAGAACGAAAATCTTAAGGCAAGGCTAGACAACCTTGAGAAAAAAATGGAAAAATTACTTAACTCAAAATGATGCTTATGAGACGATATTTACCTTTAACATTGATAGCGCTATTGATAACCCTCCTCGTGAATGAGGCTTATGCACAGGCGCCGGAAGGATTCAACTACCAATCGGTGGTGCGCGATGCGGCAGGAAATCCAGTGGCTCAAAAGAGCGTAACGTTTAGATTTTCGGTAATTCAGGGCTTAGAAACTAATAATCCGATTTATGTGGAAACCTCGGATGCTGAGACAAACCAAAACGGATTAGTTTCGTTGGTTTTAGGAGCGGGAACACCTACCGTAGGAACTTTTTCCTCTATTCCATGGCAAACTGGACCTTTTTATCTTAAAACCGAGGTTGATTTTAAGGATGGTGCAGGATTTGTTGGCGGGGAAACTTCGCAAATGCAGTCGGTTCCCTATGCGCTTTATGCAAAATCTTCCTCTTCATCCTATTGGTCCATCAATCAAGGTGGCAGTATTTATCCAAGCAATGGTGGTAACGTAGGTATTGGCACGTCAACGCCCAATGGCATGCTGGAGGTTAAAGGAACAGACAGCGACCCCACAGTTCCGCTCTTTGAGGTGAAGGATATCAACGGAAATCCTGTATTTGCTGTATATCCCGATGGGGTAGAGGTAACGGTGGATATGGCAGCTACAGGCCGTCCGGCAAAGGGGGGATTTGCGGTTAGTGGTAGAAACTCAACCCGAGGTACCACAACCGACATCATGCGCGTAACCCCCGATTCTACCACCGTGTATATTGGCAACGTAGTTGGACGACCAGCCAAAGGTGGATTTGCCGTAAGTGGTCGAAATTCTACACGCGCAGGATTAACAAGTAACATCCTAACCATTTCGCCTGACAGCACAAGAATTTACACTGCCGATCCAACTAAGGGTTTTGGTATCGGGCAAACGGCCGGAGTTGCTGCAACCAACTACCTGCGATTGACACCAAATAACTATTTTATTGGTCAACAGACTGGGTATTCGATAAACAAGGGGCAGTATAATGTTTTTTTGGGGTATCAGGCAGGCTATAGCACCACCGGATACCACGACGATATGGATCCAACCGATGGCGATAACAATATCTTCATTGGCTATCAGGCAGGATTTGCCAATACGGTTGGCGAACAGAATCTCTACATTGGTGCTTTCAGTGGAAAGAATAATACCAACGGTTCGGTGAACACTTTTGTGGGCTCTTTGGCTGGACAGAATAACACCGGATATGGAAACACCTTTCTTGGAGCATATGCCGGTGGAGCAAATCAGTCAAATAGCGGCTACAGAAATACCTTTATTGGCTGTTATTCTGGTTGGGCCAACACGTCCGGTAGCGATAACGTGTTTATTGGAAGGGAATCAGGAACCTCCAATACTTCTGGAAACTATAACGTTTACATAGGTCATTTGGCCGGTCTATCCAACTCCACGGGAACTGGAAATGTTTTTATTGGAAGGGCTGCTGGCCAAAACGAAACTGGTTCAAATAAGCTCTACATAGCCAACAACGCCACTCAAGCCCTTATGCAAGGAGATTTTACCGCTAAGTCAATTATAATTAATGGTAATGCATTTGCAACATCATGGAGTGTGTTGAGCGATGGAAGGCTTAAATCAAATATCGTTACCATTCCCAATGCTTTGAGCAAGGTGTTGAATCTTAGAGGAGTAAACTTTGTTTGGAAGGATTCCACCATGAAGGGAACCCAAATGGGATTTATTGCACAGGAGGCAGAAAAGGTTATTCCAGAGGTGGTGAACTATTCTAAGGAAGATGATAGGTATACGATGCAATACGCTCCAGTTACAGCTCTGCTTGTGGAGGCTATGAAGGAGCAGCAGAAGACCATAGACCAGCTCAAAAAGGATAATGAGGAGCTGCGCAAGCAGGTACAAGAGATTCTCGATTTGCTTAAAGCTACCAAGAAGTAGCAAGTTAAATTCCTCCTCCGAGGACTCGAAGCTTCGGTTTCGGGTCTTTTTTTTGAAATTTTGTTAATGGATTGTACACTCTTGCTTATAAATTGCAGGCGGTTGTTTACTTTTGTGTCATTAGTACGGGCACTAATTTTTACAACTATGGCAAATGCTCTTTTTGAAGATCAGAAATTCGAGAATTTAAAATTACTAGAGGACATTCAATGTTATGAGTTCAGTGGATGTCTCTTTCGAAGCTGCGACTTCTCTGGCCTTAACCTTTCTGGGAGTGAATTTGTTGATTGTCAATTCGAGTTTTGTAACCTCAGCATGGTGCCGGTGCAGGAAACAATTTTTACAAATATCGTCTTCAGGGGTTGTAAACTCATGGGCATGGATTTTAGTAAAGTGCGAAAGTTCTTACTTTCTATGTCGTTTGAAGAATGCAATTTGAGCTATGCATTCTTTTTTGGACTTAACCTTAAAGGAACTAAATTCATAAACTGCCTGATGGAGGAGACCAACTTCTCAGAGGTAACATTGGCGGAGGCCAATTTTAGTGGCAGTAATTTGGTGGGCGCAATTTTTGACAGAACTAATCTTGAACGAGCCGATTTTACATCTGCTTCTGGCTACTCCATAAATCCTACAATTAACCGAATTCGGAAGGCAAAGTTTTCACTCCCTGAGGTGGTTGGACTTCTGCATAGTTACGATATTGAAATATTCTAAATGTGGTCTGGAGGAGTGCATGCAACTGTATGGCGCTTGAATCATCATCAATGGTAACTGGCTGAACGATTTTGTATACGCATGCAAGATGAGAATCCTGGTAATAATTTGATTTCAAGTTGCTATACATCAGTTGTTTTTAATGCATTTGTCAAATATTTTGAACTGGCATTTCGATGTTCCTTCGCATAATTATTGGCCTCTGTCGTAAAAAATGTAAAAATCCTTAGGCCTTATTGGCAAACAATGCCTATTTTCGCTACGATTTTTTTATGATTAACTATCTTAGGTATAAATTATTAAAGCGGTAATTATTTTCGCTAATGAGAAAATGGCGTATTGAAGATTCGGCCGAACTGTATAACATTACTGGCTGGGGGGTTAATTACTTTTCGATTAACGAAAAGGGCAATG
>DATKTT010000198.1:0-15154 GCA_035530955.1 Williamwhitmania sp. | reverse complement strand
AATATACAAAAAAATAGAAAAGAGGACTAAAAGCCCTCTTTTCTAACCCTTAAACTAAACCTAAATTAACCTAATTGCCATGTGGTTATGAAAACTCTTTCCTGTAATGTGGCTGAATTGTTTCTCAAATCGGGATGATATTGTTCAGCCTATTTCTGATTATAGATTGCCTTTATCAAAGATGGTGCAAAAGTATATAATCATTTGCTAATTAATGTGGTCTGAGATGGTAATTTTTGTGTTTTTGAACATGTTCGGTCGTTTTATAACGGTTGATTTCGGCTATAAACTTAAATTGCCTTACTGTTTTGGCTCTCGAATCATGGTAAGTAGCATTTTTAAACGCGAAGTTGCAAGCACTGCATGTGTAATATTTGCAGGCATAATGATTGATTCCCCCGCCGAAAGTTGGTTCTCTTGGCCCCCAATGGTTATGGTTGCATTTCCTTCAATAACTTGAGCAAGCGCATCAAACGGAGCGGTATGTTCGCTAAGGCTTTCCCCTTTGTCAAAGGCAAAAAGTGAAACATTTCCGGTGCTCTTTTTTATCACATTCTTGCTTACAATTCCTCCTGTGGCATACTCAACTTGGGTTGTGAAAGAAAATTTACTGCCTTTGATAAATTCTGTGTTTTCCATTGCTTTGTGTATTTGGTTAAAAAACAAGCCCCTCTTACGAAGGGCTTAGAATGGTTACTAGCCTACTAAGAGTTTAATGTCTTCGTCAACTGTGGTAATTCCACTGATTCCAAATTTATCGACCAAAACATTAACAACATTTGGAGAGAGGAATGCGGGAAGTGAAGGGCCGAGGTGAATGTTCTTTACACCAAGGGAAAGAAGGGCCAGCAGAACAATTACAGCTTTTTGCTCGTACCAAGCAATGTTGTAGGCAATGGGAAGCTCATTGATGTCGCTTAGTTCAAACACCTCTTTTAGCTTCATTGCAATAACTGCAAGTGAGTAGGAGTCGTTGCACTGTCCGGCATCGAGCACTCGTGGAATGCCGTTGATATCACCCAGTTGAAGTTTGTTATAGCGATATTTTGCACAACCGGCTGTGAGTATTACAGTATCGTTTGGTAACTTTTGTGCAAACTCCGTATAGTAGTCACGCGATTTCATGCGACCATCGCAACCGGCCATGACAATAAATTTTCGGATGGCACCACTCTTTACTGCCTCCACAACCTTGTCGGCCAAGGCAAATACCTGAGCGTGCGCAAATCCTCCAACTATTTCTCCCTTTTCGATTTCAATGGGTGCCTTGCACCTTTTAGCATGCTCAATAATGGTAGAAAAATCTTTTGCACTTCCATTAGCCCTGTCAGGAATATGGGTTGCACCCTTTAAACCCGATGCTCCGGTGGTGTATATTCTATCCTTGTAGGAGGCATTCTCCATTGGTGGAACAATGCAGTTTGTGGTGAATAAGATGGGGCCATTGAAGGTGTCAAACTCCTCGCGTTGACGCCACCAGCTGCTACCATAGTTTCCAACAAATTGTTTGTATTTCTTGAAAGCAGGATAGTAGTTGGCTGGTAGCATTTCGCTGTGTGTGTATACATCTATTCCTGTACCTTCAGTCTGTTCTAGCAATTCTTGCATGTCCTTGAGGTCGTGACCACTAATAAGAATTGCTGGATTATTCCGAACGCCAATATTCACCTTGGTTATTTCTGGGTTGCCATACATGGAGGTGTTGGCGTTATCGAGAAGTGCCATGGCAGTTACTCCGCTCTTGCCCGTTTCCATAACAAGAGTGATTAGCTCATCAACCGATAGGTCTTGAGTTAGCTGAAGGAGTGCTTTTTGCATAAAGGCAAATAGCTGTTTGTCTTCTTTTCCAAGATTGTAAGCATGTTCGGCATAGGCGGCCATCCCTTTCAAACCATAGGTTGCCAGCTCCTTAAGAGAACGAATATCCTCGTTCTTTTCGGCAAGAACGCCCACCTGAATGGCTTTGGCTTCAAACTCCTCTGGTTTTCCAGTCCAAGTTGTTCCATCGAATGAGATATTCACCATTATGCCAACTTTTTGGGCTTCAGTTTTAAGCATTTCTCTAATTTCAAGGGCCTTTTCCACCCTTTTGTAGAAAACCTCCTTGTCGAAGTTGGCGTTTGTAATGGTGGCAAATAGTCCATCGAAAATAAACTTGTTTACCGTTGGGTTTTCGTAACCCGCTTTCTCCCTAAGTTCAACGGAGTATACCGATATACCTTTTAGTAGGTGCATTAGCAAGTCCATCATGTTTGAGAGATCATCGGTTTTTCCGCAAACTCCTTTGATTGTGCAGCCCGTTCCTTTGGCTGTTTCTTGGCATTGGTAGCAAAACATTCCCATGATTGTAGTTTTTTAGTGTTAGTTATCGTTCTGTAATTACTAGTTTTTATTTAAACCCACTTGTTTTCCTGTATCTCACCGTGAATTCCAATAGTTATGGATTTGATTGGAATCTTGCGCTGTGCCTTTTCCAAGGCTAGCTTTACTAGGTGAACAAGACCGCCACAGCAGGGAACTTCCATTCGCATTACCGTAATAGTGTCCACTTGTGCCTCATCTATCAGTGCAGTTAGTTTTTCAATGTATGACTCCTTGTTGCTATCGAGTTTAGGACAAGCAATGGCTAGGGTTTTTCCCTTTAGGTAATCGCGGTGAAATGCTCCAAGTGAGAATGCAACGCAATCGGCGGCTAGCAAAAGGTTCGAGCCTTTGAAGTGTTCCGATGATGGATTAATAAGATGTAGTTGGATTGGCCAATGAGAAAGTTCAGAAGGTATTTCACCAGAAGTGGTAGCCTGAGCCTGAACATTAAAGGCTCTCGCTACTGATCCTGGGCAACCACCACCAGCGTGATGCATCGCAGCCATTGGTTTGGCAAATTGTTGCTTATTTTCTGTTGTATGGCCATGAACCTCCTGCAACACTTCATCGAAGCTAAAGCCTAATGTTTCCTTCTGAGTTAGTAGAAATTCTACACCTTGACGTAGATACTCCTTTTGCTGATAGTCCTTGAGATGCTTTAGGTGGGCCACGATTACATTTTTGCCGCTTTTAACCATCTCCTGTATGGTTTTAACTTCATTATAGGCATCCGCCTCCCTAACCTCTATGGTTATGGCACCTACAGGGCAGTCACCGATGCAGGCACCAAGACCATCGCACATTAATTCACTAATGAGGGCAGCCTTGCCGTCAATCAACTGTAGTGCACCCTCGTGACAACCGCTAATGCAGTTGCCGCAGCCATTGCACTTGTCTCTATCTATCCTAATGATTTCGCGTTTCATTGTATATTGCTTTTGTTTTTTTACTTTCAGGCATTAATCTCTGTTGCAAATATCCGGCAATGCCAAGGGGTAAACTGTTGCATATGTTACAAACACTGAAATAAAATTGAGAAAATGTTAAATATGTTTTTGCTTCTTTCTAAATCGCCCTTTTTTAAAGGGTTGCAGCCGGAACAGATTGAGGAACTTTTTTCACGAATTGGATACTCGATAAAATCGTTTTCCAAGGGGCAGCTTATAGCTCAGAGAGAGGAGGAGGTTAGGAGTTTGTGCATAATTATTCAAGGGAGCGTAAAAGGAGAGATGGTCGATTTTACAGGAAAAATTGTGAAGATTGAGGAGATGCACGCACCTATGCCCATTGCACATGCCTTCCTTTTTGGGGAGAAGAATTTCTTTCCTGTTGATGTTGTAGCCCTGGAGGATGTTAAAATTCTATTTGTGCCCAAAGATGAGGTGCTTAGAATGCTACAAAGCAATACCGTTGTGTTGGGTAATTATCTCAATGCAATTTCAAATAGGGCTCAGTTTCTCTCCTCTAAGCTTTGGTTCCTTTCATTTAGGACAATTAAGGAAAAGGTGGCCCAGTATCTGTTAGGATTAACTAAAGAGTCGCATGCCGAGAAGGTTATAATTCAGAAATCGCAGGGCGAACTTGCCGAGTTTTTTGGGGTTGCTAGACCTTCGCTGGCGCGCGTATTTACTGAGATGGAGCAGGATGGACTCATTGTTGTAGAGCGCAAGGAGATTTGGATAAAAAACCGTAATGGGTTGCTTAATGTATTAAAATAGAACTTTTGTCAAAACCATCTTGTGTTTTGCATTTTCTTGCCTTACATTTGTCTCAACAGCGAGATGCTGTAAGTAAGAAATCATGGTTTTGGTTTTTTTACTTGGCTGGTTTTGGTTGACATCGGAGGGGGCGTAAGCCCCCTTCGTAATTTTAGGCTGTTTTGTTTTTCCTTCCAGGAAAACCGCTTACTTTGTGTGAATGATATGCGGTAACGGTTTGTGATTTTATCCTCCTTATAAATTCATAGAAACGCAATTAGGATGAATTAACTCCAAGTATGGAATGGCGTAAAATTATTATCTCCCTGCTCATTACTGCTTTCGTTGGATGTAATTCTTCTCACAAGGACCATCTCCATAAGGTATTTCGGTATAATGAGTCAAAGGGAATAACCTCCCTCGACCCTGCCTTTGCCAGAACTATGCCATCCATTTGGCCCGTTTCGCAAATATTTTGTGGCTTGGTTCAGCTTGATAGCGCACTTCAGGTGAAACCGTGCGTTGCAAAAGGGTGGTCCATCTCTAAAGATGGGCTGACCTATACCTTTGTATTGCGTAAGGATGTGTCTTTTCAAAACGATACCTGTTTTGTTGAGGGGAAGGGGCGAAGGGTTACTTCTCAAGATTTTGTTTATAGTATAGGTAGGCTCGGCTTTGCAGAGGTTGCGAGCCCAGGTGCTTGGATTCTTTCAAAGATTGATACGTTGAGGGATGGAGCACCTGCAATTACAGCCCAGTCTGATTCTGTCCTAGCAATTCGGCTCAGGGAACCATTTCCGGCTTTCTTGGGGCTGCTATCATCTCCCTACTGTTCGGTTATTCCCCGTGAGGCAATAAGTTGTTATGGTCGTGATTTTGGCCACCATCCAGTTGGTTGTGGACCCTTTCAATTGAAAGTGTGGCGCGATGGGGAGAAGCTTGTGCTCGTTAAGAATCCCAACTATTTTGAGGTCGATAATAAGGGCATTCGGTTGCCATACTTGGATGCAGTTTCCATCTCCTTTATTGGCGATAAGCAGTCAGAGTTTATGGAATTTATTCTTGGCAATCTTGATTTTATCTCTGGAGTATCGAAAGCATCAAAGGATGAGTTGCTTACTAGGACTGGTCATCTGAATCCTAAGTATGCTGACCGCGTGCAAATGGAAACAGGCCCTTTTCTTAACACGGAATATCTTGGAGTGTTAGTCGATCCTTCAAAATTGCCACCACAGCAGTCTGTCTTGCTTAAAAAAGAATTTCGCCGCGCAATTGCGTTTGGCATAAACAAGGCCAAGATGATCACTTACCTGAGAAATGGGCTTGGCTATCCAGCGAACAGCGGATTTATCCCTCTCGGTTTGCCTCCTTATAATTCCAATTTCCATGGATTGAACTATTGTCCTGATTCCACGTTGGCCATTCTGGCTCGAATGGGTTACCCTCATGGGGATGGACTCCCAACGGTTACGCTCACAACCACCGACGATTATCTCGATTTGTGTGAATTTATGCAGCACGAGCTGAGTGTGCTTGGAATTAAAATTAATGTTGAGGTGGCAACTGGAGCCTCATACCGTCAATCAGTGATGGACTCTCGCCTTTCGTTCTTTAGAGGTTCCTGGATTGCCGATTACGCTGATGCGGAGAGCTATTTGTCCCTTTTTTACTCGAAGAATTGCTCTCCCTATGGGCCTAACTATACGCATTATTCTAACTCTCGCTACGACAAGTTATACGTTGAGGCACTTAAAACGGCAGATATCAAGTTGCGGTTTCGCTTATACTCCAAAATGGATAGTATTATTACAATTGAAGCACCGGTAATTCCGCTTTATTACGATAAGGCAGTTAGGTTTGTGAGGATGGGTGTTAAAGGAATGTCGCCAAACCCCATGAATATTCCGGTGTTTAAATATGTTCAAATAGAAAAGAAGTGATGATTGGATTGGTTGAAAGTGGTTCCACTAAAGCGCATTGGCTCTTCTTGGAGGGAAAAAAGGTAGTGTATGAGGTTTATACGGTTGGTCTAAACCCGCACAGTGCATCGCTGGATAGGATGTACGGCGAGGTTGCCCTAGTTGAAAAAGGTATCCAGAAGATGCCGGCGATATCACACCTTTTCTTCTATGGCGCTGGTTGCCATGCCCAGTCAGGTGCTCTAATAGTTGAAAATATGCTTTTTAGTCATTTTTCAACCGCAATAATTACCGTAAAGTCAGACTTGGTTGCAGCCGGAATTTCAATTTATGGTGAAGGAGAGGGTGTAGTTGGAATTTTGGGTACCGGTTCATCGTGCTGCTACTTTAGCCATGGTGCTGTTGAGCATGTTGCCCCCTCGCTTGGCTACATTTTGGGAGATGAGGGAGGCGGTGCAAATTTAGGGAGAGAGGTACTACGAGCATACACCTACAATTTATTGCCAGCTGAATTAAGCCGTGATTTTCTTGCAGCCTTTCCATCGGATAGGATAATTGCAGATCTTTACAAATCCTCAAACCCTGCAGGATATCTAGCCCAGTTTGTGCCATTTTTAGTAAGCAACATTGGCCATCCGTTTGTACAAAATCTTGTTGGGACAGCGTTTAGCCAATATCTTCGCATGCAAGTACTTCCGATTTGCGATAAGTCGAAAAATAGTAAAATTGGCATTGTTGGGTCGGTAGGTGCGCTGTTTTCTTCGATTCTAGAGCCACTGACAATGGAGTTGGGATTAGAACTCACTAAAGTTGTTCAGTACCCAATCACCGCTCTTGTGGAATACCATACACGCTAAAGTTTCTCAAAAAGAAATCCTGAATTTTCAGAAAGCCCCTTGGCATATATTTCGCACTGCTCGGCGGAACGGGTTTCCTCTAAAAGTTGAAGCAACGAGGATAGCATCTTAAGGAGCTTAACCTCCCACAGCTTATTTTGATTAAAGGTTACCAACTCAAGCGCAGACTGGAAGTAGTTGTTAAATTTTTCAGATTTGTTTTGGTAAAAGTAAAATGTGCCCACCACCGTATAGGCAAGCACTTTAGGAATTATGCTATCGGGCCCTTGGATTGATTCGAGCAAGTTTTCAAGTGACATTATCGATTCTATGGGAAGCGTATTATTTTGCCCCCATTCTGAAATGACATGAAGAATTTGGTACTCGGGAGGAAAGCCAATGGTTGATTCATCTCGAAAGCAGTGGAAAAATTTCTCTCCGTTTTTCATTACCTCACCTACTAAAGCATACTCTTTGGCAATCAACAATATAAGTGCGATGTTTATCTCAAACTCCGCCTTTCCCCACTTAGCATAGTCTGGACTTACTTTGTGAGCCATTTTTTGCAAGGATGGAATTGAGTCTGTCAGTTCTTTATTAATTTTTCCTTCTGTAAGAAATTGGTAAAGGATTTGTGCACCAAGCCAGTGGGCAATTGTCGCTGGCTTTAGGCCAACATGGGGGGTCAGTTTTATTATCTCATCAATATATAATTCTGACTTTGGCTGATCGAGCTGATAGATTGAAGATAGGGCAAGAAGCGAGTTTCCAAAAATGCGAGCTTCATTATTAACCTTATGTTTCAAATACTCTTTGAGCATGGCACTATAGGAAGTGGTAAGGTAGTCCATGTCAACATAGTTCTCGAAAAGCAATTCCTGGGCTACACCAGTTCTGGCAAATTCCGGGATGAGTTGGTTTTGCATGTACTGGTCTTTTCTAAGTGCTTGGCCCACCTGACCATGAGCAATCGTGGCCCTAAGGGTCTCGTATGTTAGGTTAAAGAATGGCTTCAGAGCACCTGTGTTTCTAGATCTGTATGCCTCGTTAAATAGGAGTGAAATCAGCTGGGATTTTGTTTCAATATTAGAGTATGTTTGGTCAATTTTTTCGAAGAGAGAATAATTAAGGCCGTCATTTTCCTCAATTAATGCACGAAGAATTAGGGTGCATCGCAGGTTGTCGTTGGCAATGGTAACGGCTGTACTTAAGGTCTTAAATTTACTCTCTACGATCTCTTCGTCGATAATGCCAAACGACAGTAGATCTTGATATGCATCATAGTATTTCCCTGCCGTTTTTAGGTTAATGGGGAAGAGTTTCTTTAATTCGTTTTTTGAGGAGAGGTTTGGGTTTCTTCCGAATTTCTGCAGGCTGAGAATCGCATTAATAATATCTAACTTTTCATCGGCTAAGGGAGAGTTGTAGATTTGACTTTTGAGAAATTCGTTCATGAGGTCAAGACTACCTAGGCTAGCGTTAGTTTTATCCCATCCTCCGGTGTTGATAAAAAGTTGAAGGTAATATGGATAGGCCAGCGTGTGACGGAGGTTAATCTCCATGTCCTCCACTAAAATTTTTTTCTCTTGTCCAGCGTTTATGGTATGGTTTAGAATTTGCTGAATTTCAATTCGTGAAAGTGGTGGAATGTTGGTAAGCCTGTGCGACAAGTTGCCATTCTCTATTCCAAGCCAGCTATTCTCCTCATACTTTTCCTTGTGAAATATTGGCAAAAAGTAACCTTCCCAAGTCGCATTTCTGGCTGTCATAATCAGCTTGAAGCCTGTTCCTATATGCTCGTCAACAAAATCGGCAATTTGAATAAATAGCGATTGCAACTTGGTTTCAGGTAGCCTGATTTCATCAAGGCCATCGATTACCACAACGACTTTTTTCTTGGTTTTGTTTTTCCCAATAAGTTCTGAAATTGTGGTGGTTGAGTTGCCTGTAATATGATGCATTAGCCAGTGCTTAAAGTCGCTGGCAAGGCCAAGGCTCGACTCCAACTTAGGACCATTCAACAGGAGGAAAATTCTGTCGTCATCAGTGTTCTTTTCCACCTGCTTTTCGACCCACTTTGCAATCATGGTAGACTTTCCAAAGCCTCCCGGTCCAATAAAGGCGGTGGCGGTATAGCTCGATCGAAGGAATAAGTCCAGCCGATCTGCGGTGAATCGACGCTCAATGGCAAAATTGAATCCAATTCCACATCGACGACGAATTATCGATAGCGTGTTGTTTGTTTCATCGGTGCATCGCTTTTTGGAGGAGGTCCAAAGTTTCTCATTGAAAATTTCGGAAGCCGATTTTTTGCTGTTTTGCTTTATGAATTCGTCCCAATTTTGGTATCCGCAATAGTTGCATAGCGATTTTATGGTCTTTGTAGAGGTCTGAGAATTCGATTTTAACAACCCCCAGAACCGACGAATGGTGCTTTGGCTCACGATTTCCCCCGTTTCCTCCATTATTTTAAAAGAAAGTGAGGTGCAATCTTTTTGCGTGGACACTTTCTTGCCAAAGGTTTCCTCGACTTTTAATTTAAGAGTATCAAGCATATATGCTTCATCAAAATATTGAAAAACGAAGTTAATAAAAAAAATACGTAGAAATGAGCAGAATTGTAAAAAATGACCATTGTGACCAATTGACAGAACTTTACATGCCGTTTATTTTTGTCACTCATAATTGTGATGATGGAGAAGGGTTTTTATAGTTGGTATGAGGATGTTTATAATCGCTGTGCCGAGCAAGGTGAAAATTGCTTGGACTCAGCTGCACGGCTCAACTCAGGTCAGCTAGCAACATCCCTGTTTACCGGAAAACTTTCTTCACCGGTGGTGGTAATTCGAATGGCCAAAGCTTATGACTTTACATTCACTGGCGCTTGGCCTCGGTCTTTTAAGGCTTTTCTTTATCGTCAGCAGAATTACCATCAAATTTTACATGACCTTTACGGTGAATACCTTGACCCTTTACTTGTTAAGGAGCATCGAAACCTCATTTCCTTTCTGGACGGACAGATAACAAGGGAACGTGCTAATTCGAACAAATTTTTGGGAAACAAGTTGGATTTACTGCTGCGTGTTATAATGCCAGAAGCAAAAAATGCAGGGTTTCCAAATTTCATAAATGATATAATTAGTGGTGTATTCTTGTGGCCTCGCACCTATATGCTGATTTTAGGTTACGATACATTAAGGAATATAGGTATGGCGGGAATGGAGGTAGAGATTGTGCAGGAAAGGGTTATTCCGCTTGGTTCCGGTTCAATATTGTTCAAGGTTGCTCAAATAAACTGTATGGGTAAGAGATGGTTGGTGCCCGTACTGCCCGATTTTTCGGAGTTGGACTTACTGCCAGAGCTACTGTTCACTCTCCGAGAGCAGGTAAACTCAATGCTTGCCGACCTTGAAATGACCCACGCCTCAAAAAGGCTGACAAAACAACTGATGAAATCCTAACCCTTAACCCATATACCTATGTTTGTAGAAGCCTCAAAAAAAAGTCGCAGCTCCGTTTGCAAGTTGCACTTTTATAACGACAAGGGAATAGTTGTTGACACTCTTAGTGGATTCAAGGTAAATAACTCTTTGGTAACTGCGGAGGAGGCTTTTTTCATCAAAAAGGCGGTGAGCGTAACTATTACTTTTTGCGGTGATACTTACCAAAGTATTCTTGCCAGCCTTGAAATTCCATACAAGGAGTTCGTTAGCAATTTTGGTATTGGCCTTCGAAGAAATGAGGAAGGATATGCCGTGTTTAATATCGACTTGCCTGAATTTGAGTATGTTCCAAGTTTGGCATTTGACGAGAGTGGCGAAATACCGTTGGGTCATGAGCTGCTCTTCCTAGGCTACCAGGAGGGGTTGCCATGCCAAACCATGAAAAAGGTATTTGTTTCTTCATCCTTTAAAAATGCTTTTGGTCGCATGACGCTTGTTTTGGATGGAAACTTTGGGTACGGTAATTCTGGTGGACCAATTATCGATCCGCATACCGGAAAAGTTATTGGCATTGTGAATCGTCGAATTACAGCCTCAGCGAAGTACTTCGAGCGATTGATCAATACTGTTAACGAGAATATTAAAATGTTAAAGAAGATAGAAGGTCGATTTATTATTGATGATGTTGACCCCATTCAGGTTTTGGTAGTAAACCAAAATCAGCTCAAACTTTTAGCAAAAAATATTTATCTACATTCAAATAGTGCACAAGCCTTTGCTATTCTTCCTGAACCGTTGATTGGCTACTTTCAACGCTCGGAGGAGGACGTTAGCGTGAAGCAAAAAATCAAAAGAACAGTTCTTGAAGAGATGTAAAGGTTTTAGCCCCCCAATGGGGGCTTTTTTATTATGTTGGCAAATAGTTTAAAATATGTTTTATAGCTATTTGCTCCATTAATGGTTTGTGTTTTGATTGCTACATTTGCAGGATAAATGAAACTATTGGAGGGTTTAGCCATGGAGATAAAACGTATTGAGGAATTTATTCGGGAAATTGAACTTTTTCGCGGACTAACCGACGACGAGTTTACAATTCTTGCCCAAAAGGTGGTTGAGAAAAGCTACAAGTTGGGTGAACTCCTTTTTCATGAGAATGGACGGAGGGAGGATATCTTTGTAATTAAAGAGGGCCGCGTGGAGTTGTTCAAAACCAATGCTTATGGAGTGGAAACGCGCTTGGCGTTTTTTGGAAAGGGTGACTTTTTGGGAGAAGGTTCCTGGGCCAGCGATTCGCCACACTCAACATCCTCAAGAGCGCTAGAAGCGACCATTGTTTATAGTATTAATCGGGATTTTTTCTCGAATAACGCTTCCACATCCCTTAAGATTTTTTCCAACATAGCAAGAGTTATCTCCCGCCGGATGCGAAATGCAAATGTCCGCATGGTATCCTCCGCTGCACAGTATGAGTCGGGGAGAACACGCAGAGAGCATGACCTTCTTGGAGAGAGAGATGTCCCCTTTGAGTATTACTATGGCGTTCAAACTTTACGTGCTCTTGAAAATTTCAATATTAGCGGTGTTACCCTAAACTTTTACCCTGCTTTGATAGAGGCACTAGCTAAGGTTAAGCACGCTGCCGCATTAGCTAATAATGAGTTGGGGCTAATGGAGGACGACGTTACCAAAGCCATTGTTCAAGCTTGTGAGGAAATTTGTGATGGGAAATATCACTACCATTTTGTAGTGGATATGATTCAGGGAGGAGCAGGAACCTCTACCAATATGAATGCAAACGAGGTTATTGCTAACCGTGCGTTGGAAATACTGGGGCACGAAAAGGGTCAATACCAGTATTGTCATCCCAACAATCACGTAAATCTCTCCCAGTCGACAAACGATGCCTACCCAACTTCTGTTAAGATTGCACTTATCAGTAGTAATAAAAAGTTGGTTGAGGTTTTGAAACTTTTGATAGAATCGTTTAGAAATAAAGCAAAGGAATTTTCCCACGTAATAAAAATGGGACGCACTCAGTTGCAGGATGCTGTTCCTATGACCTTGGGTCAAGGATTCGAGGCCTATGCGGTTACCCTTTCTGAAGAAATTGAGCGGCTGGAGCAAAATGTTAAGCTCTTTCTTGAGGTTAATATGGGCGCAACAGCCATTGGAACTGGCATAAATTCAGACCCCGACTATGCAGATAAGGTAATTGCTCATCTCAGAACAGTTACTGGATTACCAATTGTGAACTCACCAAACCTTGTGGAGGCGACTCAAGATACTGGGGCTTTTATAATGTATTCGGCTGCAGTTAAGCGATTGGCTGTGAAGTTGAGTAAAATTTGCAACGACCTTCGACTACTTTCATCTGGACCAAGAACAGGCATAAATGAAATAAATTTGCCTCCCATGCAGCCTGGCTCCTCTATCATGCCGGGCAAGGTAAATCCAGTGATTCCAGAGGTGGTAAACCAAATTGCCTTTAAGGTAATTGGCAATGACTTGACCGTTACTCTTGCAGCAGAAGCTGGTCAGCTGGAGCTCAACGTTATGGAGCCGGTGATAGTGCAAAGCATTTTTGAAAGCATCGAAATGCTTAAGAATGGGATGATGACCCTTAAGTATCGCTGCATTGATGGTATTACCGCCAACGAAGAGCACTGCCGTGAATTAGTTTACCATAGTATTGGACTGGTTACGGCACTTAATCCTTATTTGGGGTACGAAATTAGTACTATGTTGGCCAAAGAGGCACTTGCTTCTAACCGAAGTGTGTATGAGTTGGTTTTGGAAAAAAATCTGATGTCGAAGGAAGAGCTGGATAATGTGCTTGCTCCTGAAAATATGATTAAACCGCGCAAGATGACTCCAAAGAAATAAGGATAACCTAATAAACAAAAAATGGAGTGGCTTTCGCTACTCCTTTTTTTTACTCCTCATCGAGCGATTCAACAATTTTCTTTACCTCATCCTCGGTATGGCGCAGCTTTTCTTTGCAGAGCTTGATTAAAAAAGCCACACGGTCAACGTAGGCAGAGAGTTCATCCACGTCGAGTTCGTCGCTTTCCATTTTTGCCATAATCACTTCAATCTCGGCAACGGCCTCCTTGTAGGTAATGTTCTTTTTGGTCATAATGCCCTATTTATTTATTGGTAAAGTAAAGAAAAAAGTTGTTCCCACACCTTGAGTGCTTGAAACCCAAATTTCTCCACCTTGTTTTTCGATAAATTCTTTGCAAATAATTAGTCCAAGTCCGGTGCCCTCCTCTTCGTTGGTGCCCTTAGTAGTATAGTGAACATCTATCCTAAATAGCTTTTGCCTATCCTCCTCGCTCATTCCGATGCCTGAATCGGAGATACTTACCTCAACTTTATCTGCTTTTTTTACTGTGGAAATAGCAACACGTCCTTTTGGGGGTGTAAATTTAATAGCGTTAGATATGAGATTTCGGAGAACGGTATTTACCATTTCCCAATCGGCAAAGACTTGGAAACTTTCAATGGTTTCAACTTCAAGCGAAATGCTCTTTGAAGCCGCATTTAATTCCTGAAGGTTAATGTTCTGTGAGATGGCCTCGTTTATTGGGAAAGTGGTGGGGGTAAATGGAATTTTTCCAGTTTGCGTTCTTGCCCACTGGAGAAGATTCTCCAACAGCTTATATAGCCTTTGTGAGGCGTCGTTGATAGTTTGGCCATAGGATACAACCTCTTGAGTTGACAAGCTTGCGGCATTCTCTTTAAGAAGTTCGCTAAACCCCATAAGAGCATTAAACGGATTTTTGAGGTCGTGTGCAATTATGGAGAAGAACTTGTCCTTTGTCTGGTTAAGAGTGATGAGCTCTGACTCCGATTTAGCCAACTTTTCATTGGTGGAGTTCACCAAATCGAAGCGCTCTTGAAGAAGTGCTGTCTTTTGCTTTTTTAGGCGATTGGCTCTTAGCAATACAAACCCAAATGCAATGAGAACAAGCGATATACTCACTAAGAATATTCTAAGATACCGTTGTTGTCGCAGCTCAGATTCTTGTAATAGAGCCTCTTTGCGTAAAATTTCAATTTCGTTTTCGATTTTCTGAATGTCCGATTTTTTTCGGTCAAGCTCCATGGTGAGCCTTGCATCCATTAACTCTTCAGAAGTCTTTGTTTTGGCAATACTATCCTGATATTGTGAAAAAGCGATGTAGCTGCTTAATGCCTGCTTAATGTCGTTATTCTTTAGGGCAAGGTTATACAATGCTAAATAGGTGTTTTTTAAGTGCTCAAAATTTCGGGTAGCTATGCCCAATGCAAGGCTTGCTTTTAGTGCAGAATCAGCTTTTCCTGTTAGGTTTTGTGAAAGGTATATTTCACCAATCTTGCGGTAGCACAATCCTTCTGCAAGTTTATTCCCAGTGGCCTTGTTTATTTTTGATGCGATGTAGAAGTTGGTTAACGCTTCATGGCGCTTATTTTGTGCGAGATAAAAGTTGCCAAGGTTATTTCTGACAATGGCAAGCCCTTTGTCATCACGGTTACTTTGGTAAAGAATCAAGGCTTTTGAAAAGTTGCTTTCGGCCTCACGATTGTTGCCTAGCATTTGGTATGCCGTCGCAATGCTGTTGAGCGACCGAGCCTTCAATGTATTATCTTTTGCTTTTTCACGGTATGAGAGGGCTTTCTTATAGCTGTCTAAGGCCTCTTTAAATTTTTTTACATCGAAGTAGGCATTACCTAGGTGGGTGTATGCATCTCCAATTTCGATGGAGGATCCGGACTGCAATCGTTCTTCTAATGCCTGGGAAAAGTAGTTAAGGGCTTTTCCATTAAGACCAAGGTTACGGTATAATAATCCAATACTTGTTAGGCTACTGGCAATCTCTGCCTTGTTTTTCATTTGCTGCCTTAGCTCCAGT
>DATKTT010000197.1:0-2380 GCA_035530955.1 Williamwhitmania sp. | reverse complement strand
CCTTGGCTCGGGCGATTTTAAAATGGTGGCTTCACAGAACAACCGCTTCGAGCTGACTCGGCTATGGCACGGTTATGTGCTCGCGCTTCGCGCGGCACAAACCGCGCCATGTACGCCTCGCAGCTCAAGCGTATGTTAGGTGGACGCCTTCGGCGCAATGAATAAATCTCCAATATCTCTACACCAAGGTGACAATACCCAATAACTGTGATAGGATGGAACAATGCTTAGTTTGAATACGACTCCTGTTGATAAATATATCTCCAGCAAACAAATACGGCCATTACTCCTGTGCGGTGATGCATTGGCTGTATTACAATCATTCCCGTCTGCATCTATTGATATGGCAATCACTAGTCCACCATATTGGGGAAAAAGGGAATATGATGGTGGTGGTATCGGACTTGAACCTCTACCTACTGAGTTTATAGATTCATTATTAGTAATATTTCAAGAATTAAAACGTGTTATTAAGCCTACGGGTTCTTTTTGGCTAAACATTGGAGATACATATAAAAACAAATCGTTGTTAGGCATTCCTTGGCGAATAGCATTAAGAATGATAGATGAGCAAGGATGGATACTCAGAAATGAAGTAATTTGGAATAAAGTAAAAGGGGGCATGGATAATTCAACTGATAAGCTTGGTAATGTACATGAGCCAGTATTTCATTTTGTTCAAAATAGTAAATATTTTTACGATGCAGATTCAATTCGTTCAGCACCTCAAAAAGCGATAATAAAAAATGGATCGGTTATTTCCGCTACTGGTGTAAGCGGGGTTCGATATAAGCGACAAATTGAATTATCTACCTCCTTATCGGAAACTGAAAAGAAAAATGCTTTTAAATTTCTTGAATCAATTTTACAGGATGTTAGGGATGGTGTAATTTCAGATTTCCGAATGATAATTCGTGGACAGCAACGAACTACCCATTCAGATAGCACAAAAGTATCAGGTCGAGCAAAAGAATTAAAGGATAAGGGTTTCTATTTCCTGAAATACCATCCAAAAGGTAGCAAACCGCGAGATGTTTGGGACATAATTCCAGAAGATTCTCAACACCGTTTGTCCCATTTTGCACCTTTCCCAGAAGATCTATGCAAACTTCCAATAATTGCAACATGCCCTATAGGCGGAATTGTATTGGATCCTTTCATGGGCACCGGTACAAGCATGTCAGTAGCCTATTCACTCCAACGAAAATCAATTGGTATTGATATATCATCAGAATATATAAAACTCGCAGAATCACGATTTTGCGAACCTACACTATTCGAGGCTGTAAATGTATAAAGTCGTAGAGTTATTTGGCATAAGTACATCAAATCAAAATGTCAATTGGGGAGAAATACTAGAAAAACAAATCTGCCCATTCACCAAAAAGCGTTGCTACAAAGTGCGAAAAAGTGAACCGAGTATTTCAATTGGAACTTGTACAGTAAGATATGGATCAGAAAATGTACCTGTAGTTATTTGTCCCAACCGCCTTCTTCAAAAACGTAAGGTCTTTATGGATTGCTTGCATTTATTACAGCTTCATCAGCCAGGGAATGATATACATGTTGTACCCGAGATAACTGTTCCTGGGGGCAGTATTGATTACGTTATTGCATCAGTAAAAAATGGAAAGGTCGTTGATTTTGTTGGGGTTGAATTTCAAACTTTAGATACTACAGGAACAGTTTGGCCTCAAAGACAGAAATTTCTTAAAGATAAAGGGTTCGAAGTAGCTGAACCTGATATGTCAAAAAGTTATGGTATGAATTGGAAAATGACTGCTAAAACTATTTTGATTCAATTGCATCATAAAGTAGACACATTTGAGCATCTAAACAAACATCTAGTCTTAATAATTCAAGATAGCTTTTTTGATTATATGAAAAGAGAATTCAGTTTTGAAGGTATAAATAATCCTGCTCTTGTAGGAGATAGTTTTCAGTTTCATTCATATTCTGTAACAGAAACAGTTGAGTTTTCATTATCTCTTAAAGAACGATTAAGTACAAATTCTGATGGGATCGCTAAATGTCTCGGATTAAATGCAGAAGCAAAAGTGGAGTTAATTTCAATTTTGCGAGCAATTGAACTAAAATTATCAGATGATACTCTATTAAAAATTTAAAAAGAAGACTCACCTAACAACTGCTTCAACCTGACTTGCCCTTTGTCACGGTTTGTGCAGTCGCTTCGCTCCTTACGCACAAACCGCGCCAATCCGCTTCGCGGAACGGGCGGCGCAGGTTAAGCAAATGTTCGGTTGACGCCTTCGGCGCAGAAGTATTGTTCCCTCAGCCCTACTTGTCATACGTATAAAATAGCTATACTATATACGTATGGAGGTACCTTATGGAGACGAAGTTGACACTAAAGCTTGAC
>DATKTT010000196.1:0-25621 GCA_035530955.1 Williamwhitmania sp. | reverse complement strand
GGCCTCAGCCTTTAGGTTCTCAATCAGCTGATTTTTTGCTTCATCAGCCGACATACCGGAAATATTCTCGAGCCGCTCAATTTGATTCTTATGCATCTTATCCAGCTCCTCGGTTCGCTTTTCAACCAACTCCAGCTGACCGGTGAGGTTATTGCGGATAGCGTCAATCTCATTCTTTTTCCGCTGAAACTCCTCCATCCTTTGTGATACGGCCGTTTCCTTTTGCTTCAAACGGGTTTCGAACTGAATGAGCCTATTATTCGTCTCGTTAATTACCTTTTCGTGCTCAGTTTTGAGGGTCAGAAACTTTTCCTTGGCCTGAAGAATTTTATCTTTCCGGATGACCTCTGCTTCAGATTCAGCCTCTCGTATAATTGATTGCCGCTTTTTTCGAAGAAATAGGTGAAGCAGCATGTAGGATATTGCAAATCCGCCTATAAGGGCAAGGCCTGCAGCTACTATTGTATATACCATAAACGTAAAATATATAGTTAATAAAACTAAAAAATGCCCGCATAAGTTTCCTATTGTTTTTGAAACCCCAGTGAACATGGGTGGAGCTGCCAAACAATCTCAACCTTCCAACGTCCCCCGAAGGGAATCCCAACCGAAGTTGGTACTAGGCCTGGTTTCGAAAATATGAGCTTAACTCCAAGTGTTAAAATGTTGAGTTTCGCCACAAGATATAGGAAACTATGCGGGCAATGCTATTTAAAAGAACCTGTTTTTCTCTCAATAAAGTCGTCCAAATCTCTTTCTACTTCTGATAAACCATCCACAACCGAGCTCACTTCCAACTTCTCCTCATGCTCCAGCAGCCGAATCACAAACTGTAAGGCAGCCATGGCCAAAAAGTCCTGTGTATCCTTATCGGTATAGCGCTGCTTATACTGCAGAACCCTGTCGTTAATCATTTTGGCAGCCCGCCGAATTTTTTCCTCATCGGCCCGTTCTATCTTCAAGGGATAGTATCGTTCGGCTACGTTTACTTTTATTGATAGTTTATCATCCATTTAGCAATCGGGCTATCGATTTAAAAGAGCAATACATTTGTCAATTTCCCGCACAATTTTGTTAATCTTCAACTTACCTTCATGCGTGTCTTCACTTGAGGAGGCAAACGATTTTGCAACAACCAACGTTTCAACCTTGCGTTCCAGCTGCTCAATAACTTCGTCCTTTCCGCGAATTGCCTCAGTAAGCTTAGTCTTTTCAACTAAAAGTTGGCTATTCACTGCTTCCAGCTTCTCATAAGCATCGATCACAACGGACAGCTTATCCTTTAGTCTAACAACAACCGACTCGCTTACTTCGTTCATTACTTTAAGTAAAAAATTAGCAATACAAAGTTAGCACAGGTTCTTCAAAAAATCAAAAAATATTTTTTACTTGAGCTCCCGTAATGCAACCAATGGCGGGATTTTGAGTCAAACACCCCTGAACAGCTGTATTTCAAAAAAAATGATGAGTGTAAAAATATTTTCTTTTAGCCTCGTTGGGATGATTTTAATACCAACAATACTCCTATCTCAGAGTCCAAATTCCGGCTTTTCTAACCCGTTGCCAGACAATAACGGCGTTTCCTCGGTATTTGGAGAACCGCGAACAGATCACTTTCATTCTGGAATAGACTTTAGAACCAATGGTGATACGGGCATGGTGGTGGTTGCCCCCTACGATGGATGGCTATCCCGCATCAAGGTTAGCACTTTGGGCTATGGCAACGTAGTATACATCGACCACCCCAATGGCTACACCACTGTTTATGGACACCTTGAACGCTTTTCGGCTAAGCTGGAAGATTATGTGGATGGCCTACAGTACGAGCAGCAAAAATGGGATATTGAGGACTTCCCCGAACCCGGATTACTCTGCATCCAGAAGGGAGACACCATTGGTTTTTCAGGAAACACGGGAGGATCAACAGGCCCTCACCTCCACTACGAGGTTCGGATTTCAAAAAACCAACATCCCATCGATCCGCTCTCACAAGGATTTTATGACTTGAAGGATGAAACTGCTCCTCAAATTAAGCGACTGGTGCTCTATGAGGTGGTAGGCTATGGCGATACCGTGCTCTTCAGGAGGATAAGGGGAATTAAAACTAACAGGGAAGGCGGAGTTGGCTACTCGGCAAATCTAGATAAAGAAAAATTGCTTCCAAAGAGAATTGCTTTTGGTATTATTGCCGATGACAAGATTGACAACCAAAAAGGGACCTTCGACGTTACCTATGGTTCGCTAAAACAAAACGGGAAAATGGATTTTGCCTTTAAGCTAACCGAGTTTAGCTACGCAGAAACCCGCTATGCTAACGCCTTTACCGATTATGAAGCCAAGAGTCTAAAATATGGTGAAATAATCAAGTTATTCCGAGAAAGCAACGATCCACTTTCGATATATAGCGTAAATGTCAATGGTGGCATTTTTGAATTGGATACGACAAAGACCGAATCCTTTGAAATTTCCGTTGCCGACCACAACAGGAATGTCTCCTCACTACGGTTTAACCTCTCACCAAAACACCTGTATAACCCAGCTCCGCTGGTCATAAATAATCCCAAAACACAAATTATTGTTGAGCCATTGAAATCGGCAACGCTCACAATGGGTGGAGTTACTGCCACCATTCCCGCCAATGCACTGTATGGTCCAGCAATTGTTGAGCTTGGTGACACCAGCTGCCAATGCAATCAATCATTATGCAAGGCCTTCTTTGTTGGTTCGCCCACTATTGCCTTGCAAAGGCCTATAAAAATAGAGGTCAACCTTAAAATGCTGGGCATCAAAACAACCGACCGGATTTATGTTGCTAGGTTTACCCGGTCTCGACGAATCGCCTATGCAGGAGGAATTGTCAGTGAAGATTCTACTATTACCATGGAAACAAGGAATTTTGGAGTATTTACTATTGCAAGGGACACAACTCCGCCCCTGCTGCAAGCCACCAACTTTTCCGATGGTGATAATGTTGATGGGGAGCAATACCTGATGTTTAAGATTGATGATGAAGATACCGGAATTGCCAGCTATAGTGCATTTGTCGATGGAAAGTGGGTTGCTGTGGCCTATGAACCCAAGGAAAAGCAACTTCGTCTGAAGCTAAGTGCAAAACACATCCAACCAGGAATTACGCATATCATTATGATTCAATGCACTGATTTACTAGGCAATAAAACCGAAAAGAATTATGGCTTTCATTGGTAGGTTCTACCTACCAGTAGCAAGGTTGATCAAAAAATGCTAACTTTGTAGAATCAATTAGCTACACCATGAAAAAGATTATTTTCACCCTTCTGGCATTGACCGTTGTATCGCTTGCATGGGCTAAGCCGAATACAAACTACAAGAACAAGCAACTTACGCTCTTTTCGTATGTAGTAACCATCGATCCATCCGTTTACACCTACCTCGATCCATATAAAGATCTATTTGAAAAGGATGACAAGGTTGACCCAATTGAAAAGGCAGTCAGAAACGATGCATTTTCCCAGTTGGAGCAGCGGTTAGAGCAGGAAATTGGTATGGACATTCAACCACTTGAAAGCTTTCAAGACCGAATTAGCTATGATAAATTTGGCTACCCAGATGGAAATATTAGCAAGGTTATCCGAATTGGAAGTTCAAAATTCTACTTTAAAATAGCCATTACCATTACTGCGGTTGAACCTCGAAACGATCCCTACAACTCAGCACGGCAAATCAATAAGGACAAAAAGGAGACAACCGATACAATTACCGAAGAATCCGAGCCAGGTTTTCGCCCTAACGTTACCATAGTGATGACAATTTTCAACAACAAGGGAATTATTCCGGTTGATAAGTTTCAGGGCATGGCAAAAGCAAAAAATATTCTCCCGACGGATGCTACGTTGCTAGATGGAATTGCTAATAATGATGCCTTCGAAGGAAAAGACAACCTGATGGGTTTAATTAACGAGGCCATTACCGACCTCATCATCAATATGACTCACTAACCATCGGGGTGAATGAAAGCTATTACAGCTCTCGGTATCATGTCCGGAACATCGCTTGACGGGGTCGATTTGGCTTATTGCAAATTTTCACACGCAGGCAATTCTTGGCAATATAGCATCGAGCATGCTGAAACCATTACATACTCAGCTGAGTGGATTACTAAATTGAGGGGGGCAGAGACGCTTCCCTCTGTTGATTTATTGACATTACATGCCGAATATGGGCAATACCTAGGGCGCATTTCTCACGAATTTATCATCAAACACCAGCTTCGTCCCAAAATAATTGCCTCACATGGACATACTATTTTCCACCAGCCTACAAGAAAGGTTACCTTCCAGCTTGGACATGGTAGCGCCATTGCTGCGGTATCAGGCATTGATACAGTATGGGATTTCCGTTCAGGCGATGTAATGCTAGGTGGACAAGGTGCCCCTTTAGTGCCAATCGGCGACCTGCTCCTATTTTCGCAATACGACATATGCCTCAACTTAGGGGGATTTGGAAACATTTCATACCCGCATAACGGGCATCGCTTGGCCTACGACACATCACCGGTAAATACTGTATTGAACAACCTCGCCCTAGAGCTTGGCCACAGCTACGATTGCAATGGTGAGCTCGGACGAAATGGGCAACCTATTCCCGAGTTACTTCAGCAATTGAATAGCCTCGATTACTACAAACAAGTTGGGCCAAAATCCCTTGGTCGTGAATGGATTGAGCAAGAATTTTTACCAATTTTAAAACACTTTGGCAGCTATAGCACCAACGATAGGCTGCACACAGTATATCTCCATATAGCACAGCAAATAGGAACCTGCTTAAGCAGCACAAATGGCAAAAACGTATTGGTGACGGGAGGTGGTGCAAAAAATTCCTTCCTAGTATCCCTCTTAAGGCAAAACACAAAGCTTCCCCTTGTGATACCGGATACCTTAACCATCGATTATAAGGAAGCTCTTATTTTTGCCTTTTTAGGAGTTCTTTACCTCAGCAATATCGGCTCAAGCCTCGCCACTGTAACAGGCGCTGAAAGAAATAGTATTGCTGGTGTGATGTCCAAAGGAGATCGGATATTCAGCCTAAGTTAAACCATCATAAAGTTCCACCATCTAAAACCGCATGTGATATCTCATTTTGAAGAGGTCACTTTTTTTATACATTTGCCCAGAACCAAATTCTAAATCAATCTACAATACTATGAAGCATATCATTTTCAAAGCCTCGGTAGCACTGACATTGAGTCTTTTCGCTATTTCGAGCGCTTCCTTGGCCTGTACAAACTTTCTAATTACTAAGGGAGCATCCGCCGATGGATCTACCATTTTGTCCTATTCAGCCGATTCACACACCCTTTATGGCGAACTGTACCACTGGTCGGCTCAAACCTACCCAGCCGGAACCATGATGAACATTTACGAATGGGATACCGGAAAGCTGATGGGGCAAATTGCTCAAGCAGCTCAAACCTACAACGTGGTAGGCAACATGAACGAGTACCAAGTTACCATTGGAGAAACCACCTTTGGTGGCAAAGAAGAGCTGCGCGATACCACTGCTACCGTAGACTATGGCAGTCTTATTTACCTTGCACTGCAGCGGTCGAAAACCGCTCGTGAAGCCATCAAGGTGATGGCCGAGCTGGTGGCTCAGTACGGTTATGCTTCTGAAGGCGAATCATTTTCCATAGGTGATCCAAATGAGGCTTGGATACTTGAAATGGTGGGAAAAGGAACCAAAATGGTTAAGGATAAGAAAACCAAACAGATGGTTAATGCCGATAAAGGTGCGCTATGGGTTGCCATCCGTATTCCTGACGGTTACATCTCGGGCCATGCAAACCAGGCCAGAATTCGACAATTCCCGTTGGAAGACCTAAAAACCTCCATTTCATCGAACAATCTAGACAAGATAAATGAACCTGGAATTTCCTGTGTTTACGCCGCCGACGTAATCTCCTACGCCAAAGAGCATAAATACTACACAGGAGAAGATAAAGACTTCAGTTTTTCCGACACCTACAATCCAGTAAACTTTGAGGGTGCCCGTTTCTGCGAGATTCGCGTATGGTCTATGTTTAAGGAGGTTGACCCCGACATGATGCAGTATGTTGACTACGTTAAGGGTGCAAATCTAAGCCATAGAATGCCCCTCTATATCAAGCCAAATAGGAAAATATCGGTACACGACGTAATGACCTTTATGCGTGACCACCTTGAAGGTACCGAGTTCGACATGACCAAAGATATTGGAGCTGGCCAAGATTCTTGCCCCTACCGCTGGAGACCTCTTACCTGGAAGTACAACGGCCAGGAGTACATCAACGAGCGCGCAACCGCAACACAGCAAACTGGCTGGACTTACGTTGCTCAAATGCGCAATTGGTTACCGCGCGAAATTGGTGGAATTCTATGGTTTGGCGTTGATGATGCCAACTCCAACGTTTTCTGCCCCATGTACTGTTCCATGACTCGCGTTCCCGAATCGTATGCCGTGGGCAATGGAAATATGATGACCTATAGTCCAACTTCAGCCTTTTGGGTTTTCAACCGTGTATCGAATTTTGCCTACCTTCGCTACGACTACATAATTAAAGACATCAAAAAAGTTCAAAGTGAACTTGAAAGCAAATATCTTGCTTATACCGATGCTGTGGATGCTGGTGCCAAAGTATTGTACGATAAGGACCCCAAACTTGCTGTTCAATTCCTTACCGACTATAGTGTTGAAACAGGAAATGCCACTGTTAAGCGATGGACTGAACTCAGTAACTTCCTTTTGGTAAAATACATGGATGGCAATATTAAGAAGGTAAAGGATGGAAAATTCCTAGATAACGGCACCGGACAAAGTATGATGCCCGATCAACCTGATATGCCCGATTGGTGGAAGAAAAAAATAGTTGAAGATACCGGTGACAAACTTAAAGCCATTGGTGAATAACACTAGCATTTAGATGGCAGAGCTAACACTCTGCCATTTTTGTTGCCATCTACTCAATTATTTGGCGCCGAGCATTTCGTTGTTTTAGAAAAAAACGTATATTTGCCGCTCAATTCGGAATCTCTTACCCGAACCAAGGTGTCGGTAATATTCCGGTAATGCTTAAAAATAAAAAACAATGGTTGATCTAATTAAGGTTGCTCAGAATGCATTTGCTGGTGAGCCAAAAAAATTCCCTGAATTCAAGAGTGGGGATACCATTACCGTTGACTACAAAATCAGGGAGGGAAACAAGGAGCGTATCCAAGGATTCCGGGGTGTTGTAATTCAACGAAAAGGTACCGGTGATACTCAAACCTTCACCGTTCGCAAGATTTCTGGCGGCATTGGCGTAGAAAGAATTTTTCCGCTCACCTCTCCATTTATTGATAAGATTGAACTCAATAAAGCGGGTCGTGTTCGTAGGGCAAGAATATTCTACCTCAGAGGCCTCACTGGAAAGAAGGCAAGAATCAAGGAAAAAAGAATGAAAGCAGAATAAAAATTGACCCGGAAATTCCGGGTTTTTTTTTTGATTCCTTCTTACTCTCTTGCCACGCTGTAGCCTCGTTTAAGCACTAAACTGTTGTAAGAAATTACCATCTATAATGCTAGGGATATGGCGGATGAAAGCGAACTTTTAGTGCAAATCAATCGAGACTAAAATTTAAGGCTCAGCACTTGGAGCCTTTTACTAGAAAACATTACCTTTTTTTAATGCAAAATTTGGAAAAGAACAATCTTTGTTGCTATATTTGCATCCGCTAACAACAACGGCCCCGTGGCTCAACTGAATAGAGCATCTGACTACGGATCAGAAGGTTACAGGTTTGAATCCTGTCGGGGTCACAAGAAGGGATAGGCAGAAATGCTTATCCCTTTTGCTTTGAGATAAATTCAATGAACCGCATGACAGGATCATGAGCCAGAGGCGAGCTAATCCTGTCGGGATCACAAGAAGGGATAGGCAGAAATGCTTATCCCTTTTGCTTTAAATAGAAAGTCGTTTCCCTGCCAATCCAAACCACCACGGCTCTCGGCATAATGTAACATAATACTTCTTGAATATTAGCGTAGGCCAATAAGTATTGGACTTTTCTACAAACCATAGTGTACTTTAGAGCGTGTTCAGCTGAAGCCTCAACCTAAATTCCAACAAAAGTATCCTTACCCCAAGCTGGTCATTATCGAACACTCCCTGTACAAAAGCGATACACTCCACCGAACCGTATGAGATAGAAGGCACAATGTATATTACTGATAATGTGAATATTTAATCATTCGGCACAACTAATGTAATTAAAGAGCCAAACAGTTAAATTCTTACGCCATGATTAATGCTTCAAATCTTACCAAAGTTTTCCGGACAGAAGAGGTTGAAACAACCGCTCTAAACGAAGTGGACCTACATGTAAAAGATGGCGAGTTTGTTGCCATAATGGGCCCATCCGGATGTGGAAAATCAACGCTGCTAAATATCATTGGATTGCTGGACAATCCTACAGACGGTAGCCTGAAGATAAATGACATTGAGGTTGCCAAATTTACTGAAAAGCAACGAACCAACATTCGCAAAAACACCATTGGATTTGTGTTTCAGAGTTTCAACCTCATAGATGAGCTTACCGTTTTCGAAAACGTAGAGCTACCGCTCCTCTACCAAAAGATTCCTGCAAGTGAGCGCAAGGTTCAGGTTGAAAAGGCACTCGAACGGATGAATATTGCACACCGTCGCAATCACTATCCGCAGCAGCTATCAGGAGGACAGCAACAAAGGGTTGCCATTGCCCGAGCAGTAGTTTCGAACCCAAAGTTGATTCTTGCCGATGAGCCAACTGGAAATCTAGATTCCAACAACGGAAAAGAGGTGATGGATCTACTTCAGGAGCTCAACCGGGAAGGAACAACTATTGTTATGGTGACCCACTCCCCTTCGGATGCAAAATACGCACACCGATTAGTGAATCTGTTCGATGGAAGAGTATCGGTTGAACAGCCAGCGATGACTTATGCCGAACTTTAACTAAATCAACTAATTATTTAAATGTTTAAGAGCCTTGTTTTAATTGCTTTTCGAAATCTCAAAAGGCAAAAGTCTTTTAGTCTAATAAATATCGTTGGGCTCTCCCTCGGCTTGAGTATTGCGGTGGTAATAATTAACTTCATTGCGTTTGAACAAAGCTTTGATACTTTTTATCCTGACTATCAAAATATTTACAGAGTGGCCCACACGGGAGAGTTTAACGGTAAGAAGATTAACGCGGCGAACTCACCTCTTCCCGAAGCGCCAGCAATCCTCGAGGATATCCCCGAGGTTGCCGTCGCTACCCGCTTTTATGATATGCCCGAATTTACCGTTGTTAAGGTTGACGAGTCAAAATTTCTGGAAAAGAGTATTTTTCTGACTGACTCTCTCTTTTTCGCTGTTTTCAATGTAAAGGTGATCGGAAACGAACCCCAAAAGGCTCTTGCATCCCCAAACAATGCTTACTTATCGGAAGAGACTGCAAAGCGATACTTTGGAAACCAAAACCCAACAGGACAGACCATTGAAATAAGAGATAAGGCTATAACAATTGCTGGTACATTTAAAGATTTTCCAGCGAATAGTCATATTCACCCTAAGGTAGTTGCCAATCTTAAGTTGCTGTTTTCCAGTCAAGAGTTAAATGAGTGGGGAAAATTTGGCTACTTTACCTACATTAGGCTAAGAGAAGGAAGCAATGCCGATACGGTAGAGTCAAAAATCAGAACAATGTTCGACAATCGTATTGGAAAAGAGTTTGCAGCAATTGGTATATCCTTTATCCCATACCTACAGCCTATTGAAAGCATTCACCTTCACTCCTCACTCATGGGTGAGGTTGAACCAAATGGCGACTACGAAACCATTTACATCTTCAGCGCTATTGCTCTTTTAATTCTGCTCATTGCCGCAGCAAACTACATGAATTTATCAACTGCACGCTTCTCAAAAAGGGCAAAAGAAGTAGGAATTAGGAAAGTTAGCGGTGCCCGAAAAGGGATGCTCGCCGTCCAATTTCTGAGCGAATCGGTTGTGCTGGCTCTCCTATCACTTGGGATTGCACTTTTCTTGGCAGAGCTACTTTCGCCTTTGCTACCTCAGCTCTTACAGCGAAATATTGAGTTGGATTTATTTACAACTCACAAGATTTTTCTGTTCTATATTCCTGTTGCCGTCATTACAGGGCTCATTGCAGGTAGCTATCCAGCATATTTTCTCTCTTCCTTTAAACCCATAACAACGCTTAAAGGTAAAGTTGGTGACGCAAAGCGGTCGGTAGTGCTACGAAAAGTATTGACTCTCATTCAGCTATTCATAACCATTGGATTAATTATTTGCACAGTCACCGTTTACAGGCAGTTGCAATATCTCGGCCACAAAAATTTAGGCTTTAACAGAGATAACATAATGATGCTTAGGCTCACAACCAGTGATGCCGTTCAAAAAGCAAATCTGCTAAAAGAGAAAATGCTCGCTTTTCCAGGTGTGGCAAGCGTAACAGCAACAAGCAGTTTCCCCGGTGGTGTAAATCATGGAGAAGGGTTTGTTCCAGAAGGGTTTGATACCACTCAAACTACGCTGATGTTCCGACAAGATGTGGATTACGACTACTTCAAAACAATTGGAGCAACTATGAACTCAGGACGATTCTTTTCTAAGGAATTTCCAACAGACTCCAATGCGGTTGTAATCAACCAAACAGCCCAGAAACTCTTTGGTTGGAAAGATGCGGTAGGAAAAACGATTAGGTCAGTAGGAGGATCGCAGCAGTCAACCATTATAGGTGTTTACAACGACATGAACATTCTTTCGCTTCACGACCCAGTTCAACCTGCAATTATTTTTCTGGCTAAACAACAACCTGCATTCCTCCTCATTCATACGAATGGAGATACAAAGGGAATTATTGAAAAAACAGAAGGAGTCTGGAATAATCTTATCCCAGATAATCCTTTTCGTTATAGCTTTTTAGATGCGGAATTGGCTAAGAACTATGTAAAAGAGAAAATGCTCGGAAGGATATTCCTCATTCTTACAGCCCTGGCTATTCTTATTGCCAATATGGGATTACTCGGTTTGGCAATATTCAACGCAGAAAGAAGACGCAAGGAAATCAGCGTTAGAAAGGTGCTTGGTGCTAATAAGCGAGTTATCGCCTTTCTGTTCCTAAAGGAGTATGGGCTTCAGATAATAGTAGCAAGTGTGGCATCATGGCCACTTGCATACTACCTTATGCAGCAATGGCTAGATAACTTCCCCTACCGAGCAGCCATCTCCATTTGGACTTTTGTGGGAGCAACAATTATTGCAAGCCTCATTGTCCTGCTTGCTGTAGGTTATACCGTAATTAAAGTTGCAAATACTAATCCGGCAGAAAGCCTTAAATACGAATAGTAACCTTACTACTGAATTGCAGCAAACCTCAATCGATTAACAATTTCGATTGAGGTTTGCTGCATCTTGGAGCTACAGGTCAACAATTAACAACTATTAGGTTCAACCTGTCATAAATTATAATATATTGACCATCATTTTCACTCCACAACATGTAAAGTATCAGGCCATGAAAGCAAAAATGAATCTTCGCAGCAAAATACAAACCTATGTAATTGGTGCAAGTGCAGTAATATTTGCTGCAACGGTCAGCTTTATCAGCATTAACTCGCGACAACAGGCAGCAACTGATGCGAAGCAAATCATCAGACTCCAAGCTTGGGACGCTGCGCGACAGCTGCAGACTAAACTCGAATCTGATTTTGCAATCATTCGGACTATGCGAACCAGCTTTCAGAGTTGGAAAATGCTTGGTCCTTCACTTAGAGACTCTGTAGTTCTTAAAACTCAGCGGCTCTTGATTGAAGATAATCCCAGCCATATTTCGGTGGCCACAAGTTGGGAATTAGAATATATCGATCCAACCTATACCAAGCACTATGGGAGACTTCTCTGGGGCTTCTATCGCGAAAATGGACAAATAAAAACGCTAAAGGGAATAAAGAATCTTCAAGGCGATGACACTTCAAGCGTATACTACAAGCTAAAAACCTCCAAGAGCGACTATTTGGGTGATCCGGAGCCATACTCCTACACCGGGAAAAAGGAGGATGAGGTATTATCGGCAAACATTTCAATCCCCCTAATCACCAATGGTAAATTTATTGGACTTGCAGGTGCCGATATAGACTTATCGAGCTTTAGCAAGATTGTTGGTAACTTAAAGCCATTCAAAAATGCCAAAGGGTTACTTATTTCCAACAACCTCAAATTTGTAGTTAATCCTAACCCTAAAGCAGTTGGAAACCCAATTGCAGCAACGCATCCTGAACTTGTCGCCTTTGCCAAATACATTACCGGAGGCGAAGAGTTCCAGTCGGAATTCACCGACTCCTCCGGTCGCAATCAATTCTTGGCCTTTGTTCCTGTTAAGGTTAAAGGAATTTACACTCCTTGGTCGGTTGGTCTTGAGGTACCCATGGATGAAATAATGGCAAAGCCAAACCACTTTCTCTATATCTCTATTGCTGTTGGTATAATTGGACTTCTGATCATGCTCATTCTAGTAATTAGAATTTCGGCCTCCATTACCAACCCGGTAAAACAGATAACCAAGAATCTCCTGCTCATGGCGCAAGGAAAAATCAAGGAGGTCGTTATTCATCAACTAAATACGGGCGATGAGCTGGAAGCCATGAATAAAGCACTTGAGCAATCGGTTGCCGATTTAAGTTTAAAATCAGAATTCGCGAAAAAAATTGGAACTGGCGATTTGGAGGCCACTATTGAGCTTCCATCAACCGAAGATGAGCTGGGTAAATCGATGCTGGAAATGCGACAAAGTTTGAAGAAGGCGGATGAAGATGCCAAGATGAGAGCCAGTGAAGAACACCAACGGCAGTGGGCAAGTGAAGGATTTGCCAAATTTGGGGAGCTCCTTCGTAAGAACTCCAACAATCTACAAACCCTATGCCAGGTACTGGTTAAAGAGCTTACTCGTTACATGAATTTTAACCAGGGTGGAATCTTTCTCCTCAACGACAATGACTCTAACCATCCTATTCTGGAACTTACTGCCGCTTTTGCCTTCGACAGAGTTAAGTTCCTAAAAAAGGAGATTCAGTGGGGTGAAGGGCTGGTTGGTGCGTGCGCCTTTGAGGGTGAAACAATTTACCTTACGGAGGTTCCGCAAGATTACATCAAGATTACCTCCGGACTTGGTGACGCCAATCCAAACTCTGTAATAATTGTTCCACTTAAGGATGACAATGGTAGTGTTTTAGGCGTAATTGAGATGGCCTCCTTCACCACAATTGTTCCCTACCAGCAAGAATTTTTAGAACAGTTGGGAAGAAGTATTGCATCTACAATTGGTTCAGTTAGGATAAACCAGCAAACGGCTTTGCTGCTCCAGCAAACCCGTCAGCAAGCTGAAGAGATGATGGCTCAAGAGGAGGAGATGAGGCAAAATATTGAGGAACTCCATGCCACACAGGAGGAGATGACTCGAAAAGAACATGAGATTGCCTGGACTATGGAGTCTATCAACAACTTAGTTGCCGTTATTGAGCTAGACTCAACCGGAACGGTAACTCACATTAACGAGAAGGCAGCAACGCTTCTTGGCTACACAAAACCCGAACTTGTAGGAAAAAACTATAGCGTACTATACAGTGAAAAAGAGTTTACGAAAGCGCTTGGATCAGAGTCGTTTTGGTCGGCCATGCGGAGTAATAAAGTTTTTGAGGCAAATGTTCGTGTAATTAGCCAGCAGGGATCCGCTGTTACTTGCAAATCAGCCTCCAGCCCCCAGCATGATAGCGCTGGTAAGCTGGTGAAAATTATGCAAATGCTATTCCCCCAGGCATAGTCTTTATCCAAAAAGATGAACCGACTTGATAGGACTATTCTTTATGTGATTTTGGGTGGTGCACCACCCCTTCTCCTCATGCTAATTGCTTGGCGGTTAGGCATGGATTCTCTTCCGTCACAGTTTGTCGTACTATATGCCCTGACTGGGCTTATACTTGGACTGCTTACAGATTTATTTATTCTGGGAGAGTTTGTAAGAAGAGCCTTCACGCTGCCATTTTTTTCATTAATCATGTTATATGCCTTTTACCTGTTTCTATTCTGGATACTGAACTACGAACTGCCCTGGCAAAGCATTATTCCGGGACTGGGTGCCGGTTGGTTTGTTGGCAGAAAGGCATACTTTATGGGAGGAGAAAAGATTCTCCTTAAACAGATGGCAAGAAAAGCAAACACCATTTGCTTCATCGGAACCTTAACCACTTTTACTGGTACAATTATGATGATTTTTCAGAACAGAGACGTGGTATTTCAATGGCCAGCAAAATTGGGCATTCACCTCAGCTCCTCCTTTTGGGTGACCATTGCCGCCATTATTACGACGGCTATTATCACTCTAGCGTTACAGTGGATCCTAATTCGAGAGCTAGCCATTCTTTCATTTAAATACTGGAATCCGAAACCACAGCCCAATAAAACCAATAACTTTTGATTTACAGAGATATAATAAAATTGAAACTACGAACTTCAACCAATAACCTGCTAGCTCATTTTTGCTGGATAAACGGATTAACAAGGTCTTAATTATCGCCTAAAATGATTAACCTAGCATAAATACCTGAATATATGAAAAGCAATAACAAAGAACGATCTTCGGTTAAGCCAACGGGTATTGGCATTTCCATAGTTTTTCTAGGTGCTACAACAGCAGCAATGTGGTTTGCAATGCAATACTTTTTACCGAGAATGGTAGCCCAATTTGCAGCAACCCCTACCCCACTTGCGTGGTATCTCTCAACCGGAATTGCTGTATTCTTGCCCTTGTTATTGTTGACACTGATTCTGGTAAAAACAGAATTAAAGAGCTTCACCTACCATCAGCTGAAACATCGATTAAGAATAAGGAAGTTGAAGGGAGAAGATTGGATATGGGTTTTCCTGAGCATAATGCTTTCGGCTATTCTCACGATGGTGTTCATCTTTATAAGTAAAAACAACATTGAACATTTCTCACCACAACCTGCGCTTTTGCAGCTGCATTCCTTGGCCCCTGAGGATAGCTGGATTATGTTGGCTTGCTTGCCACTATTCCTTTTCAACCTATTGAGTGAAGAACTATTTTGGAGAGGCTACCTCTTTCCTCGGCAGCAGGCAAAATTTGGAAAAAGAACATGGCTTATCAATGGCCTGCTGTGGTTAATTTTCCGTCTGCCGCTGGGCCTTAACTTCCTTATTGCCTCCGCCCCAACTGCATTTTTAATTACCTATGCTTTTCAGAAGACACAAAACATAAAGGTTGCAATTCTTGTTAATGGGGTAATTAGTGGATTAGGGTTTATCGCTCTAGCACTTGGCTACATGTAGTTGAATGAAAAAAATAGGAAAAATATCTACAGCGGTTCAATTTCTTCTAATTGGAGCCCTTATTGTTGCAGGTCCCATATTCACCCTTGGCAATGTAATTCTGTTGCTTACACAGATGTCTAGCCTTATTCTTGGAATATGGGCTATTCAGGTGGTTGGGGTTTATAACGTCTCCATTTTTCCAATTCCACGCCAAGGGCTGGAGCTCCAAATTAATGGTCCATATCGATGGATTCGTCATCCCATGTATTTGGCGGTTTTGCTCTTCACTGCCCCCATTTCCCTTCAACATCCAACAGCGTTAAAAGCAAGCTTTATGGTGCTGCTAGTCGCTGATCTGGTTTCAAAAATTACCATAGAGGAATCATTACTCAAAAAGGAGATACCCGCCTATATGTCCTATATGAAAAAAACATGGAGGCTAATACCTTTAATCTACTAATTTGAAGAGCGAATACGAAGCGCTCGATTGTCAAAGATGGATTGCAGGTAAATACCCTACTGGATAATGGATTTATGCGGCCGTATGCAAAACAACTTCAAAAAGATTTTTTGGTGCTGATGAACCTTTGGCTACTTTTGTTGTCTATTGCTCATAATGTTTTACCATGGACACAAAGAAAAAAGATTCACGCTACTCCCGCATTTACGATCAACTGACGGAACTGGTAAAAAAGTCGCAAGACCCAACTGCCCGAATGTGTAGCATTTCTGCGGTACTCAAGCACAAGTTGGACTACTTCTTCTGGTGTGGATTTTATTGCCTAACTCCCGAACGAAATCTCATTGTACGCACCTATCAAGGACCGGTTGCCTGCATGGAACTTAAAACAGACGTTGGGGTTTGCTGGGCTGGTATCAACCAAGGGAAGACAATTATGGTTGAGGATGTTGAGCTGTTTCCAGGCCATATTGCATGCGACTCAAGGTCGAAGTCAGAAATTGTTGTACCTGTATTTAACTCCGAAAGCAATATTGTTGGCGTAATGGACGTGGATAGCAGCGAGCTTGGGTCGTTTGATGAAATAGATTCAAAGTGGCTTGAAAAAATCGTGGCGCTTATCTACAGCTAGCCAGTAATTACTTAAGCCTTTGGCTGAAAATATTCGGTAAAGAATTACTTTATTACGCTTAATTTTAGCTTTTCCAAGGTTGAAATTCCCAATACCTAAGTTGCGGTATAATATTTGCATTATTTTAGCAAGACCCTAAAACCAATAATGCCATGAAAAAAATTCTCCCTTTGCTAGGTATGGTTGCAATTATTAGCTCTTCCTGTATGGATAACAATAACTGCACCTATTGTAATTCGTACCCCACTCCATTTGTTTTCACCCTGTTTCCTTCGCCCACTGGCACGAGCATGATTAACGACAGCACTTACATTCCAGACTCCATCCAGCTCTACTACCTCAAAAATAATGTTCAAGAACCTGTCAATTTTACAATCGGCAATTCAAACTACTTTGGAAACTATATTTACACCACAGATATCTCCAAGGTGAGTGCTGGTGACAATATCAAAACATTTTATTTGCATCTTAGCCAAACCGAAACCGACACGATTTATTTTGATTGTAAGATTGTAAATGACGGATGTTGCACTTACTACAATTACGACAGCCTCTCCTACAATGGAAAAGTGATGCCTTACAGCAGCATCTATGGACTTTACTTCTTTATTAAAAGTCAACCATAGTAAACATTTACCCTGTCTTCTATTTAAAAAGCCGGTCTAACAACCGGTTTTTTTATTCTGACATTACAATGCCACTCAACCATAACCTGCTCCATTTTACTAATTTTGTAAAAAAATGAGATAATAATGAAGCTATCCACGGAAGCTCCCATCACACTTTTCGACCTAGTGATGCAAAAGTTAAACCTAGGCTCAAAGTCGAAAGCAAAAAAAATAGTTGAATACGCCACCATTCATATTAATGGAAAAGCAAACAACAACCCAAGACAAATTGTAAATCCGGGAGATGAAGTAACGCTTGAGAGGGAAAAACAACCGGCCAGACGGTCGGCACCGCCATTTCCAATACTTTACGAAGACGATTTTCTTCTTGTTGCTCAGAAACCAGCAGGCTTGCTCACCCATGGAGTTGGGGAGGAAAATAGTAAGTCATTTGTTGGAATTTTAGGCAGCTTTATAACCAATGCTTCAAAGGGAAGGGAGCGCATTTTTGTGGTTCACAGGCTCGACAGGGAGGTAGCCGGTTTGCTAATTTTCGCCAAGAGTATTGCCATCCAAGATAAGCTAAAGGACAACTGGAAGAGTGTGGAGAAGCTATACTTTGCACTGGTGGAGAATCCACCAAAAGTTGCAGAAGGCGTTGTGGAAAGCTGGTTACATGAGCATCCCAAAAGCCTGAAAGTATACTCTGGAAGAAAATCGCCAGAGGCAAAACTTGCAATAACAAACTATCGGTTAGTAAAAGAGGTGTCTCCCTACTACCTGCTCGAGGTAAAGCTCGATACCGGAAGGAAGAACCAGATTAGGGTACATCTGTCCGACATTGGATGTCCCATAGTGGGCGATTACCGATATGGTGCCAGCAGTAAGTTCAAGCGTCAAATCAGGCTATTTGCTTACTACCTGCAATTCCCACATCCAGTTACCGGGAAAATAATTGAAGTAAAAGCGGAGATGCCGCGAACGTTCTTGCATCCAGAGGAACAGGATGAAAACTACAAATAATTGAGACTCCACGCTGTAAGCGAGGGGAAATGCACTCTCCGTAATTCAAAATAATTCATGATTAATGCAATTATTATGAGCATATGCTTATATTTGCAACCCGAATATTGAGCATATGCCCAGAAAGAAATGCTGTAGAATAGTATCAAACGAGCCTACTGTAGCAGGCTTTACCCCTATTGGGTGTGAGAGAAGGAAGCTTACCACTATTCATCTGGAACTCGATGAGCTTGATGCGATTAGGTCAGCAGATTTTTTAGGCTTGTATCACGAGGCTGCCGCCGAAAAAATGGGAGTATCGAGAGCTACTTTTGGGCGAATTTTGGCTGAAGCCCGAAAAAAGGTGGCTGAGGCGCTTATTTCTGGGAAAAAGCTTAGCATTGAATCGCCAACCTTACCATGTAAGCATTGTGGCCTTCAAGGCTGTAATTGCCCCGATAAACACTTGATTACCTTTAATAAAACAACTCTCTAATAATATTGAAAACAAATGAAAAAAGTTGCATTACCCTCAAATGGGAACATGGTGGATGGCCATTTTGGCCACTGTGAGTATTTCACGGTTTACTCCATCGACTCCAGCAATGCCATTGCCGAAAAAGAGGTAGTTGCCTCCCCAAATGGCTGTGGCTGCAAATCGAACATAGCCTCAGTGCTTAAGGAAAAAGGCGTTGATACTATGCTGGCAGGAAACATTGGGCAAGGTGCTGTCAACACCCTTGCCGGAAGTGGCATCATCGTTCATGCAGGCTATTCAGGCAATGTTGAAGCGGTGCTGCATCAGTTTCTAAGTGGTGATCAAAAAGGTAGCGAAGCCAACTGCAACCATAACCACGATGGTGATCACGATCATCACCATGGAGAAGGTCACTCCTGTAACCACAACTAGTAAAAAAAGGGAGGCATCACCTCCCTTTTTTTTAACTATTTTTTACCGACCCATGTCGCACCACAAGAACCGGGATGCGCAACTTCCTTCTCACAAAGTTTACGGTTTGCCCAAATATTATCTTCTTAATCTGGCTATGACCGTGCGCCCCCATGACTAAAAGGTCGGCATTAAATTCGGAAACTAGCCGTGGTATTTCATGTTTTGGACTGCCAAACCCTACCAAGGTTTCAACTCGGTAGCCTTGTGCCTTAAGTTCCTCGGCGTAACCCTCTAAGTGGGCCGTATCCTGCTGGGTTTCCAAGTCCTGGATATCGCTTCCGAAAACAAATGTTCCGGCCGACTCAACAACATGCATAAGCAGGTATGCTGCCTCATCACGTCCCGTACTAATGGCATAGTTGATAACATCGGCATCGGAGTGGGTAAAATCCAACGCGAGCGCTATTCGTTTGAATTCCGGCTTCAACTCGAGCTTAAGCGGAATAACCTCGTGGGGTATCAGTGCCATTTTCTGACGACGTTTCACAAACAATGGTCCAAAGGTAATAAATAGCATTATCAACCCAAAGAAGAAGACTACTGGAACCACGGTTAACCATATTAACAGTGGGTGCGAGGCGGTTAACAACCAGCCATGAATTTCGTCCAAGACCAGCTTAATATTTAAGCTTAGGATTATTACCGCAATCAGCCACGATACAATAACTACGTGCTTTCTGATGGCAAAAGTCCCCATCTTCTCCTTGGAGCTAACAAAATGGATTAGAGGTACCACTGCAAAACCCAGCTGTAAGCTTAGCACAACCTGGCTAAAAACAAGCAGCTTACCGGTATAGCTCTCCCCCATTAGCACAATCACCAACACTGCAGGAATGATGGCCAAGGAGCGGGTGATAATGCGTCGTAGCCAAGGGCGAATTCGGAGGTTGATATGGCCTTCCATCACGATCTGCCCGGCAAGGGTTCCGGTGATGGTAGAACTTTGTCCGGCAGCAATCAAGGCAACCGCAAACAGAATTGGTGCCAGATGAGATCCCAGTAAGGGTGCAAGAAACTTATATGCCTGCTCAATTTCGGTAACGTCGAAGTGCCCATTTTTATAGAAAGCCGAGGCAGCTAAAATTAGAATAGCCGCATTGACAAAAAAAGCAAGGTTAAGCGCCACAACAGAATCGATAATATTGAACCTAATTGCCTGCTTAATAGAAGCTTTATCGCTATTAAATTTTCTTGTTTGAACAAGTGAGGAGTGCAAGTATAGGTTGTGGGGCATTACTGTAGCCCCAATTATTCCAATGGCAATGTAGAGAGCAGCGTCGTTGGGAAGTATTGGAACAAAACCTTTAATCAACTCTCCAGCAATCGGCTGGGCATAAATCATTTCCACCAAAAAGGCAACACCAATAATCAAAATCAAGGCCAAAATAAAGGCTTCCATTACCCTCATGCCTCGATTAATCAGAAACATGAGAAGGAAGGTGTCGAGAAAGGTAATTAATACCCCGTAAATAAGAGGTAGCCCAAAAAGAAGGTTCAAACCAATGGCCATACCCAACACCTCGGCAAGGTCACAAGCCACAATGGCAGTCTCCGCTAATCCATAAAGAATTATGTTGATAAATGGCGGGTAGTATTCCTTCGATGCTTGGGCAAGATCGAGTCCTCGCACTATACCCAAACGGGCACTCAGCGACTGGAGCAGGATGGCCATTATATTGGACATCATTAACACCCAAATAAGTGTGTAGCCAAACTGGCTTCCACCGGCTATATCGGTTGCCCAGTTACCTGGATCCATGTAACCAACGCTAACGAGGTATGCCGGGCCTAGAAATGCAAGCAGCCGTCGCCAATAACCTTTCGTAATTGTGGTATCAATGCTTGAGTGAATCTCACCCAATGAAACACCCGTTTTATTGCTCATGCCAATGCGATATAATCCTTTATAAAAGCGGATTAACAAAGATAGATAAATATAGTTGAGTAAACATCGAAAAATATGGAGCAAAAGGCCATTTCTACACACATCTTCATACGTCTTACAGCACTTCGGTGACAATTAATTTGGGTTAGGATTAAACTTTGCCTCAGAAATGTGATCTTTGTTAAAAATTTCCACATGGCATTTGACCTTTCGAAGAAACGTTGGCAATGGGCTTCCATTTTGCTCCTAGCGCTTATTTGGGGCAGCTCCTTTATACTCATGAAAAAGGGGCTTCAAGCCTTTACCGATATTCAAGTGGCCGCCATTAGGGTTTTCTTCTCGTTTCTAGTGTTGATTCCTGTTTTTCTTAGGCATATCCGTAAGGTAAACAAGCAGAATATCGTTCACCTGGCCATTGTAGGCTATGCAGGAGTGTTTTTCCCTGCCTTTCTATTCACGCTATCCGAAACCCAAATAACCAGCTCCTTAGCTGGCATGCTGAACAGCCTTGCACCGCTTTTTACCCTAATTGTTGGCATTTTTTTCTACCAGAGCAAACCAGCAAAAAACCAATACCTCGGCATTGCTATAGGACTTATTGGTGCCATTGGGCTTGTTTCGGAGGGAAGGCTCGATTTTTTGGAAAACGTAAACGTGTATGGGCTTTATGTTGTAATTGCCACCTTTGGCTATGGCATTAATGCCAATGAGGTGAAGGTTAAGCTGAAGGGAATGAATGGAATTGAGATCACTTCGTTGGCCTTTATGCTCATAGGACCACCCGCTGGGATTATCCTATTTTGCACCAACTTGAGTGGTGCGTATCAATCGCCGCACTTTTGGCCCAGTCTTGCAGCCACACTTACCTTGGCAACTTTTGGCTCAGTGCTTTCGCTCTTTATCTACAACAACCTAATTCGGCACACCAGCGCACTATTTGCCACCTCTACAACCTACATAATTCCTGTATTTGCAATATTTTGGGGACTTGCCGATGGCGAATCGGTTACTCTCTTTGCTGTTTTTAATATTGCGATCGTACTGTTTGGAGTGTGGTTGGTAAATAGAAGAAAATCGAAGGCCGTAATCCTTTAGGTATATTCTTCAATAAAACCTTGATCAATCGTTGGTTCCCTCAATAATTGATTGGCGCATTCGCGATGGAATTAGGTGAATAAACAATTTTTGTGGGATGGTCAACTTTGCGCGCTCGATGGGAAGCCTCATCAAGAAAAAGGCAAACCAAACAAAAAGAACAACCCCCTTAACCACGCTTGAAATGCTGATGCTCCACCATGCACCAGAAAGACCCACAACTGCAGTAAGGGCTATGGCAAGTGGAATTCGAAGGCCTGTAAATAGAATGCCAACAATGGATGGTGGCATGGTTTTCCCTGTACCGTTGAAAGCACCTGCTGTGGTTATCTCCAGTATCATAAAGAGCTGAGAAGCTCCAAGAATCTTTAAATAGATGCCCCCTTCGTGCATGGCGTTGGGTTCTGGAATAAACCATCCAAATATGGTATCTCCAAAAAGGACGAAGGCTAGTGTCGTAAAAACGCCAATGGTCATGGTAATACCCAGCGTTCTGTAATAACCCTGTCGGATTCGCTGAAACTGGCGTGCTCCATAGTTTTGGCCAATAAAACTGGACAAGGCGGTGGAAAATCCACTGGCTGTCATCCACGATATTGCCTCAATTTGAGCGCCAACGCTCTGAACTGCAACTGCCAGCTCACCCCAACCGGAAACGATTCGGGCTATAATCATGGCAAAAAAGGCAAACAACCCACTTTGAAGCGTTACAGGAAATCCAATCCTAATAACTTTCCATGCAACCTCTCCATGTAGCTGTAATTTCTTAAATAGCTCAGGGAAAGGAGATTTACTATCGGTTAAATTGATAATGAAAATGAGCATTACGATGGCCTGAGAGATTACAGTAGCCATGGCTGCACCAGCCACCTCCATGCGGGGAAATGGTCCAAACCCATAAATAAAAATGGGGTCAAGCACAATGTTAATTATAAGTCCAACTGCATTAGCATAAAAGGGGATTTTCGACTTACCACTTCCGTTGTAAATTCCCGAAAAAGTTCCATTTAAAAAGGTGAAAAGCATCCCAAAAGCAATAATCTTGAGGTATCCTACAGCATCTGAGGCAACAGAAGCATCTGTAAATCTGAAAAAATCGATGAGAGGGACAGCGAATACAAGGAGTAAAGCACCGTATACGATAGACGTCAATACACTAATGATCATCGATTGGGAGGCAAATTGTGCTGCACGAACCCTATCCTTGGCACCTAAACTCTGAGAAATGCCCACCTCAGCGCCAACTTTAGTTGTATAGAACAAAGAGTTTCCAAGCCATAGAAAAAACCCAGCGGCTCCAACTGCCGCAGCAGCTTTGCTCCCAACATGACCAATCCAGATCATATCGGTCATGCTGTAGGCCATCTGAATGAAGGCTGTTCCCATGATGGGTAGGGCCAGCATAATAATCTGGCGGGTAATGTTACCTTGTGTGAAATCTTTTGCTATCAACGAATTATGGCATTAAACTAGTATATACTGCAAGCCTGAATCCTTTATGAAAAAGGGGTGCAAATTTAGAAAAATATCAGGGTTAATTGCAGTGATTCGTTGCTTTTTTATTAGCCCACCTCTATTAACAGAAAGTGACGCACCTAAGCTGCCCGCGTGCTGATGCAATGTAGCCCATGATGGAACAACTTACCTCCAAACTCCCTATTCTATTATTTCCTTGTAATGGATTGTCGCCCATTCTCTGCCATGTAGCTTGCAAAACCGTCGTATCCCTTCTGCTTAATCATGGTAATGCATGCATTCCTATCCGAATTGAATAGATACCCAAAAATGCGGGCAATGAAATTGTTGTAGAGTTTGCACTCCAATGGGTTAGCGAATGATTTACAATCGGCGCAGGAGGCATAGCTGTTTTCTATACAGCAAGAGCGAACCTTGCACCAACTGGCTTTAACATTCTCTGTGCATCCGGGGCACTTGCCCTTCAGGTATGAGCGGCATGCACCACAGTAAAGGCCGCATCTGGCCACTAGGCTACCATCGCTTACTATCTTCTTCATAGATAAAGAATTTTAGTACTACTCGATTTCTTAGAATTGTATTTAGAGTTATAAGAAAGCTGTTAATCCACAAAATAAATTGATATTTCTGCTAAGTTACTGCAATATTTGTTTCGGTAATTGTATGTGGTGAAACAACAATACCAGCAAGGGTTTATTGCCGGAATTTGCCAAAACATATAAGAGAATGCCTTTGTTGGAGGAACTCTTATAATCACTAAGCACCTATTATATTCTCTGGAATATTCTGAATATGGCCATTTTGCACCCCTACTGCACACTTCCGTTTGCTGTTGTTGGACTTACCACTAGATTAATAGCCTTTAGATACGATAATATATTTGAATAAACAATAACGCTACATCATCAGCTATTAACAAATACTAAACAGCAACATATTTTTGACAAAATTATTGATATTTATAATAAGAATGCCTAAAAATACTCGCGCGTATTTTAATTACAATATTTATTTTTTACAACTTTATGATCTATGTTTCTTAACATATTCACCAATCAACAAACAACTCAAAAATCTATTTGTAAATTAAAATTCTTGTTATACTTTCGTCTTGAATTTATTAACCCAAACTTAATTTTTTATGAAAAGAATTCTTTACACGCTACTTTTTGTGGCTACCGTGCTCACTGTAAATGCACAAGACAACAAGTGGAACATTGGTTTTGGTGCTGGCTTTGGAAGCCCTATGGGTGACCTAAAACAAGGTTTTGACGGTGGTGTTGATGGTTACCTCAACGGCACCTACAACTTTACCTCAAAGTTAGCTGCAGGCTTGGAATACAATAGCTCGACTTTTGTAGGAATAAGCCAAGAAGGAGTAAGTATAGATGCAACCAAGATAAGTGCAATTTTGCTAAAAGGTGTATACTATATGACTGAGACCAAGGTTCGTCCTTACGCAGCAGTTATGGCCGGTATGTATATGACTAAGTATGGTTCCATTTATTCAGATGGTCTTGGAAACTATGCTTCTGAATATATCACAAAGTCGAAGCTTGGCGGTGGTCTTGAGCTTGGTCTTAAGATTAAGTGGTTCAACCTTGGTGTTGGTTACCACAACCTTGGCAAGATTGAGGATGCCAAAATTTCCTATTTGCAATACAACCTCGGCTTCAACATAGGTTTCTAATCAAACCTTTTTATAAAATACAAGGAGGCTGTCCGAAACGACAGCCTCTTTTTTGTTCTAGAGGTTTTGATTGTGCATAAATATAACCATAGGCCTGCAATATAATTCACATGTTACACTATAAAACAAAATACACCATCACATTAATAATCTAATCCTTACAACAATATTCAAATAATTTAACAGTAAAAAAATATGCGGGATGAACCAATTATAGAAAAAAGAGTTACTATTGCATATTAATTCACAAGAGCAATGGTTACCAAGTTACAGAATAAGCGCAAGTATACCCAGCACATTATGCCAACCACTGGTGTAAATACTAAGGGTATGTATAATTCAAAGAAGCGCACGAAAATCTGCAGGCTTGGATGAAAATGTGAAATGATTTAAAAAACCACATATAAACAAGGGCCTGCAGGAAACTGCGGGCCTTTTTTATGAACCCTAATACAAAATGA